>NZ_SLVM01000004.1 GCF_004339675.1 Rhodovulum steppense
AAAAGCACTCCCGCCCGAGCGCCGCGCCGGCAAGAGCGCCCTTCCCGCCTGGTGGCAGAAGTCCCGGCCCGGCCGATAATGCCGGACAATGCCGGGCCATCCGGGATAACCCCCGGACCTCGACCCTCTTCCGGTATCAAACCCCTGTAATCCCCCGTCAGAACCACCCGTAACGACACACAAGCCGACCCGCCGGGGGCGCTGCCCCCGGACCCCCGGGGTATTTCGGCCAAGAAGAAGGGGGTGCTAGCTCAGGGCCTGGAACTCGACCCGGCGGTTCTCGGCGGCGCGGGGATTGGCGCTGTCGAACAGGAACCGCTTGCCCAGGCCCATGGCTTCCAGGCGGGCCGGGTCGATGCCGCATTCGTTGACGAAATAGCGCTGCACCTCCTGGGCGCGCAGGATCGAGAGCCGCTCGTTATAGGCGTCGCTGCCGACGGCATCGGTATGGCCGACGATCCGGAAGCGGGCGATGTCGCTGGCCTTCATCACGCGGCAGAGCTGTTCGAGGCGCGGTTTCTGGTCGGGCGAGAGGGCGGCGGAGTCGAAGGCGAATTCGATCCGGACATTGACCTGGAGATCGGGGGCCAGCTGGCCGAAGACCACAGGCGTCGGTGCGGCGGGCGGTGCGGGCACCAGCGGGCGCAGCTCGGGCGGGGCAAGCCCCACCGTGCCGGTGGAGCCGACGCTGACGCCCTCGCCGCCTTCGGGCGGGGCGGCGGGGGAAGGCTCGGCCGCGGCGGCGGTGGTCGGGCCCTGCACGTCGTCGACGGTGACGAGCGTCAGGCCGCGGGTGCGGCCCATGCCGCTTTCCTCGGCGGCGCGGAACGCGTCGCGCTGGGTTTCGAAGATCCGCAGCAGGTCGGAATCGCTGATCTCCTGCGCGGTTGCGGGTGCCGCCCATCCGACCGCGACGCCCAGTGCCAGTCCAAGCAGTCCGCGCATGATCCTCCCCCCGAGAAATCCGTTCAGATGCGGGGCAGTCTACGGTATCCTCGGGTTGCGATCAATTCGCGAGCGGAACGGGGAGCGGCATGGCTGACCGGACAGGGCTGCGCGCGGGCGGAGGGGGGCGATGAGCGCGCCGACGACGCGGGTGCCGGGGCGGGTGCCGGTGCCGGGGCTGGACATGCCGCGGCCGGTGGGCGCGGGGCTGACCCATCGCGGGCGGGTGCGCGAGCGCAACGAGGATGCGATCCTGACCGATCCCGACGGGGGCGAATTATGGGCCGTGGCCGACGGGATGGGCGGGCATGCGGCGGGCGATGTCGCCTCGGACATGGTGATCGACGCGCTGGCGGGCCTGCCGGACGAGGCGGCGCCGGTCGCGGGGATGATCGGGCGGCTGGAGGCGGCGAATGCCGCGATCGGCGCGCGGGCGCTGGCCGAGGGGCGCGGGCAGATGGGCGCGACGGTCGTGGCGGCGATGATCCGCGCCGCGGTCGCGCATCTGGTCTGGGCCGGGGACAGCCGCGGCTATCTGCTGCGCGGCGGGCATCTGCGGCTGCTGACCCGCGATCATACGCTGGTGCAGGACCTGGTGGAGCGTGGCGCGCTGGGGGCGGAGGAGGCGGAACACCATCCCGAATCGCATGTCGTCACCCGCGCGGTGGGGATGGGGGCGGGCTTTGCGGCGGAGAGCCTGTCGGTGCCGGTGGTGCCGGGGGACCGGCTGCTTCTGTGCAGCG
The DNA here is from genome assembly GCF_004339675.1 of Rhodovulum steppense. Classification (GTDB taxonomy): domain Bacteria; phylum Pseudomonadota; class Alphaproteobacteria; order Rhodobacterales; family Rhodobacteraceae; genus Rhodovulum; species Rhodovulum steppense. Next base: position 1,689 of record NZ_SLVM01000004.1, read on the forward strand.
ACGGGCTGCCGCGCTGTGTCAGCGAGCAGGCGATCGCCGCGATCCTGCTGGGCGCCGGTTCGCCCGACGATGCCTGCCGGGCGCTGGTCGCGGCGGCGCTGGAGGCGGGTGCGCCGGACAATGTGTCGGTGATCGTGGTCGGGATCGAGGAGGGCTGAACCCGTGCGGGAAGGCGCGCTGATCGGGCCGATCATCATCGCCATCGGGCTGGTCGTCGCGGCGGTCAGTTTCGCGCTGGTCGGTGCGCTGCTGGAGCGCGCCGATCCGGCGGCCGAGCTGCGGCTGGGCCGCGCCGAGGACCGGCTGGCCGAGGCCGAGGCCGAGATCGCGCGCCAGGGGGCGGCGCTGCGCGAGGCGCGGGCCGATCTGGCGCGGCTGCGCGACGAGATGTCGTTGATGGCGGGGCGCGCGCCCGTGGCTGGGCCGGGGTCGGCGCCCGGGGCCGGGGTGCCGGTGCTGCCCTCGCATGACGACGATCCGCCCGAGACCGAGGAACTGACCGAGGTGATGCAACTGGCGCGGGCGCGGTTCAATATCGGCATCACCCAGCCCAACAACCGGGTGATGCTGGAGCTTCTGGGCAATCCGCGCGCGAGCTATTCGCAGGACTGCCAGCCGGTCACCGATCCGCGGCTGCGCGCGCTGCTGGAGACCCGCCGGATCGGGCCGATCACGGTGACGATGATCCGGCCCGCGCTCGACTCGCTGGAACGGGTGCTGGACCGGCTGGCCGAGACCGATCCCGACATCCATGCCAAGCTGGGCACCGCCGGGGCGCTGTGCGCGCGCAACATAAGGGGGTCGAGCACGGCGATCTCGAACCATAGCTGGGGCACCGCGATCGACCTGACGCTGGAGGGGATGCTGGACGCCTTTGCCGATGGCGGCACGCAGTTCGGGCTGCTGATCCTGGCGGAATATTTCAACGACGAGGGCTGGTTCTGGGGGGCGACCTACAGCCGCGAGGATTCGATGCATTTCGAGGTGGGCGCCGAGACGCTGCGCCGCTGGCTGGACGAGGGGCAACTGGACGGCTGATGGCGGGGCGCACCGATACCGGGGGGCTTGCGCGGCTGGCGGTGCCGGTGCTGGATTTCCTGGACGCGATGGCGGGGCGCGCGGGGCGCGAGGCGGCGCTGCTGGCCGAGGCGCGGGCGCGGCTTGACCGGTTCGAGGCGGCGGCGCTGGCCGAGGGGGTGCCGGTGCAGGCGATCCGGCCAGCGCGCTACGCGCTGGCGGTGCTGATCGACCAGCGCGCGCGCAGCCTGCCGGGGCTGTCGGTGCGGCGCTGGTCGGCGCTGGCGGGGCGGCAATTGTTCGACGGGCGCGACATCTCGCTGGACCGGGTGCGGGGCTTTCGCGACACCGCGCGCGGGCAGGGGCCGGAATTTGCCGATCTCGCGGGGTTTCTGGACGGGCTGCTGGACCGGGCCGAGGCGGCGCGGCGGGGCGCGGGGCGGCGGCGGTCGGGCTGGGCAGGCCGGGCGGTCGGGGGTGTTCTGGCGCTGGGGCTGGCGCTGGGGGGCTATGCGCTGGCGCTGGACTATCGCTTTCACGCCGATCTGGCCCGCGGCTTTCAGGACGAGGCGCTGGCGATCGGTCTGGACCGGGCGGATATCGGTGCCGATCTGGGCGCGCGGCTGGACCGGATGGCGGCGGCGGTGGCACGCGTCGAGGCCGCCGCGCGGGGGGCGCCGCTGCGCCTTGGGCCGTTCGACGCGGCGGGGCGGGCGCGGGCGGACTATGCCGGGGCGGTCGCGCGGCATCTGCCGGGCGCGATGGCGGCGGCGGTGGCCGAGGCGCTGGCGGGCGAGGGCGAGGGGCTCGCGCTCTACGACACGCTGCGGGCCTGGTCGATCCTGACGGGCGAGGCAGAGTGGAGCGGGGCCTATCTGGCGGGCTGGCTGGCGGCGCGCGGGGCGGACGATCCGGCGCTGGCTGCATTGGTGGCGCATGTGCCCGCGCTGACCGGCCCGCCCGCCGCGCTGCCCGCGCAGGATCCCGAACTGCTGGCGCAGGCCCGGCTGTTCGCCCGCGAGGCCGGGGAGGCGGAGCGCGCCTGGCTGGAATTGCGCCGCTCCGACGGGGCGGCGGCGCTGGAGTCCTGGCGGGCGGAGGCGGCGGTGCCGGGGCTGGCCGAGGTGGTGATGCGCCGGTCGGGGCAGGCGATGGAGGCGCCGTTGCCGGGGCTGTTCACCGCGGCGGGCTGGGACTGGGCGCGCGATTATGGCGCGGGTCTGGCGGTGCAGACGGCGCGGACGGTGGCGCCCGACCTGCTGGGCGTGGTTCCGCCGCAGGTCAATGCCGCGCCCGACCGGGTGATGGATGTGCTGCATGACCAGACGCTGGCCCATTGGCAGGGTTACCTGGCCGATCTGCGGGTGCGGCCCTTTGGCGACCGCGATGCCTCGGTGCGGATCTCGGGGCTGCTGGCGGCACCCGGTTCGCCGCTGGCCCGCCTGATCCGCGAGGTCTGGGCGCAGGCGGGCGGCGCGGACCGGCGGCGCGGGCATGCGCGGCAATTGCGGCTGGCCACCGTGTTCGGCCCGGCGATCCAGTATGTCGAGGCGGGCAAGATGGCCGAGATCGCGGCGCTGTTCGCCGCGCTGAACGTGGCGCTGGGCGCGATGGGCGAGGGCGACGAGGCGGCGGCGGAACGGCTGATGAGCGTGCAGGACCGCGCGGCCTCGGTCGAGGCGCTGAAGACCGCGCCGCTGGTCGTGGTGCAGATCGTCGAGGATGTGCTGGCGCAGACCTCGGCGGCGCATGCCGACATCCTGACCAACCCGGTGACGCGGCGCTGGCAGGTCGCCGTTCTGCCGCTGTGCAAGCGCACCGTCGAGGGGCGCTATCCCTTTGCCGAGGGCGCGCCCGCCGACCTGGCCGATTTCACCGATCTGTTCGGGCCGCAGGGCGCGTTGCAGGCGTTCTTTGCCAGCACGCTGGCGCCCTATCTGGATACCAATGCGCAGCCCTGGCGCTGGAAGCCCGAGGCGCGGCTGGCGGGGCTGTCGCCGGAAAGTGCCGCGTTCTTCGAGCAGGCGCTGGGGGCGGCGGGCGGGTTCTTCGATGCCGAGGGGCGGTTCGGCGCGGCGCTGACGCTGACGACGCTGGCCGAGCGGGGGCAGGCGGTGATGGCGGTGGGCGGGCAGGGCGTGCCGCTGTCGGCCGAGGCCGGGGCCGAGCGGCTTGTCTGGCCGGGGCCGGTGCCCGAGGCCGGGGCCGAGATCGGCTTTCGCGGCGAGGGTGGCGCGGTTGCGCTGGCCGAACCGGGCGCCTGGGGGCTGATCCGGCTGCTGGACGGGGTGCGGCTGCGCCGCCGCGACGAGGGGCGGCGGTTTCTTGTCGATTTCCGCAGCGCGACCGGGCGCATTTTCGTCGAGATCGGCTTCGAGGCGGCGCTGAACCCGGTCTCGGTGCGCCCGCTGCTGCGCGGGCTGAGCTGTCCGACGACGCTGTAGCGCGGCGCCGAAAACCCGCCCAAGGCCGCCCGCCCGCGCTATACTGGCCCCGACGGGTCGCCAGAGGGGGGCAGGAGCCATGTTCGAGGACCGCCATTTCGCCGTCAGGACGCCGCTGGACGAGGATATCCTGCGCTTTGCCTATCTGGAGGGGCAGGACGAGATCTCGGCCCCGTTCCTTTACCGCGTTGGGCTGATCAGCCCGGATATGGAGGTCGCGGCGGCCGATCTGCTGGGGCGTCCATTCGCGGTGCGGGTCGGCGGGCAGGGCGAGGAACCGCGCTGGTTCCACGGGCTGGCCGCCGGGTTCCGGATGGACCGGATGCAGGACGGTTTCGCGCTGTACGAGGTCGTGCTGCGGCCCTGGCTGTGGTTCCTGGGCAATCGCAGCGACAACCGCATCTTTCAGAACATGAGCGTGGTCGAGATCGTCGAGGAGGTGTTCGGGGCCTACCCGTCCGCGTCCTTTGAAAAGCGGCTTCAGGGCAGCTATGCGCCGCGGGAATATTGCGTGCAATATGGCGAGAGCGATCTCGACTTCGTCCAGCGCCTGCTGGAAGACGAGGGGATATTCCATTTCTTCGAGCATGAGGAAGGCGGCCACCGGCTGATCCTGAGCGATGCCAATGCAAGCCTGAAGGCGGCGGGGGGGCTGGAGGAGGTGGCGTTCGAGCCCGATGCCTTCGTCAGCTTTCACGATGGCGACTACATCACCCGCTGGCAGCCCTGCACCTCGGTCGTGACGGGGAAATATGTCCAGACCGATTACGATTTCGAGAAACCCTCTGCCGATCTGGCCACCCGGGCCGACGACCCGCGCGGGCACGAGATCGACGATGGCGAGCGGTATCACTACCCGGGCGGCTATGTGCAGGTGTCGGCGGGCGACAGGCGCAGCCGCATCAGGCTGGAGGAAGTGCAGGCGCCCGCCCGCCGGGCCGAGGCGACAACGACCGCGCCCGCGCTCAAGTCGGGGGCGAAGTTCAAGCTGACGGGGTTCCCGCGCGAGGCCGAGAATGACGCCTACATGATCCTGCGGGCCGAATACACGCTGCGCGAGGAACAGTATCGCTCCGGCCAGCGCACCGAGCGTCTGCCGCAGGGCTATGAGGCGCGGCTGGTGCTGGCGCCCGTCGCGCTGCCCTTCCGGCCCGAGCGGCGCGCCCGCTGGCCGGTGATGAAGGGGCCGCAGACCGCGACCGTGGTGGGGCCTGCGGGGGCCGAGATCTTCACCGACAAGTATTCGCGGGTGAAGGTGCAGTTCCACTGGGACCGGCTGGGCGGGCGCGACGAGAATTCGTCCTGTTTCGTGCGGGTCAGTTCCGCCTGGGCGGGGGCGGGCTGGGGCTTCATCCAGATCCCGCGGATCGGGCAGGAGGTGATCGTCGATTTCCTGGAGGGCGACCCGGACCGGCCGCTGATCACGGGCCGGGTCTACAATGCCGAGCAGATGCCGCCCTATGGGCTGCCCGGCAACGAGACGCAATCGGGCTGGAAGTCGATGTCCTCGCCCGGCGGGGGGGGCTGGAACGAGCTGCGCTTCGAGGACCGGAAAGGGTCCGAGGAGGTCTATTTCCAGGCCGAGAAGGACCATACCGAACTGGTCAAGAACGACGAGACGCGCACCATCGGCCATGACTGGGTCGAGGATGTGGGCCATGACGCGACGCAAAGCGTGGGCCATGACCGCACGGAATCGGTGGGCAACGACAAGTCGACAAGCGTGGGCAACAACCGCGTGGTCAGGATCGGGGTGAATGACGACGAAAGCGTGGGGTCGAACCGCAGCCTGACGGTGGGGGCGAACGAGACGATCTCGGTCGGGTCGAACGCGTCCGAGACGATCGGCGTGAACCACAGCCAGGCAGTGGGCGGGTCGCAGAGCATCGAGGTGGGCGGCGCGCGCAGCGATACCGTGGGCGGGTCCGAGACGCGGACCGTCGGCGGGGCGCAGACCCAGACCGTGGGCGCCACGCGCACGGTCACGGTGGGGGGCGCGCAATCGCATCAGGTGGGCGCTGCGGATACCTGGACCATCGGCGGCGGCCGGACGACCACCATCGGCGGGGCGGACGCGACCACGGTGGGCGGCAACCAGACGCTTGCGGTCGGCGGATCGCGCGGGACCGAGGTGGCGGGCGACGAGTCGCTGAAGGTCGGGGGCGCGATGGTGGCGAATGTCGGCTCGACCCTGTTCGTCGAGGCGGGCGACAAGATCACGCTGAAATGCGGGGGCGCGAGTCTCGTGCTGGAAAGCGGCGGCAAGATCACGCTGAAGGGCACGGATATCCTGCTGGACGGCTCTGGCAAGATCAATGTCAAGGCGGGCGGCGACGTGACGATCAAGGGCAGCAAGATCAACCAGAACTGACCGGGCCGAAGATCCGGGCAAGGGCCTCGTCCGGGCTGTCGGGCAGGCCGGGTCTGTCGGCGGTCCAGAGGCCGGGGGCGGGGTCGGTGCCGGGGATGGGCGCGGGCAGGGCGGCGATCAGCGCGTCGGGGTCGAGCATGCCTTCGGTGGCGGCAAGGGCGGCGGGCAGGGCGGCGGTGCACCAATGTTCGGCCGCCGCGCGGTCCAGCCCGGGCAGGTGGCAGCAGGCCAGCGGAAAGGCCCGCCCCGCGCGGTCGGACGAGGGCAGGATCAGCGCGGTCAGGCTGGTCCCGTTCAGGATCAGAGTGGCCCGGAGCCCCGCCGCGGGCCAGCTATCCGGCGCGCGGGCGTGGCGGGCGAGGTGGGCGGTCAGCCAGCGGTCGAGCGGCGCGCGCAGCCCCGGCGGCAGGCCGCGGGCGACGAAATCGCCCAGCCCGGGCAGCTTGCCGAACAGCGCGGTGGCGGGGGGCATGCCTCAGAATCCGTCGGGGCAGGAAAAGCCGCCGAAAAGCCCCAGGTCGAAGGGGTTGTCCACGCTGCCCGCGCGCAGGTCGAACCGCGCCGAGAAGCCGCCGCGGCCCAGCGTCAGGCGGAACAGTTCCGGCAACTCGGTCGGTTGCAGGCTGTTGGAGCGCAAAAGCCGCAGGAACGCCCAGGCCCCGGTTTCCGAGGTGATCACCTCGGACGAGCCGTCGACCGGCGTGAAGGAGAGCGAGACCAGGTTGGTGCCGTCCGGCCCGGGCCAGGTCATCGGCATCGGGCGTGCGGCCGCGTTGAAATAGGCCAGCACCTGCCCGTCCACGTTCAGCGTCACGCGCGAGGCATTGGCCGAGAGATCCTTGGGTTCCAGCGAAAAGGCGATGACCGGCCCCGCGCCGCCGGGAAACAGCCCGTCGCGGATCGCGCGGGCGCGCTCGAACGGCACGAGACGGTCATCGGTCAGCCCGAAATCCGCCCGCCAGCGCCAGGGCCGGGCGGTGCTGTCGACATAGGCGGCCAGATGCGTGGTGGTGAAGCTGTCGATCAGCCCGCCGGGGCCGAACAGGCGGGCGAAATCGGCGATGTTGACGTCGATCCGGCTGGCGCTGTCGAACGGGTAGCGCCCGGCGGTGGCGGCGCGGCAGAAGGACAGCACATCCGCCCGCCAGCGCGCGTTGAGTTGCGCCAGCACCGCGTCGCGGGTGACGGCGATGGCATCGCCCGCGATCCCGGCGATCCAGTCGTCCACCGGGTCGGGCAGGATCGCGGCCTCGTTGGCGATGGCGCCGGTCAGTTGCGGCAGCCCGCCGCGGGCCAGCAGCGCGGCCTCGGGGTCGGGGCTGGCGGCGACGGTCTGCAATTCGTTCGATAGCGCGCTCAGCGCGGCGATGGCGGGGTCGAGGCTGGGGGGCTGGCCCGCGAGTTCCTCGATGGTGCCGCGGATCGGGGTGAAATGGTCGGCAACCGGCGTGCCGGGCGGCGGCGCGTCGGGGGCGAGGGCGGCAATCTCGGAGACGGTCTTGACGGTTTTCGAGGCCAGCCGCCCGACCTTGCCCAGCGTCTTTTCCGCAACCCGCATCGCGCCCGCGGGCATGGCGGCCCCCGGTTCGGGCGGCCGGGTCAGGTAGGTTTCGGCCACGATGGCGCGCAGCAGCCGCCTGAGCGCGCTGTCGGCGCTGGAGAGATCCCTGAGATTGTTGCGCGCGACGGCCAGATCGGTGATCGGCGCAAGCCGCAGGTCGCGCAGCACCTCGTCCCAGGTGGCGATGAAATCCTCGTAGTAGAGCTTGAGGATATCGCCCTCCAGCGTGGCGACCGAGGCGCCCGCGCTTTCCGGGCAGCCGCCCGCGAACACCGCCCGGTCAAGTGCGGCCTGCGCCGCGGCCTCGGGGACCAGCGGCAGCACCGCCTCGTGAAAACCCCGATAGGTGAAGGCGCCGGGCAGGCCGATGCGCAGCGTGCGTTCCGACAGCCGGGTGAAGACACGCGCGCCGTTGGGGCCGGCATGTTCGGCCGGGATCCAGTCGGGCAGGCCCGCGACCTCGGGCGCCTCCATCAGCGCGCGATAGGCGCGGGTGGCCAGCGGGATGGTGCAGACGCTTTCCAGCGCGGCGGAGATCAGCGCGGGATCGGGGGCGATCCGGTCCTCCTCGCCGGCCATGCGGTCCAGCGCGTCAAGCTGATAGGTCCGCGCGATGTTGGTGGGGAAGGGGTCCAGCGGCGCCTCGGCGGGCAGCGCTTGCTGCCACCAGGCGCGGGCGAACTCGGTATTGTAGGGGGCAAGCCCGGTCATCATCTGGTAGACCTTGAGCGCGCCCAGCGTGTAATCGGGATCGCGCACCTTCTTCCACATTGTCGCTTCGAGCAGCGCGACCATGCGCGGTTCCAGGACGTTGCGCAGCGCGCGTTCATAGGCGATGCGCTGGGCGCGGTCGATCTCGGCCGCGGCGGAGGGGCCAAGCGCGGTCAGCACCCCGCGCGGCACGCGGGTTTCGGCATCGGCCACCTCGTCCACCGCGTCGAGCGCCAGTTCCAGGTCCAGCGGTTCGGTCGGCGCCTGCCGCGCGGCGACATTCGCCAGCCGCGATTGCAGCAGCGTCAATTGCCGCTCCTGGTCCGCGATCCCGCCCGAGTAGCGCAGGAAGGAGAACAGGAAAAGTGCTGCGGCCAGCACCGTGACAAGGCCCGCGCCCGCCAGCGTGCCGCGGAAGATCCAGGCGCGGCGTTCCTCGGCGCGGGGGTCGAAGGTGCCAAGCCCCGCCTCGGGGAAGATCAGCCGGGCCATCATGTCGTGCAGGAAATAGCTGCGCGTCTCGCGATGCGCCCGCGGTTCGGGCCGGGTGGCGAGCAGGCCGAAGCGTGCGGCAAGGCTGCCGACCAGCAGATCGACCGGGCTGCCCTCCTGCGTGGCGGAGGTCAGGTAGAAGCCGCGCAGCCAGGCGCTGTCCTCGTAGCGGCTTTCGCCGAAGACGGTGTCGATCAGCGCCTTCATCGGGCCGGTCAGCGCCTCGATCTGGGCGGGAAAGCGGAAGACCTCGCCCCGTGTGGCCAGCGGGCGGTCCTCGGCGATGCGGGGGACGACGCGCTTTTCGATCTCGGCGACAAGGGCGGTCATCTCGCGCGCGACGCTCACGCCATCGACCCGCGCCTCGGTGCCCAGGGTGGCGCCCCAGACCTGTTCGCGCCCGCGCGTGGACAGATCGGCGAAGAAGGGTTCGAAGCCGGGGATCAGGTCGGCCTTGGTGATCATCAGATAAACCGGCAGGCGCATCTGGAGCCGGTCGTAAAGCTCGGCCAGACGTTTGCGGATCTCGCGGCCATGGGCGCGCAGCGCGGCCTCGTCGCCGGTCAGTTCCAGCACCGAGAGCGTGACGATCACCCCGTTCAGCGCGCGCCGCCCGCGATGGCGTTTCAGAAGGTCGAGAAAGCCGCGCCATTCGGCGGCGTCGGTCGCGGGGTCGCTGGCCTGTTCGGTATAGCGGCCCGCGGTGTCGATCAGCACCGCGTCCTCGGTGAAGAACCAGTCGCAATTGCGCGTGCCGCCCATGCCGCGCAGGTCGTCGCCCAGTTCGATGGGGAAATTCAGCCCCGACTGGCGCAGCGCCGTGGTCTTGCCGGTGCCGGGCGGGCCGATGATGACATACCACGGCATGTCGCGCAGGAACTTGCGTCCGCCCAGCCTGGAGCGTTTCATCCGTTCGAGGATGGCCTGGAACTTCTCGCCCATCTCGGCCAGATTCTCGGCCCCCGGCACGGGCGGCGGGGCATCTTTCGGCTGGGCCAGTTCGGTGACGAAGACGCGGTTGGCGCGGGCGGCGCGGATCTGGCGCAGCAGTTGCGAGACCAGCCAGAAGATCACGATCAGCCCGATGGTGACGATCCGCGCCAGCTCGCCCGCCAGCGGCGCGGCCTCGCCCAGGCGGATCAGGGGGCCGTAGATCCAGATCAGTGCGCAGAGCAGCACGATCCCGATCAGCGTCCAGAAGAGCCGCGAGATCAGGAAGCCGAAGACCGCCTTGAGCCTGCCCATGGATCAGACCTTCTTCTCGATATGGATTTCCACCCGGCGGTTGCGCGCCCGGCCCTCGCGCGTGGCGTTGTCGGCGATGGGCTGGGTGGCGGCGCGGCCCTCATGGGCGACAAGGCCGGGGGGCACGCCGCGGGCGATCAGCAGATCGGCGATGGTGCGCGCGCGGGCCTCGGACAGGCCCTGGTTCGAGGCGAAGGGGTTGGTGCGCTGCACCGGCACGCTGTCGGTATGGCCGACGACGCGCACGCCGCCGATCACGTCGAGATTGTCGACGATCACCTGTGCGATGGCGGCGATCAGGGGGGCGTAGACCTCGTTGATCTCGGCGCGGGCCGAGCGGAAAAGCTCGGGGTCGGGGGATTGCAGGGCAAGGATCGCGAGCGAGACATCCTCGCGCCCGGTCAGCGCGCCCAGCGCGTCGGGGGGGGCTGCCCCGGCAAAGAGCGGCAGCAGTTCCATCACCACGGGTTCGGCGATCAGCGCCGGGGTTTCCGGTACGGCGGTTTCGCGCAGGGGCCGGTAGATCCCCGCGCGTTCGGGCGGGGGCAGGACCGAGGCCAGCGTGAACAACTGCTCGCCCCGCGACGACAGCCGCATCGACAGCCCGGCATAGATCAGCGTGATCGCCGCCAGCGCGACCAGCGCGATCGACCACAGCGGCACGCGGAAGCGCGGCGCCTCGTCGGCGGCGGCCACGCCCTGCCAATGCGGCGACAGCGCCCGGTCGGCATCGTCGGGGCGGCGCAGCACGCGGGCCATCGCGCCGCGCATCTGCGCCAGCGCCCCGTCGCCCGCGGGGCCGGTGACCCGGTGCTTGCCGCGAAAGCCCAGCCCGAGGCAGAGAAAGGCCAGTTCCAGCATGTCGGGGTCGCGTTCGGAATAGCGCAGCAGATCCTCGGCCCGCTCGAAGAACCGCGTCCCGGCATCGACATCGCCCGAGAGCGAGACGACAAGCGGTTCGCGCGGCCAGTCGGAATGCCCGCCCCAGGGGGTGTTCAGCGCGACATCGTCCAGAAGGGCGGCGACGAACCATGCCGCCTGATCGGCGCGCGAGAGCGGCACGCCCTCGCCCACCGCCGCGTCGCGGGCATGGATCAGGTTGTCCAGAAGCCGCGCGCGCAGGGTTTCGGGGTTCTCGGGCGCCATGGCGCGTTCCAGTTCCGGGGCAAGTCCCAGAAGGGCGGCAAAGGCGTTCACCAGCGGGTTGGCCGAGGCGCGCAATTGCTGCACCCGCGGCGCGGGTTCGCCCGCCGTTCCGGGCCGGGCGGCCATGGTGGCGGGGCCGCGGGCCTGGCGCGCGGGGCGGATGCGGGTGCGGCCCGCGTCGTCGTCCAGCCCGAAGGGATCGTCGCGTGTCATCGCCTCACCTGCTGACCGCGTAGCAGTCGATTTCGGGTTCGCTGGCCAAGTCGCCCGAGACCCCGATCACGAAGCCCGCGGCGTCGGCCAGTTGCGCCCAATGGTCGGAATGGCGGTCCAGCTCCAGGCAGAGCCGGTCGCCGTCATAGGGTATCTCGCGGGGTTGCGAATGCAGCGGTTTCAGCGGGATGCCGGGCAGCCGCGATTTCCAGAGCGTGTCGAACTCGTCCGCGGCGCCCACGGTCGTCTGGTTGACGAAGATCTGGCGCAGCTTTTCGTCGGACATGTCGGAGCCTACGCGAACCACGATGCGCGAGCCGTTCACAAGCTCGGGATTGCCCAGCCGCACGGTCCAGACATTGCGCGAATGCTTGCGCACCTCCAGCGGGCGGGCGCGGATCTCGACATGGCGCAGCGACAGGATCAGCGAGCGCAGCGTGTCGGCCAGCGCCTCGAAGGCGGGCTGGGGGTCCATGTGGTCATAGGCGGGCAGCGCGGACAGGCTGCGCGAATTCGATCCGAAGGTGGCCATCCGTCCGGCCAGCCCGGCCAGTTCGAGGAAGAATTCCGACGGGTGGAACAGATCCTGGGCCAGCATATGCGCGATCCGGGGCCGCGCGGTGTTGGCGAGTTCCAGGATCAGCAGGTTCTCGACCGAGGCCCCGCTGCCCCCCATCAGAAGCTTGCCATGCGCCTCGGCGATGCGTTCCAGACCGGTCGCGATTTCCTGGGCGAAGCGGGCATACCAGGGCGCGGCGGCGGTGATGAGCGCGGGGGGCAGGTGGCCCTCGTCCAGCGCGACGGCGCCATCGGCCTTGAGCCCGTCGATCCGGCAGATCGGCAGGGTGGCAAAGCCCGTCTCGTCCTGGCCGGGCAGCAGGAGGCGGGGTTGCAGATGGGCGATCTCGATCTCCTCGGGCTCGGCGCCGTTCAGCACGGTGTCGCGGATCTCGACCAGCGCGCCGCGATAGCGCGCGCCGGCGGGGTCGGCATGATGCGGCTCGATCGTGGCCGCGCCGCTGCGTTCCAGCGGCACGGCGATGCGCACCAGCCCGGCTTGCGTGTCGGCGGCGATGGCCACCGGTTCGGGCGCGGGCATCGTTTCGGGCAGCGAAAAGGGCGTGCCGTCGGGCAGGATGCCCTGGGCCGCCTCGATCCCGACGCGGCCCGCCCCCAGCGCGGCGCGGTCCAGCACCAGCCGCCCGAAACCCCAGCTCTGGTGGCGTGCCGCGCCCAGCGCGCCGCGCAGCAGTGCCTCGGTCCAGCGGTCCTGTTGCTGGAAATGCTGGGTGCGAAGGAACAGACCCTCCGACCAGACGACCCTGTTGCCCTCTCCCATTCCGCCGCCCTCAGACCGATGTCAGGCTGATGCCGCCCGGGCCGACGCTGACGACAAGCCCCATATTGCCCGAGGCGGGGGCGGGCATCTTGGCGCGGAAGACCTTGCCGCCCGGGTCGCGATAGCCCGCAACCACGCCGATCACGGCCGTCCCGGTTTCCAGCCCGATCACCCGCGTTGCCGCGGCGCCCGGGCTCAGCACGATCTGGTCGGCCTTGACCAGATCGCCGCCAAGGGCGGTCTGCGGGGTCTGGAGCGCGAAGAAATCCGCCCCGTCGAAGGCCGCCGCGCCGCGCAGTTGCAGGATGCTGAGCGTGAGCGGCCGGTCGGCCCCGTCGGGTCCGGGGTTCATTCCGGCCGTGCCCTGTGCGCTGACCGTCAGCGCCCCCGGCCCGGGGGTGCAGCCCGCGAGCAGCAGCGCCGCGCCGGTCCCTGCCAGCAATACCCGTCTGTCGATCCGTGTCATGGTCCTACCCCCCCTTTGCGTCTTCATAGGCTGTGCGGAACTCGGCCCCGATCTCGCCCAGGAAGCGATCCTCGGCCGACCGGGCGATCTGGGCATAGCGCTCTTCGTAAAGCTGCCAGAGCTTGGCGCCCCGCCCGCCCGCAAGCAAGGTCTGCAACCGGCCCTCGGATTCGAGATCGCGTTCGATGGCGGCGGGGTCGAAGCGGTCGATCATCTGGCGCAGCGCGGCCTGAACGGCGATCCAGGTGCGCATCTGGTGGTCGGCCAGGTCGCGGAACGAGGCCGCGATGGCGGCGTCGGGGGGCAGGTAGCCGGGGCCGCGCCCGATCGCCAGCGCCTCGACGGCCTCGCGCGATGTGGGCAGGAATTTCAACGGGTTGACCTCGGCCGCGCCGATCACGGTCTGGGCCACGCGGACATTCTGCTTTTCCTGCGCACGGGCGCGCAGAAGCTGCATCAGCCCCTCGGTCAGCGCCCGGAAGCGCGCGCCGAGGGCCTCCATCTCGGCCTCGGGATCGGCGCCTGCGGGGGGCGGGTCGATGCCGAGACCGCGGTAGAAGGCGGCGCGCAGGGCGGCGTCGGTCGGGGCGGGTTGGGGCGCGATGCGCCAGTCTGGGGCGGAGGGGGCTGCTGCGGGCGGTTCGGGCGGGGGGCGCTGGGAGGCGGTGTCGAAATAGCCGCCTGCCGGGGGCGGCGCGGGGTCCGGCGGGCGGCGGGGCGCGGCGGGCTCCAGCGTGAACGGGTCGTCGAACTGGAAGCCCGGCCCCTTCTGCGCGGGCTCGGGTTCGGTGAAATCGCCCGAGCGCATCGCGCCGCGGAAGCTGGGCGGCAGGTTGGCCGGGCGCTCGGGCGGCGGGTCGTAAGGGGGCGCCTCGCCGAAATCGAAGGCGAAGGGGTCGCGGGCCTTGGCGGGTTGAACGGGGTCGGGCCGCGCGGCGGCGCCAAGCTCGACGCGCAGGACGTAATCGCCCAGCCGCAGCCGCATCCCGTGTTCCAGCGTGGCGGTGTTGCCCAGCCCCAGCGGCCGATCCGCGCCATCGACGAACAGCCCGCCCGAGGATGTGTCGGTGACGATGAACCGGCCCGCCTCGCCATGGATGGCGCAATGCTGGCGCGACACGAAGCGGTCGGGATCGTCGATCCGCCAGTCGGCGCTGGCATCGCGGCCGATGGTCAACTCGCCGTCCTCAAGGCTGCGGCGGGTTTCGGCCTGCGGGTGGGGGCCGTGTTCGAGGATCAGCGTCAGCGTCATGCCGCCACCCTCCGGCCCGGGGCGGTGATGCGCGCCAGCCGCAGGTCGTCGGCATCGCGGCGGGCGCGGGGGCCAAGCCATGCGGTGCGGCCCAGGCGCACGGCGCCAAGCTGCGCGGGCGGCACCGCGTCGGCGGCCAGCACCAGCCGCAGATCGGCGTCGATGCCATGGCCCAGCGCGAACAGGACCGCGCGGCGCAGCGCCTGTCGCGCGGGGCCATCGGCCATGAAGGCTTCGTAGCGGGGGCGGGACAGGGGGCCGACCACGATCTCGACCCGCGCATGGCGCGCATAGGTCCGCGCGCCTGCCACCGCGCCGGTGCCAAGCCCGGCATGGGCGCGGCCAAGCCGGGTTTGCAGCGGCGCGGGAATGTCGGTCCAGACGCCGACAAACTCGCGCAGGGCGACCGGCGCGCCGATCACGTCCGACAGGAAGCGGGTCAACCGCTCGACCCCGCGCACCTGGCCGGAAAGCGAGGTGGCATGGCGCAGCGCCATCCGGTCGGCCCCCGGCCCGTCCGCGCCGACCCCCGGCAGGCCAAGCCCGGCCAGCGCCCGCATCAGCGCGGCAGTGCGCCCGCCGGTGCCATGGGCGATCTGCACCTCGGGGCGCGTTTCGGCCCAGGCGCGCCAGTAAAGCGCGATCATCCGGTGTTGCAGGATGTTGCAGAAATCGAGAAAGGCGGTGTCGGCGCTGGCCCCGTCACGCCCGCCCGCGAACCAGCGGTTGGAAAGCCGCGCCATCACCCAGCGCGTCAGGTGCAGGGGCATCGGGCCTTCGGGACCCATCAGGCCCAGCACGTTGACCTCGACGCGCGGCGGGGTGCCGGGGGTGACGCCCTCGACATCGCGCGTGGCGAAACCCAGCCGCAGGTTCTGGCCCAGGCGCACCGGCTCGACCTCGGGGCCGCCGCTGCGGCCGAAACGCTGCGCATCGGTTTCGAGCAGGCGCAACAGCTGGAAGAACCCGGTTTCGGCCGGGTCGAGCCCCGGGGGCAAGGCCCCGCTCAGATCGGGGCGCGGTGGCCGGGCGTCATCGGCCATGTCACCTCCTCCTGGCGTTGCATGAGCCGCGTGCGCGTGCGCACGAAGGAATTGATCGCAGCATAGCGGCCAAAGAGCCGGTTCAGAAGCGCGCCGAGCAGCAGTGTGGACGCACCCGAAAGAACGGTTTCGTCGGTGTCCAGGACGATCTCGGTGCCATGGCCGAAACAGGTGGGGCCGGGCAGGGCCAGCCGCGCCATCACCGGGGCGGAGCGCACCCGCTGGATCGCGCGCGCATGCCGGGCAAGGGCGGGATCGCCGCGATCGGCGTAAAGATCGAGCATGGCGCGCAGCGGTTCGGCGTCCGAGCCCTCGCCCGCAAGCGACAGGTGGTCAAGCGACAGCTGCGCGATCCAGCGCCAGGTCAGGGCGTCGAGATCGGCGGTGCCGCCGGTGCCCTGCGGCAGGCTGGCGGCGAGCGAGGGGCGCGGGCGGCGGATCGCGCCGA
The DNA here is from genome assembly GCF_004339675.1 of Rhodovulum steppense. GTDB lineage: Bacteria > Pseudomonadota > Alphaproteobacteria > Rhodobacterales > Rhodobacteraceae > Rhodovulum > Rhodovulum steppense. The sequence continues at coordinate 17,437 of NZ_SLVM01000004.1, forward strand.
TCAGGGTGACACCCGCCACTGGATCGCCGGTTTCCAGCGTCAGGGTGGGGCTGTCGTCGAGGATGGGCAGGTCGCGGTTGGTGACCAGCGCGCGGATGTCGAGCCGTCGGGCCAGCGTCGCGGGATCGGCGCCGGGCGGGTGCGAGAGGGCAAGGAACAGGTCGTCGCCGGGATAGCTGGTGCGGGTCTGGCCGCGGCGAAGCTCATCCTCGCCGGGGCGGCGGCGGCGGCGTTCGACGGCATAGACCTGTCCGGTGGCGCCGCGGTTCTGTTCGACGGCGTAAAGCGGCATGATGCGTGCCGATTGCCCCTCGCGGTCGGCATCCTCGACGCGCAGGATGCGGTAGATCTCGAAATCGCGCGGGCGCGTGCGGTCGGCATGGACGACGTGATCGGCCCGCCGCGGGTCGATCTCGACGATGTTGCATTCCTTTTCGAACAGATTGACCAGCGGCGTCGCGAACAGGCGGAAATCCTCGGCACTGACGGGGGCAAGCTCGGGGCGGGGGCGGTCGAGCAGGATCACGATCTCGACGCCCGCGGAACTGTCGCGCAGGACCGGGTTCAGACCGTCGAGGCGGGCGTAATGGAACCGCTCGGGCAGCAGGAAATATTCGCGGACCAGCCGATACCCCTCGAAGGCGGGGCGGACGCGGGGCAGAAGCGCCTCGGCATCGGGGATGCCGACCAGGTCGGGCGGGGCGGCCTTGCGGAAACTGCCGCCCATGGGCCGGGCCAGCACCCGGTGGCCCCAGCCGAAGATCGCGTCGAACAGCGCGCCGCCATTGCCCCGCCCGCCAAGGAACAGGTCGAGCCGGTCGAGCGTCAGCCCGGCCAGCGGCGTCGGCCCGGAGGGTTCCAGCACCAGCCGAAGCCCGGCCTCGGCCCCCGCGGCCAGTGCGCCCGACAGCCCCGCGGCACGCAGCGCGCCCACGTCCTGAAGATAGCCCGCCGCCGCGATCCGCACCGGCCAGAGCGTTACGTCCTGCGCGGTGGCATAGGTCGCGCGCGTCGACAGCCCCTCGCGCAGGCCCGCCACCAGCCGGGTGCTGCGCCGGACGGTATGGCCGCCCGCCATGCCGTCCACCTGCGGGCCGGGGCGCAGGACGGCCATGCCCATCGCGGGGGCGGGCGCGGCAAGGTCGGGGTAAAGCGCGTCCAGCAGGTTGCGGACATGGCGACTGGCCTCGGCATCGACCTTGAGGCGGGTGCGCGCGGCGAGGAAGGCGACGCCTTCGAGCAGGCGTTCGACATAGGGATCGGGGCAGGGCACGGAATCGAGCGCGAGATTGCGCGCGACGGTGGGGTGCAGCGCCGCGAATTCGGCCGCCAGCCCGCGGATATGGGTCAGTTCCTCCTCGTAATAGGTCAGGAACGCCCGGTCCATCACAGCACCTCGACCGTTGTCAGGGCCTGCCCGTTATCGAGGTCGATGGTCGTTGACAGCCGCAGCCGTTCGGGCACCGGGGCCAGCATCAGCATGCCGTCGATATCGACGCGCAGGCCGGTCTTCTGGCCGGTGCGGACCTGCACCTTGACGCTGTCGCGCCGCAGACGGGGTTCGAACACCTGCAACAGCGTGCGCAATTCGCGGGCCAGCGTCTCGGTGTCGAAATCGCTGCCCGTGTGCCCGGCAAAGGCCGGGACGCCGAAATTCACGACCGAGCTTCGGACCTCGGGGAAATCGGCCAGCAGGTCGCCGGGGCTGTCCTGTCCGGCCCGTTCGCGGTCGGTCAGCAGGAAGCGGGCCTGGAGCCGCTCGATATTGAACAGCGCCTCGATGTCGCGGCGCACCGCCTCGCGCAGCACATCCGCCGTGACGACGATGCCGCGGTCCTCCAGCCGTCGGCGCCGGGCGAGGCTGTCGGCCAGTTGCATCAGCCGCTTGCGGGTGGCCTCGTCCAGCCCGGGTTCGCGCTCGATCGCGCGGGGGCCGCCCGAGGCCAGCGCCTGCACCCGCTCCGCCCCCAGCGCCTGGGCCAGGTCGGCGGCCAGCGCGTCGGTCTCGGCGACAAGCCCGGGCAGGTCGTCGCGCAGCCGGTCCCAGAGGGAGGGCTGCACCAGTTCGGTTCTGGCGCTGGGGCCCGGGTCAGCCATCATCGGTGCCCTTTCGCGGCGTCACCGGCCCGCGGCGATGTCGTATTCGATCTCGTGCTCGTCGCCGGCCGAATGGTCGTCGGCCTGGATGATGTACTTGACCTTGACCTTTTCGGCGGCGAGCCCGACCAGTTCGCTGATCGCCTTGGTGTTCTCGTATTCGCCGACGATCTCGTATTTCGAGATGGTGGTATTGGTCAGCGTGATCTGGAGATAGTCCAGATGCGCATCGCCCGAATCCTTGCGCACCATGATGACGACCTCTGGGAAGGACTTGCCCTGCATGCAGGCCAGCGCAAGATAGGGCGAGGAGGCGTCATACCACTTCCTGACCATGAGCGGGTTGATCTGCGCCCGGCCGCGGGTGCGCCCCGATCCGACCTGGGCATGGGATTCCTGCTGCATCAGCCAGTGCAGGTCGTAGAGGTCGATCTCTTTCTCGTGGTCGGCGCTTTTCGATTCGCCGTCGATATCGGGCACTTTCATATAGGCGTTCAGTGTCATGGTCTCTCTCCCCGGTTGAAGGTCCTTCGGTCACTCATGACTTCACGGAGGGCAGTTCGGAGACAAGGCGCAGGCTCGCGTTGATGCCTTCGAGCTGGTAATGCGGGCGCAGGTAGAAGCGGGCGTTGTAATAGCCCGGCCGCCCCTCGACGCTGTCGACCTGGACCTCGGCCATGGCGAGCGGGCGCTTGGCCTTGGCGGCGTCGTCGGCCATGGCGGGGTTGGCCAGGACGTAGCGGTTGATCCATTCGGACAGCCACACCTGCATGTCCGAGCGTTCCTTGAACGTGCCCACCTTGTCGCGCGCGATGGCCTTGAGGTAATGCGCGAAACGGCAGACCGGCAGCAGGTAGGGCAGGTTGGCCGAGAGCCGTTCATTGGCCTGGGCGGCGGGATCGACCAGTCTGCCCGCCCGCGCCTCGTCGTCCTGCAACGTATGCGCGCCGATGAAGGCGGCGACATCGGTGTTCTTGCGGTGCAGGATCGGCATCAGCCCCAGCTTGGCCAGTTCCGCCTCGCGCCGGTCGTCGATGGCGATCTCGGTGGGGCATTTCATCGCCACCGAGCCGTCATCGGTGGGGAAGGTGTGGACCGGCAGGTTGATGACCGTGCCTCCCGATTCCACGCCGCGGATCTGCGAGCCCCAGCCATACATCTTGTGGCTGCGGTTGATGTTCACGCCCATCGCGAAGGCCGCGTTCATCCAGACGTAGTGATCGTGCTTGCCGTCGATCTGTTCCTCGAAGGCGAAGCCCTTGACCGGCACGGTTTCCGCCCCGTAGGGCAGCCGCGCCAGCACGCGCGGCATGGTCAGGCCGATATAGCGGGCATCCTCGGATTCGCGCAGGCTTTGCCAGCTTGCGTAATCGGGCGAGGACACGATCTGCGAGAGATCCTGCGGGTTGGGCAGTTCCTGCCAGCTTTCCATGCGGAACAGTTGCGGCGCGGCCGCCGCGATGAAGGGTGCATGCGCCGAGGCGGCGATGCCCGAGAGGTTGCGCAACAGCGTCACGTCCTTGGGCCGGTGCGAGAACTCGTAGGCGCCGATGATCGCGCCGAAGGGCTCGCCGCCGAACATCGAGTATTCCTCGGTGTAGAGCTTCTTGAAGACCGGGGACTGGTCCCACATCTGGCCCTCGTAATCCTCCAGCACGTCGGCCAGTTCGTCCTTCTTGATGTTCAGGACGCGGATCTTCAGCTTCTGGTCGGTTTCGGTGTTGTTCACCAGGTAATGCAGCCCGCGCCAGGTGCCTTCGAGCTCGCGCAGCTCGGCGCAGTGCATCACCTCGTTCATCTGGGCGGTCAGCAGGCTGTCGATGCCCGCGATCAGCGACTTGATCGACTTGACCGCATTGCCCGAAATCGTGGCGGTGCCGGCCTTTTCGGTCGCGGCAAGGGCAAGGTTCGAGACCAGCGCCTTGAGCTTGTCGGCATCGCTTTCCTTGATCCGGAAATCCTTTTCCAGCAGCGCCGAGAATTCGCCGAGATCGAGCGCCTCGGCCTCGGCGGCGGCGCCTGCGGCCTTCTGTTCCTGCGGATCGGCCATGGCTCAACCCTCCTCCCTGGTGGCCTTCATGGCCTGTTCGGCGGCCTGCGCGAGCAGGGGCTCGTTCTGAAGCAGTTGCGCGATGCGCTTTTCGGCGTCGATCTTGCCGTCCATGTAGCTGAGCAATTCCTCAAGCTGCTTGCGCATCTTGAGAAGTTCCGCCAGCGGCGGGATCTGTTCGGCCACCTTGTCGGGGGCGAAATCGCCCATGGTGGTGAAGGTCAGGTCGACGAAGATTTCCTCGTCGGCCTCGGCGCCCTCCCTGGCGGGCAGCTTGTTGGGCACGCGCGCCTTCACGCGGGGGCCGAGCGCCTCCATGAACTTGTTGAAGCGGCCGGCATCGGTTTCGACGAAGGTGCGGTCGTTCACCGATTTCTTTGCCTCGGGGGTTTCCGAGGCCCCGGCGAGGTCGGCCATCACCCCCATCACGAAGGGCAGTTCGATGGTGGTGGGGCTGCCGTAATGCTCGACCTCATAGGCGATCTGCACCCTTGGGGCGCGGTTTCGCTCGATCACCTTCTGCTTGCTCTCTGCCATGTCCTGACCCCTGTTCTGCCGTGTCCTCGTCTATTTCCTGCTGCCCTCGGGCACGCCTGCCATGGCGCGGAAATCCTTGAGCCCGCCGGGGGCGACCTCTTCCATCAGCTCCATGAAATCCATCGGCACCATGCGCCGCAGGCGCCGCGCCAGATGGGGGATGGGGCTGGAAGGTTCGGTGCGTTCGTAGAAGGCGATGATGAGGTCGAGCGCGCGTTCGACATCCTCGCGGGAATTGATCTGGAAGCCGTTCATGCTGCCGCGCGGGGCTGTGGGGGCGGGGGCGGGGGTGTCGGGCGCCGCCGGGGCATCGGGGGCAGGGGCGGGATCGGCGCTGGCGGGTGCGGTCCGGGCCTCGGCATGGGCGGCGGCGGCGGCGAGCGTGGCGCCCACCCGGTCGAGAAAGCGGTCGAGGGCGGCGAAGCGCAGCGCCTCGCCCGGGCCGAGGCCGAGCCGGTCGTTCACCGCGGCGGCCAGCGCATCGAGCGCGGCGCGCGCGGCGGCGCGGCTGTGGGACAGCGCGGCGAAGATCTCGGGGCTCTCGATCGCCAATGCGCGCGTCGCCGCCTCGACCCGCGCGCGGCGCGCGGCATGGGTTTCGAGGATCTGCGCCTGTTCCTTCTGGCCAAGCCCCGAGGGGGATTCGCGCAGCACCTCGTTGTCGGAAAGCTGCCCGGCGGCAAGGTCGGCGCCGGTGACAAGGCCCATGCCGCGGGCGTCGATCACCGCGTTCATTTCCAGATCGCCGAGCAGCCCGTTTTCGGCATTTTCCAGTTGCATCAGGGCGTTGATCCGCCGCAGCCCGGCCTCGCGCGGGGTCGGGCCGGGGCGCAGTTCGGGGTGGATGCTGTCCCAGAAGGCGGCGATACCGGCCGCGATCATCCCGGCGCCTTGCGCCAGCCCCGCATAGCCGACATAGCCCCGGGCCGGGTCGATGCCGCCTTCGTTCGACAGGGCGCGGGCGACGATCACCAGAAGCCGCAGATCGCGTCCCGCGCCTGCCAGATCGGCCGCCGCGCTCAGCACCTCGGACCAGTCCACGGGCGACACGGGGGACGGAACTGCGCCGGGCGCCTCGGTCCGGGCCTCGCGGGACGCGGGCTCGATCAGACGCTCGATCGCCTGGAACCGGGGGTCGCTCCGCAGCTCGGTCCCGGACGGATTGTCCCCGTCAAGCGGGGCGAGAAACACGTCAAGGTTGACCAACGCCCCCGTCCTTCATGTCGAATGACAGGGGAATCATTTCAGATGGTTGCGATTCTGGCAATGATCGTGAGCGTTTATTGACGAGCGTCAATGATCCGCGACGCCACGCCCAGCACCTCGCCCTCGCGCCCTTGCAGGGTTTCGGCCAGCGCCTCGGCGACCGAGGTCACGCTTTCGTCGCGCGGGCGGCGGAGGTCGAAAAGCGGGCTGCGCGACAGGATCGCGACGATCTCGGACTTGCCGAAATCGCCATCGGTGATGCGAAAGGCCAGCAGGCCGGGATCGGCGCGGAACTCCTCGATCGAGTGCAGCACCCGGATCCGGCGCAGGCCGCCCTCGACCCGGCCGATCTGGTCCAGGGCGTGTTCGGTGCTGTTGATCTGGGGCAGGACGTGAAAGACCTTGCCGGTATTGTCCACGACCATGACCCAGAGCGAGCCCTGCGAAAGGCTGGCGGGCGCCAGCACCTCGGCCACGGGGTTCTGGCCGACGCGGTAGATGCCGGTCAGGTTCGCCGCGCCGCTTTCGCCATCGCCCAGCCAGATCGACAGCGTCCCGCCGCCCATCGGCGGCAGGACCGCGCGGATCGCGCAGAGATCGCGGTTGAGCGTCCTGGTTTCGACCTGCGCCGTCCGGTCGCCGATCAGGGGGGCAAGGGCGGCCTCGATGGCGGGCTTGTCCTCGGGCGTGGCGATGTCGCCGGTGATGACGATGCTGGCGCCAAGCGGATAGGTGGCGTCGTCGGGGGTCTGCTGGTCGAGCCGGCCGCAGGTGGCCAGCCGGTCCAGCACCGCCTGCACCCGTGCGGCGTCCAGCCTTTCGGGGCCTGCGGCGATGGTGGTGCGCAGCGCGATGCCGCTGTCGGCGGACCAGGCGTCGAGCCGGGTGCGCAGCGCCTCGCGCGCGGGGGCATCGGGGGCCAGCCCCGTGACCTCGCCCGACAGGCCGGACAGCGCGAGTTCCCAGCGGTCCAGCGCGGCCAGTTCCGCGATCAGCGCGCCCGCCTGAGCGGTCCAGTCCGCCCGTGGCAGCCCGCTGGCCAGCACCAGCGCGGTTTCGGCAGGCGGCTGCCCCGTGGCCTGTGCAAAGGCGGCGACAAGGGCCGCGGCGGCGGCTTCGTCCGGGGCGTTGCCCGCGATCCGGCCTGGCACGCCCGGATCATGCGCGGCCGCCAGCCGATAGGGCGAGGCGACGGGAAGCTTCTGGCGCAAGAGCGGGTCGAACAGCCCCAGCGCCCAGGCCGCAAGCATGCCAAGGGCCGCCAACGCGGGCAGGGCAAGCCACGCCCGGCCGCGCCGCGCCGCGGGCGCGGGTTCGGCGTGGCGGGTATGCGGCTTCAGCGCGGCCTCGATCCGGGCGACCACGGCGGCGGCATCGGCGGGCCGGGCGGCCGGGTCGGGGGCGGTCAGCGTGTCGATCAGCCCCTTGAGCGGTTCGGGCACGCCCTCGGTATCCAGCGGGGCCTGCTTGCGGCGCACGATCTCGCCGGGCGTGGTGCCGGGGAAGGGCACCTCGCCCCGCCACGCGGCCAGAAGCGAGGCGCCGAGCGCGTAGAGATCCGAGCGCGGCTCGGCCCGGCCCTCGACCTGTTCGGGGGCGGCATATTCGTATTTGCCCGCGAACTGGTTGCCGACGATGGTGCGCGCGCCCGCGGCCATGTCCTTGGCGATGCCGAAATCTATGATCGTGGCCTTGTCCGGGTCGCCGCCGCGCAGGATGATGTTGTCGGGCGACAGGTCGCGATGCACCACGCCGCGGACATGGGTCGCGACCAGACCGCTGGCGACGCGATGGGCGATCACCATCAGGTCGCGGTCGTCCAGCCGCCGGGCCAGCATCTCGTCATTCATCGACGGGCCGTCGATATAGTCCATCACCAGGAAGACATGGCCCTGGTCGGAGCGCGAGCATTCGGTATAGCGCACCACCGCATCATGGTGGATGTTGCGCATCTCCTCCTCGCGCTTCATCAGCTCGATATAGTCGACATTGCCCGAGAACCGCGCCGACAGCGCCTTGATCGCCACCTGCCGGCCCGAGATCTGGTTGCGCGCCAGATAGACCTCGCCGGTGCCGCCGCGGCCCAGCACGCCCTCGATGTCGTAGGTGTTGTTCAGCACCTGGCCCCGGTGGAAGATGTCCGAGGGCAAAGGGTCCTTCATGGCGGGCCTCGCTCTGCACGCCGGGCGCGAAAAATCCTGTCGCCGTGGCGGGTTTCGGGCGTAGACTAGCACGCGAGCCGGGCGGCCGGAACCTTTGCGCGTGCCCGCGCCGACCGGCAGGATGTCAGGGGGAGGCAGCCATGGCCCAACGCGGCAGCCAGGAGACCATCAAGCGCAAGGAACTTGTCGGCAAGCTGAACCCGGTCTGCCTGAAGGCGTTTTCGGCCGCGGCGCAGGCGGCCAAGGCGCGGGGAAATCCGTATGTCGAGCTTGTGCATTTCGTTGCGGAGCTTGTGCGGTCGCCGAAGTCCGATTTCGAGATCCTTTTGCGCTCTGCGGGCGTCGATTTCGCCCGGCTGGAGGCCGACATCACCCGCGCGATGGATGCGCTGCCGCATGGCGCGGGCGCGGTCGAGGAATTTTCCGACCATATCTTTCGCGCGATCCAGGAGGCGTGGAGCCTGGGCCAGCTGGAATATGGCGACGAGGCGGTGCGCTCGGCCTATCTGCTGCTGGCGGGCCTGAACACGCCGGTGATCGAGGCGCTGCTTTACAAGATCAGCCTGGAATTCGACCGGATCGACCCGCGCGACATGGGCGGGCAGCTTGATGCGCTGCTGCCCGACTCGGTCGAGGGGATGGGGGCGGGGCCGGAACAGGCGGCGGCGAAGAAAGCCGCGCCGGGCGGGCAATCGGCGCTGGCGCAGTTCTCCACCAACCTGACGGAACGGGCCAGGGCGGGCCGGATCGACCCGGTGGTGGGCCGCGACATGGAGATCCGCCAGATCATCGACATCCTGATGCGGCGGCGCCAGAACAACCCGATCCTGACCGGCGAGGCGGGCGTGGGCAAGACCGCGGTGGTCGAGGGTTTTGCCCAGCGGCTGGCCAAGGGCGATGTGCCGCCCAGCCTGAAGGGCGTGCAACTGCACCTGCTGGATGTGGGGCTGATGAAGGCGGGCGCCTCGGTGAAGGGCGAGTTCGAGAAGCGGCTGCGCGCGGTGATCGAGGAGGTCCACAGTTCCGACGTGCCGATCATCCTGTTCATCGACGAGGCGCATACGCTGATCGGGGCGGGGGGGGCGGCCGGGACGGGGGATGCCGCGAACCTGCTGAAGCCACCCTTGGCGCGGGGCGAGTTGCGCACGGTCGCGGCCACCACATGGTCGGAATACAAGCAATATATCGAGCCCGACCCGGCCTTTACCCGCCGCTTCCAGGTGGTCAACGTGGCCGAACCCTCGGAAGAGGCGGCGGTGCGGATGTGCCGGGGCGTCGCGGGGGTGCTGGAGCGTCACCACAAGGTCGAGATCCTGGACGAGGCGCTGGAGGCGAGCGTGCAGTTGTCGCATCGCTACATTCCCGCCCGGCAATTGCCCGACAAGGCGATCAGCCTGCTGGATACCGCCTGCGCGCGCGTCGCCGTCTCGCAGCACGCCACCCCCGCTGCGGTCGAGGATATCGACCGCCGTCTTGCCGCGCTGAGGATCGAGCAGGGCATCGCCGAGCGCGAGGCGGCCATCGGCATCGACACAGAGAAGCGGATGAAGGGCATCCTTGCCGCGCTGGCCGAGGCCGAGGCCGCGTTTGCCGCCGCGAATGCGCGCTGGGAGGCGGAAAAGGCGCTGGTGGACGAGGTTCTGGACCTGCGCGCGGAGTTGCGCGGCGGCGGCGCGGCGCTGGACGAGACCGGGGCGGTGGGCCACATGGCACCGGAAGCGGCCGCCCCCGAAGCCGGGGAAGACGCCGCGCCGCCGGACGCGGTCGCCCCGCCGCCGCCGCCCGCGATGACCGAGGCGGAGCGTGCCGAAAGGCTGGCGATGCTGAAGGCGAAGATGGCGGAACTGGCCGAGCAGCAGGGCGAGAGTCCGCTGATCCTGCCATCCGTCGACCGCAACGCGGTGGCCAGCGTCGTGCAGGACTGGACCGGCATTCCCACGGGCCGGATGGTCGCCAGCCAGACCGAGCGCGCGATCCACCTGCCCGAGATCCTGGGCCAGCGGGTGGTGGGGCAGGATCATGCGATGGCGATGATCTCGAACCGCATCCAGACCGCCTATGCGGGGCTTGCCGCGACCGACAAGCCGATCGGGGTCTTCCTGCTGTGCGGGCCGTCGGGGGTGGGCAAGACCGAGACGGCGCTGGCGCTGGCGGATGCGCTTTATGGCGGGGAACAGAACCTTCTGTCCTTCAACATGAGCGAGTTCCAGGAGGCGCATACGGTCTCTACCCTGAAGGGCGCGCCGCCCGGGTATGTCGGCTATGGCAAGGGCGGCGTGCTGACCGAGGCGGTGCGCCGCCGGCCCTATTCGGTGGTGCTGTTCGACGAGGTGGAAAAGGCGCATGCCGATATCCACGAGGTCTTTTTCCAGGTCTTCGACAAGGGGATGATGGATGACAGCGAGGGGCGGCGGATCGACTTCAAGAACACGCTGATCCTGCTGACGTCGAATGTCGGCACGGACGAGATCATGGCGATGACCGAGGACGGCAAGGTGCATGCCGATCTGGACGATCTGACCGCCGCGCTGCGCGCGCCGCTTCTGCGGGTGTTTCCGCCCGCGCTGCTGGGGCGGCTGGTGACGATCCCCTATTACCCGCTGTCGGATGCGGCGCTGGAACTGATCGCGGGGTTCAAGCTGAAATCCATCGCGAAACGGCTGCGCAAGGGCCATGACGCGGACCTGGTGATCGGCGAAGGGACCATGGACCTGATCAAGGCGCGCTGCATCGAGATCGAGTCGGGCGGGCGGATGATCGACGCGATCCTGACCAACACGCTGTTGCCGGAACTGAGCCGCCAGATCCTGAACCGCACGCTGGACGGCTCCACGCTGGCGCGGGTGACGGTGACCGGCAGCGCGGAGGGGTTCGCCTACGCGTTCGATTGAGGCAAGGCCATGGAGATCCTGAACCAGACCCGTTTCGTCCCGGCCTTTACCCAGGGCATGGACAAGGCGGGGCGGGAGCATCTGGTTCTGGTGGTCAAGGGCACGTTCGACTTTCCCGATACGGGCGAGGTGCCCCCCATTGCCGAAGACCAGCGCCCGCTGGTGATGGCCGACGAATATACCGGCGCGCCGGGGTTTTCCGCGCCGCTGTGGGAAACCGATTTCGCGTTTCGCAAGGCGCGCTGCGACGTGATCGTGAACGGGTCCGCCCATGCCCCCGGGGGGCGGCCGGTGCAGGGGGTGCGGGTCGGCATCCGGGTGGGGGACTGGTCCAAGACGCTGGATGTGATCGGCGCGCGGGAATGGCGCGTGGTGGGGCCGGTGGTCACCGCGACCGAGCCGCATCCCTTCACGAAGATGCGGTTTTCCTACGACACCGCCTTTGGCGGGCCGGACCGGAGCGACCCGGACGATCCCGCGCCCGCGGTCTATCGGCCGAACCCGGTGGGGCTGGGCTGGGGGCAGGTGAGAAACCAGTCGCGTCTGTCGGGCCAGCCCCTGTCCAACACGCAGGAACCGGGCGTGGCCGTGACCTCGCCCTATGGCAGTTACCGGCCCATGGCGCTGGGGCCCGTCGGGCGGGGCTGGCCCGAGCGGCTGAAATACGCGGGCACCTATGACCAGCGCTGGCAGGACGAGGTGTTTCCCTTCCTGCCCGCCGATTTCGACGAGCGCTATTTCCAGTGCGCCCCCGAGGATCAGCAGATCGACCCGCCCGGACCGGGGGTGCCGGTGATCCTGGGCCATCTGACGCCACGGGGGCGCGAGGCGTTCCGCCTGCCGCCCGAGACCGCGCTGCCGGTGACGGTCTTTCGCGGGCAGGCGGCGGTTCTGGAGCGCAGGCTTCTGCCCGACACGCTGCTGTTCGATTGCGAGGCGCGGGTGCTGATGCTGGTCTGGCGCGTCTCGGTGCCGATCCGGCGGATCATCACCGAATTTTCCGGGGCCTGGATCGGCCCGCCGACCGAAGCGATGGCCCGCGCCCGCGCCGAGGGGCGGCGCTATGTCCGCGCCGTGGGCGTGCCCGAGCCCGAGGAAGACGAGGCATGAGCGCGCTGTCGATCCTTGCGGCGGGGATGGTGACGGCAGTGGGGCTGGATGCGCCTTCGTCCTGCGCGGCGCTGCGCGCGCGGCTTGACGGGTTTTGCGAGACGCGGTTCGCGGGGCCGGGCGGCGACTGGCTGATCGGTGCGCCGGTGCCCCTGCCGCGCAACTGGGTGGGCGAGAAGCGGCTGGCGCATCTGGCCGCGGGCGCCATTGCCGAGCTGTTCGAGGCGGTGCCCGGGGCGGCGGGGCAGGCGGCGCTGATCCTGTGCCTGCCCGAGGAGGAGCGCCCGGGCCGACCGCTGCGCGATGCCGCCGGGCTGGCCGCCCGGATCGGCGGGATCGTCGGAATCCCGCCCCGCACCCGCACCCAGATCGTCGCCCATGGCCGCCCCTCGGGCCTGGTCGCGCTGCGCCAGGCGGGGCGGATGCTGGCCGAAGGGGCGGCGGATCATGTGGTGGTGGCGGGTGTGGACAGCTACCTGACCGCGCCGGCCATCGCCTATTACCATGGCAAGCGCCGGTTGCTGACGGCCGAGAACGCGAACGGCTTCCTGCCGGGCGAGGCGGCGGCGGCGGTGCTGTGCGGGCGGGCCGGGGCCGGGCTGCGGCTGGCGGGGCTGGGGCTCGCGCGGGAAAAGGCGTTCCTTTACAACGGGCTCGACGCGGAGGGGCTGGACCTGCCGCTGCGCGGCGACGGCATGACCGAAGCCTATGCCCAGGCACTGGGCGCGGCGGGGGTCGGCCTGGCGCAGATCGACTACCGCATCGCCGACCTGATCGGCGAGCAATACTGGTTCAGGCAGACCGCGCTGGCCGCGCTGCGGCTGGAACGCGGCCGGTCCGAGTTCCAGGACCTGTGGAGCCCGGCCGAGAGCCTGGGCAATGTCGGCGCCGCGGTCGTGCCGCTGATGATCGGCATGGCGCTATGCGCCGCGCGCAAGGGCTATGCGGGCGGCGATCCGGTGCTGATCGAGGCCAGTTCCGACGATGGCGCCTGCGGCGCGGCGGTGTTCCGGGCGGGGGCGGGCTGATGGGGGACGTGTACGCCAACGGGCTGGAGATCTCGGGCAAGGCGGTGCAGGCCCAGACCATCGCGGCCTTTCCAGATGTCTGCATGACCCCGCCCGAGAACCCCGCCACGCCGCCGGGCGTGCCGGTGCCCTATCCGAATTTCGCGATGGCGGGCGATACCGAGAACGGCACCTCGACGGTGTTCATCGGCGGCAAGACGGTCAACCTGAAGAACAAGTCCGACATGTCCAGGACCTCGGGCGACGAGGCGGGATGTGCCGCGAAGAAGGGGGTGATTACCTCCAGGAACACGGGCAAGTCCTATTTCAACTCGTGGTCCCCGAACGTGAAGTTCGAGGGCGAACCGGTGGTCCGGTTCTCGGACCTGACCACCAACAACCACGCCTCGCCCGCCGCCAACACGCCGCCCTGGGTGCATGTGGCCAAGCTGCATCTGGGCCGCCCGCTGACCGCGGCCGAAAAGAAATGCCCGCCGATGGGGCCCTTCAACAAGGTCAAGTGCAAGAAGGGCAGTCACGCGCACCATATCGTTCCGGACATGTGCTATCGCACCGGCACGCGCGGTTCGACCGGGGGGCGTATGCCCGGTGCCCCGTCGCTGAACCAGGGCATGTGCGTCTGCCTGACCCACAAGCAGCATTCGGGGCTGCATTCCAGCCTCAATGCGGATCTGAAGAAGCTGGGGGCAAGGCCGATGGCCGTGGCCGGGGGCAAGAGGAGCGTGCCGGGCACCGCGCCGATGTCAAAGATCAAGGCGAAATGCGCCCAGTCGATCAAGTCGGTTCCGAACCTGTCCCCCACCTGCAAGAAGCTTGCGGTCGCGATGGCAGCCAAGCAGGTCAAGGATGCCAAGATCGCGTCCAGACCGGGCCGCACCACCACCAGCCTGCCCAGCGGCAAGGCGCGGACCGTCATCAGGAGAGGGAGGTACTGAAATGTTTCCCAGGGGGTTGAGGATCGTCGCCGGGGATGCCGGGGTGCCCGGAACGGTGTGCATCGCGCTGTCCCGGCCGGATGCGGACGAGCCCTACAGCATGATCCTGATCCGGGAGGAGGGCTTGGCCCAGCCCTGGGGCCGGATCGACGTGGACCGCGCCATCGTCTGGATCACCTCGGGCCGCTACGCCCCCGGCGCGGCGCCGGTCTATGTGGCGCTCAGCGACGAGGGCGATGTCTACTTCCTCGACGAGGAGGAAACCCGGGACGAGAAGATCCCCGGTGCGGGCATCTTCAGCGACGACGCCGCCGGGCGCGGCGCGGTGCAGCGGATCTATGCCCATGGCGACCAGTTCACCGTGATCGGGCAGAACGGACAGATCTATCGCCGCCCTGGGCCGGGAGACTGGCGCGCGCTGTCGGAATCCGGCCCGCCGCCCGATGCGGAGGACGACATCCTGAACGCCACCTGCTGGCTGGGGCTCTCGGACGGGACCAGCCTGGTCGGCGGCTTCGTCTATCCCGGGGGGGGTGACACGGCTGCGGCCGAGGCGGCGCTGGAGGATGGCGATATCGACAGTTTCGTGGACCTGATGTTCGAGGACGAGCGCGACCAGTTCGGGGTTCTGTTTCGTGTGGCGGGCGCGCAATGGACGCGCATCGACCTGCCGACCGATGCGGTGATCGCGGATCTGCATGATCCGGGGAAGGGGGCGGGCGTGCTGGTGGCGGCAGGGATGGGCACCGCGCTCGTGCTGCGCGAGGGCGACGAGGTCGACTTTCTGGACGGGCCGGATGGCGAGGAGGATTACGTCTCCTTTGCCGCTGCCGAAGGCGGTCTTCTGGTCGCGGCCGAGACGTCGATCCATCCCTGTAGCGCCGCGAGGATCGGCGCGCCGCTGCCCGGACCGGACGAAGGGTTCGGGAACATCCTGCGCATCCAGCAGTCGGACGACGCGCTGTGGGCCTTTGACGCGGACGATCTGTTCCGGTTGCGGCGCGGGGCCTGGGAACGGATCGAGGTGCCGCGCGCCATCCTGCGCGAGGGCTGATCCTCAGCCCAGCTTCGCGTCCAGGTATTCCCGCACCTTTGCCAGATCGAGATCGGCGATGCGCAGCCCCGCGGCGCCGGGTTGCAGCATGCGCAGGACGAACAGTTCGCCCGGTTCGGGATATTCGGCGAAAAGCTCCTGGGCGATGCGCAGGCCGTCTGCACCCGCCACGCGCAGCCCGTCCAGATGCGCCTCCAGCCGCTCGATCAGGCGGGACAGGCGCAGGGCGTCCATTTCCTCGTTTTCCTCGGGGTTCAGCATGTGACGGTCGTAGATTGTCCAGAGGAACGCGGCCTGTTCCGCGTGCTGGCGAACGATGTGGTCCAGGACCGGCGCGGGCATCAGTTCAGGTTGACCGAGCCGCCGCGGATGCGGTTCGCAGCCGAAGCGTGGCTGGTCAGGTAGCTGCCGCGGATGGTGATGCGGCCATCCGCCAGCATCACGATGGACGCCTTGCCCACGCGCAGTTCCAGCCGGTCCGTGGCGGTGACGCGCACCGTCTCGCCATCGCGGATCACCAGCGGCGGGCGGTCCTGGCGGGGCGGCTCGACCAGCTTGCCGATAATCAGCGGGCGGTCGCGGCGGCCTTCCTCGAACAGCAGCGCCACCTCGGCGCCGACATCCTCGGCGCCAAGCGCGGTCAGCGAGCGGGCGGGGATCGCGTGATCCTGCGCATTGCCCGCGAAGACGACCAGCGGCGCGCCCGCCTCGAAGCCGAGGATGACGCCAAGCGCCACGCCGTCGATCTGGTCGGTGCGGGTCATGCGGACGCTGTCCCCCTTGCAGAGCAAGCCTTGGGACAGTGTTTCACAGAAGCCCCGCCGCGCCAAGCGGCGCGGTTCGGCCCCGGGGCCGGGCGGGGTCTATTTCTCGACCGGCAGCTTGGCGTTCAGCCATTCCAGGAAGCTGCCCATGTTGTAGACCTTATCATAGCCGAGCTTCTTCATCACCCGGGCCGCCTCCAGCGAACGGGCGCCGGTCTCGCAATAGATCGCGAAGGTCCTGGCGGGGTCGAGTGCGGGGTCGAAATGCGGCCCCTTCGGGTCGGCCTTGTGACGGAGCATGTGCATCGGCACCGTGACCGCCCCCTTGCACTTGCCGAAGCGGGCGATCTCGTGCGGTTCGCGCACGTCGAGCAGGGTGATCTCGCCCTTCTCGGCGAGCGGCGCGGCGTCCCGGGCGCGAATCTCGTCGATATTGGGGTAGAGACGGAGCATCAGATCGACGACCTTGAACATTGGCGCGCACTCCTCTTGCCGGGGGTCGGGCGGACTATAGGCCCCCGCGCCGGATTGTTAAGCGGCAATCGGCAATCGGGTCGGGATGGTGGCAGATGTTCGCCGGATGTTCCCTTTTTCCCGTTGGGAATCCGCCGCGCATCCTCTATGTGTTGTCGCGTCATCCCCGGGGGCAGTCATGGCCGATCTGAAACGCATCGAGGTGCGCGGCGCGCGCGAGCACAATCTCAGGAATATCGACGTCGACATTCCCCGCGACGCGCTGGTGGTCATCACCGGGCTGTCGGGCTCGGGCAAGTCCAGCCTTGCCTTCGACACGATCTATGCGGAAGGCCAGCGGCGCTATGTCGAAAGCCTGTCGGCCTATGCCCGGCAGTTCCTGGACATGATGCAGAAACCGGATGTGGACCATATCAGCGGGTTGAGCCCGGCGATCTCCATCGAGCAGAAGACGACGTCGAAGAACCCGCGATCCACGGTCGGGACGGTCACCGAGATCTACGATTACATGCGGCTGCTGTTCGCCCGGGCGGGCACGCCCTATTCGCCCGCCACCGGCCTGCCGATCGAGGCGCAGCAGGTGCAGGACATGGTCGACCGGGTGATGGCGATGGAGGAGGGCACGCGCGCCTATCTGCTGGCCCCCATCGTGCGCGACCGCAAGGGCGAATACCGCAAGGAATTCCTGGAGCTGCGCAAGCAGGGCTTCCAGCGGGTCAAGGTCAATGGCGTCTTTCACGATCTGGACGAGGCGCCCACGCTGGACAAGAAGTTCCGCCACGATATCGACGTGGTGGTGGACCGGATCGTGGTCAAGCCGGGGCTTGAGACGCGGCTGGCCGACAGTTTCCGCACCGCGCTGGACCTGGCCGACGGGATCGCGGTTCTGGAAACCGCGCCAGCCGAGGGCGAGCCCGAGCGGATCACGTTTTCCGAGAAATTCGCCTGTCCTGTCAGTGGCTTCACCATCCCCGAGATCGAGCCGCGGCTGTTTTCCTTCAACGCCCCCTATGGCGCCTGCCCCGATTGCGACGGGCTGGGGGTGGAGCTGTTCTTTGACGAACGCCTTGTGGTGCCCGATGCCGCGCTGACGGTCTGGGACGGGGCCATCGTGCCCTGGCGCAAGGGCAAGTCACCCTATTTCCGCCAGACCATCGAGGCCATCGCGCGCCATTACGGTTTCGACAAGGACACGCCATGGAAGCACCTGCCCGATGAGGTCAAGGCGGTGTTCCTGCATGGCTCGGGCGAGGAAGAAATCCCGTTCCGCTATGACGAGGGCGGGCGCATCTACAACGTGACGCGGCCCTTCGAGGGCGTGATTCCCAACATGGAGCGGCGCTATCGCGAGACCGACAGCGCCTGGATCCGCGAGGAATTCGAGCGTTACCAGAACAACCGCCCCTGCCATGCCTGCGGCGGGCACCGGCTGAAGCCCGAGGCGCTGGCGGTCCGGATCGGCGGGCTGCATGTCGGCGAGGTGGTGCAGATGTCGATCCGCGAGGCGCTGGCCTGGGTCGAGCGCGTTCCCGACAGCCTGAGCAACCAGAAGAACGAGATCGCCCGCGCCATCCTCAAGGAAATCCGCGAGCGGCTGGGGTTCCTGAACAATGTGGGCCTCGACTACCTGACGCTGTCGCGCAATGCGGGCACGCTGTCGGGCGGGGAAAGCCAGCGCATCCGGCTGGCCAGCCAGATCGGCAGCGGGCTGACGGGGGTGCTTTATGTGCTGGACGAACCCTCGATCGGGCTGCACCAGCGCGACAACGGGCGGTTGCTGACGACGCTCAAGAACCTGCGCGACCAGGGCAATTCGGTGCTGGTGGTCGAACATGACGAGGAGGCGATCCGGGAGGCGGATTATGTCCTCGACCTTGGCCCCGGGGCGGGGGTGCATGGCGGCATGATCGTGTCGCGGGGCACGCCTGCGGAGATCATGGCCGATCCGGCCTCGGTGACGGGGCAATACCTGTCGGGCGCGCGCGAGATCGCGGTGCCTGCGACGCGGCGGCCGGGCAATGGCAAGAAGATCACCGTGGTCAAGGCGACCGGCAACAACCTTCGGGACGTGACGGTGGATTTCCCGCTGGGCAGGTTCGTCTGCGTCACCGGCGTTTCGGGCGGGGGCAAGTCGACGCTGACCATCGAGACGCTGTTCAAGACCGCCAGCATGCGGCTGAACGGCGCCCGCCAGACGCCCGCCCCCTGCGAGACGATCAAGGGGCTGGAGCATCTGGACAAGGTGATCGACATCGACCAGCGGCCCATCGGGCGCACGCCGCGGTCGAACCCCGCCACCTATACCGGCGCCTTCACGCCGATCCGCGACTGGTTCGCGGGTCTGCCCGAGGCGCAGGCGCGCGGCTACAAGCCGGGGCGGTTCAGCTTCAACGTCAAGGGCGGGCGCTGCGAAGCCTGCCAGGGCGATGGCGTCATCAAGATCGAGATGCATTTCCTGCCCGATGTCTATGTCACCTGCGAGACCTGCAAGGGCCATCGCTACAACCGGGAAACGCTGGAAATCCGGTTCAAGGGCAAGAACATAGCGGATGTTCTCGAGATGACGGTCGAGGATGCGCAGGAGTTCTTCAAGGCGGTGCCCGCAATCCGCGAGAAGATGGACGCGCTGGTGCGCGTGGGCCTGGGCTATATCCAGGTCGGCCAGCAGGCCACGACGCTGTCGGGCGGCGAGGCGCAGCGGGTGAAGCTGTCGAAGGAATTGTCGAAACGCGCCACGGGGCGGACGCTTTACATCCTGGACGAACCCACCACGGGGCTGCATTTCGAGGATGTGAGAAAGCTACTCGAAGTGCTGCACGAACTGGTCGAGCAGGGCAATTCGGTCGTGGTGATCGAGCACAATCTAGACGTCATCAAGACCGCCGACTGGATCATAGATATCGGCCCCGAAGGCGGTGATGGCGGTGGGCGGATCGTGGCCGAGGGCACGCCCGAAGAGGTGGCCGAGGTGGCGGCCAGCCATACCGGGCATTACCTCAAGGACATGCTGAAACCCCGCAACCTGGCGGCGGAATAGCGCCATGGTCCGGGGCCGGATCGGGGTGGCGCTGGGCTCGGGCGGGGCGCGGGGGTGGTGTCATATCGGCGTGCTGCGGGGGCTTGATGCGCTGGGGCTGTCGCCTGACGTCGTGGCGGGCTGTTCGATGGGGGCGCTGGTGGGCGCGGCCTATGCGGCGGGTCGGCTCGACGCGCTGGAGGACTGGACGCGCGGCATGACGCGGTCGCGGCTGGTGGGCATGCTCGATGTCAGCCTGGTCAGCGGCGGGCTGGTCGAGGGGCGCCAGATTGCCCGCGTGCTGAAGGATCTGGGTCTGCCCGAGCGGATCGAGGATCTGGACCGTCCCTTCGCCGCCATCGCCACCGATATGGAGACGGGGCGCGAGATCTGGCTGACCGAGGGCGATCTGGGGGCGGCGGTGCGTGCCTCGGCCGCGCTGCCGGGGGTCATCAGCCCCTATCACCACGAGGGGCGCTGGCTGCTGGACGGGGGCCTGACCAATCCGGTTCCGGTCTCGGCCGCCCGGGCGCTGGGGGCCGAGATCATCATCGCGGTCAATCCCAATGGCAAGCGGTTCGGCCAGATCTGGCAGGCCGCGCCGCCCGAGGATGGCCCCTGGTCGGCGATTGCCGAGGCGCTGCCAGAGGGGATGCGCAAGCAACTGTCCTGGCTGATGCCTGACGATCCGGGGCCGCGGCCGCCGAACTATGTCGACGTGGTCTCGACCGCCATCGACGTGATGACCGAGCAGATCCGGCGCAGCCGTCTGGCGGGCGAGCCGCCGCATGTACTGTTGAGCGCACATCTGGCGCATGTCTCGGTGCTGGACCTGCACCGCGCCCCCGAAGCGATCGAGGAAGGCCGCCGCCTGGTCGAGCGCCATGCCGAGCAGCTTGAGGATGTGCGGCGGTGCTGATGGGTCAGTCGATCAGCCGGTCGAGGGCATCCACGATCTCGATCACCGCCCGCGTCCGTGGATCGACGCGGACAACCATTCCGTCATTGCGCAGATGGTAGTCCCAGCGCGGGTCAAGGCGCAGACGGCGCGGTTCGCGCAGGATGTAATAGCCATCGCCGACCGCCGGACCATAATACCAGCCCCCGTCGCGCTGTTGCTTTTTGGCCAAACCCGGCGGCACGCAGGGCGGGGTCTTGTTGGCCAGTCCCGGCGGGCAGTGCGGCGGTTGCGCAGAGGCGTCCGCGGGAAGCAGCGTGGCGACCAGAACGGCAAGTGCCGCGTGTTTTCTCATGCCTGTCCTCCATGGCCGGGGTCCGGAGTGCAGCACGACCCCGGCGGGCAGCGCACGGGCGCCGCCCCGGTCTGCGCCTTCGGGTGAGGCCCCGCGCGCGGCGATCGGTCCTGTTGGCCCGATCGCTGTTCGGCCGACTCAGGCCTTGGTCTTGCGCGTGTCGATGCCGAGCAGGCTGTAGGGCGGGCAGGTGCCCATCGCCGCCGTAGCCAGCAGGACGATGCCGATGAGTCCGGCGATCCAGGCCCAGACACCGCCGAAGGTGGTGAAGGCGAGGATGAGCAAGAGCACGCCGATGACGGCCCGGACGGCCCGGTCGACCGTTCCCATATTCTTTTCGAACATTGGCTTTCTCCCTTGTTGGCGGGCCGCTTGATCCTTGCGGTCCCGATAGATGGAATCTGGACGGCCGGGCGGGCGTTTCAAGCCCGTCCGGCCGACGGGGCGCGCGGGAAGACGACGCGCCACAGGGCTGATCAGCCCTTTTTCTGGCAGGTGTTCACGCCGATGAAGTTGTAGAGCGGGCAGGAGGACATCAGTCCGGTGGCCAGCGGGACGATGCCGATCAGCCAGAGCGGGCTGGCGTCGGTCAGGAACGCCCAGGCCAGGAGCATGAACGCGCCGATAGCGATGCGGGCAGTGCGGTCGATGCCGCCGACATTCTTCTTGAGCATGGGTCTTCTCCGATGGTGTGGAAGGGTTGCCGCCCGAGTTTCCCGGGCGTTGTGATCCCACCATGCGTCATGCCGGGCGGCGGGTCTGTGATCTTGTCACGCCGCGCCGTCGGCGGATGCCAGCCGGGCAAGTCCCGCGCGGTCGTGGATCGTCACCACGCCGCGGTCGACCTGCACCAGCCCCGCCTTGGCCAGCGCGTCGAGCCGACGCGAGACGACCTCGCGCGCGGTGCCGATGCGGGTGGCGATCTCCTGATGGGTGGCGCGCAGGGCGCCGTCCTCGGCCGAGGCCAGCAATTCGGCCGCAAGGCGGCTTTCGACGCGCTGGAAGGCGACCCGTTCCAGCAGCGCCATGATGGATTGCAGCCGCATCGCGAAGGCGCCGAAGACGAAGCGGCGGAAGACCGGCGAGGCGTCCATGAGCCGCAGGAACATCTCGCGCGGCAGAAGCACCGCCTCGCAATCGGTGACGGTGATCGCCTCGCCGGTGTAATCCTCGCCGCCCAGCAGGCCGAGGGTGGATTGCACGCAGGACTGGCCCGGCTCGATCCCGTAAAGCAGGATCTCGCGGCCGGTGGGGCCGGTCAGGAAGACATCGACCCGGCCGGACAGGAGGATGGTGAAGCCCTTGGCCGCCTCGCCGGGACAGAACAGCACCTTGCCCTTGGGCAGGCGCAGCACGGGCAGTTTTTCAAGCCGGGCGGCGGTGCCCGGCTCGATCCCCTCCAGCCCCTCTGCGCGCGACAGCCAGCTCATGCCCGGCCGCGTTTCTCGAAGCGGGGCAGCATCGCCGAGAAGTCGCGGCCCTTGCCGTCCTCGTGCTCGACGAAGGCGGCGTAAAGCTCGGCCGCGCGCTGGCCCATCGGCGTGTCGGCATCGGCGGCCTCGGCGGCCTGCTGGGCAAGGCGCAGGTCCTTGAGCATCAGTTCAGCGGCGAAACCGGGCCTGTAGTCGTTGTCGGCGGGGCTTTTCGGGCCGATGCCGGGGGCGGGGCAATAGGCGTTCATGGTCCAGCTATAGCCCGAGGAGGTCGAGACCACATCGAACATCTTGCCCCGGTCCAGCCCCAGCTTGTCGGCCAGCGCAAACGCCTCGCAGGTGGCGATCATGGTGACGCCGAGGATCATGTTGTTGCAGATCTTGGCGGCCTGGCCCGCGCCCGAGGCGCCGCAATGCACCGCCTTCTGGCCCATCACGTCGAAAAGCGGGCGGACCTTGTCGAAGGCGGCGTCGCTGCCGCCCGCCATGAAGGTCAGCGTTCCGGCCGCGGCCCCGCCGACGCCGCCCGAAACGGGCGCGTCCACCGCCATCTTGCCTGCGGCCTCGGCCTCGGCGGCGACGGCACGGGCGCTTTCGACATCGACGGTCGAGCAGTCCAGCAGCACCGCGCCTGCCTCCATCACCGGCAGCACATCGGCGGCCACGGCGCGCAGGATGGCGCCGTTGGGCAACATGGTGATGACCACATCCTGCCCGCGCGCGGCCTCGGCGGCGCTGGCGGCGGGGGTGACGCCTTCGGGGCAGGGGGCGGCAAGGTCGAAGCCCGTCACCTGATGGCCCGCCCCGGCAAGGTTCGCCGCCATCGGCGCGCCCATGTTGCCCAGTCCGATGAAGCCCACCTTCATGTTCTGTCCTCCTCCAGGTTCAGTTCGTCCGGCCCCAGCGGCGCCAGCATCGCCGCCACATCGGCCGCGGGGACCGAAGTCAGGTCGGCATGGCGCCAGCGGGGATTTCTGTCCTTGTCGATGATCGCCGCGCGGATGCCTTCGAGGAAATCCGCATGTTCCGGCGCGCGATGGGTAAAGCGGTATTCCAGCGCCAGCGCCTCGGCGATGTCGTCGCAGCCCGCAAGGCGGTTCTGCATCTCGATGGTGCAGGCGACCGAAAGCGGGCTGCCCCGGCCGAGGCGGGCCAGCGTGTCGGTCGCGAAGTCCGAGCCGTCGGCCCGCAGCGCGGCGACGATCCCGGCCAGATCCGGTGCGGCGAACAGCCGGTCCACCAGCGGCTGAAGCGCGGGCAGGTCGCCCGGCGGCGGGGGCAGGGCGGCGGCAAGGATGGCGTCGGGATTGCCGGTGGCGACAAGCTCGGCGATCAGGTCGGGCCAGTCGGCCTCGGCCACGAAATGATCGGCAAAGCCCGCAAGGATCGCGTCGGACGGCCCCATCCGGCGGCCCGTCGCGCCCAGATAGGCGCCCAGCCGCCCCGGCGCGCTGGCCAGCAGCAGCGAACCACCCACATCGGGCACCAGACCGATGCCGCATTCGGGCATGGCGATCTGGCTGGTCTCGCCCACGATGCGGTGGCTGCCATGGCAGCCCACGCCAACGCCGCCGCCCATGGTGAAGCCCTGCATCAGGCTGACCACGGGTTTCGGGTAGCCCGAGATCTTGGCGTTCATCCGGTATTCGTCGCGCCAGAATTTCTGGCCATAGGCGTAGTCGCCCTGCCTGCCGGTTTCATACATCACCGCGATGTCGCCGCCCGCGCAGAACGCCTTGTCGCCCTCGGCGTCGATCACGACCAGCACGATGGCATCCTCGTGCCGCCAGGCGTCCAGCGCCTTTTCGATTTCAAGGCACATCGGATAGGTCAGCGCGTTCAGCGCCCTGGGGCGGGTCAGCGTGATGCGGCCCGCGCGGCCCTCCTGCCGGATCGCGATCTCGCTCATCCGCGGGCCTCGATCATCTGGCGGGCGACGATCAGGCGCATGATCTCGTTGGTGCCTTCGAGGATCTGGTGCACGCGCAGGTCGCGGACGATCTTCTCGATGCCGTAATCGGCCAGATAGCCATAGCCGCCATGCAGTTGCAGGCATTGGTCGGCCACGCGGCTGCCCGCTTCGGTGACGAATTTCTTGGCCATGGCGCAGAATTTCGTGGCATCGGGGGCCCGGGTGTCCAGCTTCCACGCCGCCTGGCGCAGGAAGATGCGGGCGGCCTGCAACTCGATCTCGGCGTCCGCCAGCCGGAATTGCAGCGCCTGGAAGCGGTCGAGGCTCTGCCCGAAGGCCTTGCGCTCGCCCATATAGGCGAGGGTGGCGTCAAGCGCGGCCTGGGCGGCACCCAGGGAACAGGCGGCGATGTTCAGCCGCCCGCCATCAAGCCCCATCATCGCGTAGCGGAAGCCCTTGCCCTCCTCGCCCAGAAGGTTCGCGGCCGGGATGGTGCAGGCGTCAAGCTGCACCTGCCGCGTGGGTTGCGAGCGCCAGCCCATCTTGTCCTCGAGCCCGCCGAATGACAGCCCCGGGGTGCCGTCCTCGACATAGAAGGCGGAAATGCCCCGGGGGCCATCCTCGCCGGTGCGGGCCATCACGATATAGGCGTCCGAATAGCCGCCGCCCGAGATGAACGCCTTGGTGCCGGTCAGGCTGTAGCCCTCGTTCGTGCGTTCGGCGCGGGTCTTGAGTGCCGCCGCGTCGGACCCCGATCCGGGTTCGGTCAGGCAGTAGGACAGCACCTTGTCCATGGCGAGTGCCGGAGGCAGGAGGCGGGCCTTTTGTTCGTCGCTGCCGAAGCTGTCGATCATGCGGGCGCACATGTTGTGGATCGACAGGAAGGCCGCGACCGAGGGGCAGGCCATCGACAGCGCCTCGAAGACCAGCGTCGCGTCCAGCCGCGTCAGCCCGGCGCCGCCGGACCCTTCGGAGACGTAAAGCCCGCCGAAGCCCAGTGCGCCCAGCTTGGGCCACAGATCCTTCGGGATCGTGCCCGCCTCTTCCCATGCGCGGGCATGGGGGGCGATTTCCTCGGCGCCGAAGGCGCGGGCCATGTCGAAGATCGCGACCTGTTCCTCGGTCAGTGCGAAATCCATTGCTCCTCCCCGCAATTAATGAACGCGCGTTCATTTGACAGGCTGCCCGGCGCGAATGCAAGGGGGCCGGGCGTCACAGATCGGCGTTGTATTCCTCGATCAATGCGCGGATCACGTCCGTCACGGCCGCGTCGGCGGTCTTGCCCCCGGCGAGGGCCGCGGCGTGGACGCGGCGCTGGCGGTCGGCCGAGGTGCCATCGACGATCACGTCGCGCGCGGCCTGCACCTCGGCCCAGCAGCCCAGCGCGGCGGCGTCGGGTTCGAGCAGCGCGATCAGTTCGTCCAGCAATTCGGGGAAGGGCACGACCTGCTTGCGGCCGAAGTCGATCAGCCCCTCGGTGACGCCATAGCGCTGCGCGCGCCAGCGGTTTTCGCCGACCAGAAAGCGTTCATAGACGCGCCAGCGCTGGTTCCGCCCGGCCAGCCGCCAGAGCATCCGCGCGATGCACTGGGTCAGCGCGGCGATCGACAGCGCATGTTCCAGCCGGGGCGAGACATCGCAGATGCGGGTTTCCAGCGTGGGAAACCGGGCCGAGGGGCGCAGATCCCACCAGATCTTCGTGGCGTCCTCGATCAGGCCCATACCCACCAGCGCGCCGACGGAGCGTTCGTAATCCGACCAGCTTTCGAAGCGCGGCGGCAGGCCGGTGCGGGGCAGGTTGTCGAACACCGTCAGCCGGTAGGAGGCCAGCCCCGTATCCACCCCCTGCCAGAAGGGCGAGGAGGCCGACATCGCCAGAAGATGCGGCAGGAAATAGGACATCTGCGCCATCAGGTCGATGCGCTGGTCGGGATCGGGGATGCCGACATGGACATGCATCCCGCAGATCAGCATCCGCCGCGCGACGCCCGCCAGCGCGCGTTCCAGATCGTTGTAGCGGTCCTTGTCGGTGTGGTGCTGGTCCTTCCAGTCGGCGACGGGGTGGCAGGAGACGGCGATGGGGGCAAGGCCGTGGGTTGCGGCATGCCTGGCGACCGTGGCGCGCAGGCGGCGCAGGTCGTCGCGGGCCTCGGGCACGGTGGCGCAGACGCGGGTGCCGATCTCGATCTGGCATTGCAGGAATTCGGGCGTGACCTGGGTGCCGAGATCGGCCATGCAGGCCTCCATCAGGGCCTTGGGGGCCTCGACCAGGGCGCAGGTGTCGGCGTCGACCAGCAGGTATTCCTCTTCGATGCCGATGGTAAAGTCGGGGGCGGTGGCGGTCATCGGGATGGCCCTCCGGCGGTGGCGTGCCCGCGCATTGTCAGCAGGAAACAACGGGTGCGGCAAGCGTTTCGCGCGGGTCCGGGGCCTTGAGGTAGAGTGATTCGCGCGGAACAACCATTAGATGATGAATTTGCGAAATGATAATATCAGGGATTGTTTTTCGCGGGGCGGTCGGGCCGCGTGCGCGCGTCAGGGTTGAAAAGCGACGGTTCCACGCGGTTGTTTGTTTAAGATGACCCAAAATCGTCGTAATTCGGCCATGTTTAGTGGTGGCCCGCGAGGGGCGTTGCCGCGTGCATTTGGAGGGGAAGGCATGAATTTCCTGAAGACGACAGCGGCGGCGGCCGTCGCTGCGGTGATGGTGACGGGGACCGCGTCGGCTGCGACCCTGTATGTGGAGGATGGGAAGTGCGACGAGATAGTCGACGTCAATCCGGATGCGAATGAGTGCTTCGGTCTGTCCAGCGGGAACGTGCAGCAGATCAACGAGAATTCGGACAAGTTCAAGTATACGGATGGCACGGTTCTTACCGGTCTGTTCGGTATAACCAACTGGACCGAATTCCAGAAGGAAGAGAACTTCGAGAACATTCAGCCGGACGCCAAGGTCGGCTGGTTCGACATCGTCGCGAACAACTATCAGACCGTCGCTGTGCTCTTGAAATCCGGTAATCAGTGGGCCGCCTACAAGTATGATAACGGTCTGAGCGGTCGGCTGGACTTCTGGACGGCGAACGACAAGGGCCTTAGCAATTACGCCATTCTTGGAACGGGAATGATGACACCCGTCCCGCTTCCGGCCTCGGCGCTGCTGTTGCTGGGCGGTCTGGGCGGTCTGGCCGCGCTGAAGCGGCGCAAGAAAGCCTGATCTTTTCGGGTTCCCGACAGGCGACGGGGCGACCTTCGGGCCGCCCTTTTGCGTTGGTGGCGCCTGGGCTGCGGGAGCCGGTCGGGGGCGGAGGCGGTCCGTCAGGCGAGAATGCAGGCGGGCGCCCCTCCGGGGCAGGGTTTGCGGGCTGGCGATTGTTCGCGAGAAGGGCAGGATCGGCGCCCTGTGCCGCGGCCTGTTTCCATTTCGCGTTCAGTGTCGCGAAACTTCCTTCGGCACCCTACGAAAATCTTGCCGCAACGCCCGGAGTGAGGTTAGAACCTGTCGACATTCCGGCAAGATCCGGGCAGCCGGCCCATTGGGCCGTCGGGGTGGCGTATTGAAGGCAAGGTCGCGGAGGTTGCCCCGCATCCTGTCAGTAGAGGGGTTGGAATGATGAAGGCAATTTCGGCAACGCTGTCGGCCGTGGCGCTGATGGCAACGGTGTCCGCCGCCGGTGCGGCGACCGTGCAGGAGACGATCAACCTGAGGGCCGGGTCGGCGCAGGATACCGACGGGAAGGTCGGCAACCAGAGCGTCCACACGTTCGAGACGGCGGGCGGACTCGGTCTGACGGTGACCGGGCACCTGTTGACCGGCAGCTATGGCATCGGCTCGCTGGAGCAGATCGGGCAGTGGGACAATGGTCTTGGGGTTCTGAACGACGACGAGAAATCGTGCCGGTGGCTCTCGTGCACGAACACCGACGAGCATTTTGTCGACGGCACGGGCAAGAACGAGGTCGTGAAGTTCCTGTTCGACAAGATGGTGACTCTGGTCAGCGTGACCTTTTCCTATGTCGACCAGAGCGACAAGTTCTCGTTCGGCTTGCTGACGGACAGTGGCTATACGCATATTTCCGACGGCCAGACGATCGGCAACTGGTTCTATGAAACCTACACGTTCCAGCAGACCTGGACGTCGGACCTGTTCGGAATCGGCGCGATCAACGACAAGACGCAGTTCAAGATCAAGTCGATCACCGTCGCCTATGATACGCCGGAAGTGGTTCCGCTGCCGGCCGCGGGCTGGCTGCTGCTGGGCGGTCTGGGCGGTCTGGCCGCGCTGAAGCGGCGCAGGAAGGCCGTGGCCTGAAGCGCGGCGAGGCGACAATCGTGGAAAGGGCGGCCCTCGGGCCGCCCTTCTCGTTTCAGTCCATCTGCTTGAAGTGGAACTCGCCGCCTTCCTTCAGCCCGCTCGGCCAGCGCGAGGTGACGGTCTTGGTCCGCGTGTAGAAGCGGAAGGAATCCGGGCCGTGCTGGTTCAGGTCGCCGAAGCCCGATTTCTTCCAGCCGCCGAAGGTGTGATAGGCCAGCGGCACCGGGATCGGCACGTTGATGCCCACCATGCCCACATTGACCCGGGCGGCGAAATCGCGCGCGGTGTCGCCGTCGCGGGTGAAGATCGCGGTGCCGTTGCCGTATTCGTGGTCCATGGCATAGCCCAGCGCCTCTTCATAGGTTTTCGCGCGGACGGTGGACAGCACGGGGCCGAAGATCTCCTGGCGATAGATGTCCATGTCGCGGGTCACGCGGTCGAACAGCGTGGGGCCGACGAAATAGCCGTTTTCATAGCCTTGCAGGGCGAAGTTGCGGCCATCGACGACGATCTCGGCGCCCTGTTGCACGCCCGTCTCGATCAGGCCCAGCACGCGGGCCTTGGCCTCGGCGGTCACGAGGGGGCCGTAATCGACGTCATTGCCCGCGGTATAGGGGCCGACCTTCAGCTTCTCGATGCGGGGGACGAGTTTCTCGATCAGGCGGTCGGCGGTTTCCTCGCCCACCGGCAGCGCGACCGAGATCGCCATGCAGCGTTCGCCCGCCGCGCCATAGCCCGCACCCACCAGCGCATCCGCCGCCTGGTCCATGTCGGCATCGGGCATGATGATCATGTGGTTCTTGGCGCCGCCGAAGCACTGCACCCGCTTGCCGTTGGAACAGCCGCGGCCATAGATGTATTCCGCGATGGGGGTCGAGCCGACGAAGCCGATGGCCTGGATCAACGGGTTGTCGAGGATGGCGTCCACCGCCTCCTTGTCGCCGTTGACGACCTGCAACAGGCCATCGGGCAGGCCCGCCTCCTGCAACAGTTCGGCCAGCATCAGCGGCACGGACGGGTCGCGTTCGGAGGGCTTGAGGATGAAGGCGTTGCCGCAGGCCAGTGCGGGGCCCATCTTCCACAGCGGGATCATGGCGGGGAAGTTGAAGGGCGTGATGCCCGCGACGACGCCCAGCGGCTGACGCATCGAATACATGTCGATGCCGGGACCGGCGCTGTCGGTGAACTCGCCCTTCAGCATCTGCGGTGCGCCGATGCAGAACTCGATCACTTCAAGTCCGCGCTGCACGTCGCCCTTGGCGTCGGGGATGGTCTTGCCATGTTCCGAGGACAGCACCTCGGCCAGCTTGTCCATGTCGCGGTGGATGAGGCGGACGAATTCCATCATCACGCGGCCGCGTTTCTGCGGGTTGGTCGCGCCCCAGGCGGGCTGGGCGGCGGCGGCGGCGGCGATGGCGGCATCCATCTCGGCCTTGGAGGCCAGCGGCACGCGCGCCTGCACCTCGCCCAGCGCGGGGTTGTAGACATCGGCGAAGCGGCCCGAGGTCCCCTTGACCTGCTGGCCGTTCACGAAATGGGTCAGTTCCTTCATGGCAATCCTCCCGGGAATCCTGTGTGCGCGCAGGATAGTCTTGCAGAATTCCCCGGAAAAGCGGCAGTTTGCCAAAGGTGTTTTGCGAAAATGCAAGGACAGGGGCATGAACTGGGACGACATGCGGCTGTTTCTGGCGGTGGCGCGGGCCGAAAGCCTGACCGGGGCGGGCAAGCTGCTGAAGCTGGACCCCGCGACGCTGGGCCGGCGCATCGCCCGGCTGGAGGAGACGCTGGGGGCGGCGCTGTTCGCGCGCTCGCCGCGCGGCTACGGGCTGACCGAGGCGGGCGAGCGGCTGATGGACCGTGCGATGCAGGCCGAACAGGCGCTGACCGAGGGGGCCGAGGAATTGCGCGGGCAGGGCGGGCAGTTGACCGGCTCTGTCCGGATCGGGGCGCCGGACGGGGTGGCGAATTTCCTGCTGCCGCAGGTGACGGCGGCGATCTGTGACGCCAATCCGGGGCTGGAGGTGCAGATCGTGGCGCTGCCACGGGTGTTCAACCTGTCGCGCCGCGAGGCCGACATGGCGATCGCGGTCAGCCCGCCCGAGACCGGGCGGCTGACCGTGCAGCGGGTCACCGATTACCGGCTGCATCTTGTCGCCCATCGCGACTACCTGGCCCGGCATCCGCCGATCCGCGGCTTGGGCGATCTGACGGGGCACCGGATCGTGGGCTATATTCCCGACATGATCTTTGACAGCGAACTGGATTACCTGTCCGAGATCGGGGTGGAGCGGGTGCCGCTGGCCTCGAACTCGGTCGCGGTGCAGTTGAACTGGCTGCGGGCGGGGGCGGGGCTGGGGATCGTGCATGATTTCGCGATTCCCGCGGCGCCGGGGCTGGTCAGGGTGCTGCCCGACCTGGTGTCGCTGAAGCGCAGCTTCTACCTGATCCGCCATGGCGGCGACCGCAAGCTGGCCCGGCTGAACCGCTTCGCTTCGCTGCTGTTCGACGGGCTTCGCGCAGAAGTTTCCCGCCTTGAGGCACGGACCGCTTGACAGGATGTCGCAGCGGGGGCGACGCTGGTGCATCGTCCCGATGGGGGGCGTGACGGGGAGAGGCGTGATGCAGGTTCATCAAATCCTTCAGTCCAAGCTGGTGCCCGGTGTGGCAACGGTGATGCCGGACACCACGGTGGCCCAGGCTGCGGCGGAACTGGCTGCAAGGCGGATCGGCTCGCTGGTGGTCAGCGGCGAGACCGGTGCGGTCGAGGGGATCCTGTCCGAGCGCGACATCGTGCGCGAGATCGGCCGTCAGGGTCCCGACGTTCTGGGACAGCCGGTCGAGAGGATCATGACCCGCGAGGTCCAGACCTGCGCGTTGACCGACAGCGCACATGAAGTGCTGAGCCGGATGACCGAGGGACGGTTTCGCCACATGCCGGTGATCGACAAGGGAAGGCTGGTGGCGCTGGTCTCGATCGGCGACGTGGTCAAGGCGCGGCTGAGCGAGTTGTCGATGGAGAAGGACGCCCTGGAAGGGATGATCATGGGGTTCTGAGCCGCGCGGCGCGGGGATCGGGGCGCGGCGGATGCTGCACTTGCAAAAGCCGTGGCGATATTGTTGCGTGCGGGGAGAGACAGGAAGAAGGGGGTCCCCATGCGCATCGGCCTTTATCCGGGCACGTTCGACCCGCTGACGCTGGGCCATATCGACATCATCACGCGGGCCTGCGCGCTGGTCGATCGGCTGGTGATCGGTGTGGCGATCAATCGCGACAAGGGTCCGTTGTTCCCGCTGGAGGATCGCGTGGCGATGATCGAGGCGGAATGCGCGGTGCTGAGCGCGCAGACCGGCACCGAGATCGTCGTGCACCCGTTCGAGAACCTGCTGATCGATTGTGCCCGCGACGTGGGGGCCACGATGATCCTGCGTGGCCTGCGCGCGGTCGCCGATTTCGAATACGAGTTCCAGATGGTCGGCATGAACCGGGCGCTGGATTCCTCGATCGAGACGGTGTTCCTGATGGCGGATGCACGGCGCCAGGCGATCGCCTCGCGGCTGGTCAAGGAGATCGCGCGGCTGGGGGGCGATGTGTCCAGCTTCGTCACGCCCGCGGTGCGCGAGCGGCTGGTGGCGCGCTTCGCCTGAACCCGTCGTGATCCGGCGGAGCGCCTGCGGCGCAAGACATGTGTCTGGCGGCCCGTGCCGGGCCGCGTTTCGGGTATTTGGGCCAAGAAGAAGCACCCGCCGCGGGTCAGCGCCAGAAGGCCATGTAATCGACGAGATCGACGAATTTCCGGGCGAGGAACAGGGTGGCGGCGGAGCCGGTCAGCAGGCGATCGGCCGCCAAGGCAAGGGCTGCGAGGATCATCAGCGCGATCGCGATCCGGTTGCTCATCCGGCGGTGTCGGGCTGTTTGTGGAGGGGGGTGGATCGGCGCATCGCTTGGTCCTGTCGGCGGGTTGCCGCGCCTGGGGCGAGGTTGGGGCGGCAGATCAAGCATAGGCGGTAAGCCCTTGACTGGAAAGGGGGCGCATTCGCCCGAGCCTTGAGTTAAACTTGAGCGAACTTCCGTCGCTCTGATTCGGTCGCGGGGGGCGGATGGCGACAAGGAAGACTCGACCGGGGAACAGGCAAAGATGAGCGATATCACCGAGTTCGAGCGGCGGATCACTGCGGCGCTGGAACGGATCGGATTGGGGCTGGGCGGGCTCGAACGGGTCGATCCCGACCGTCCCGACCCGGCCGAGGTCGAGGCGTTGCGCGAGGCGCTGGAAAGCGAGCGCAGCGCGAATGCCCAGTTGAACGAGCGCGTGAAGGCAATCCGCGAGCGGCAGGAGACGCAGGTTGCGCGGCTGGATCGGCGGGCGCATGAGATGACCGAGCGTGCCGAGTCGCTGGAGGCCGAGGTGGAGCGGTTGCGGGCCGTCAATGCGCGGCTGCGCGAGACCAGTGCCGCGCTGCGCGCGGCCAATGCCGAGGGGCTGGGCGATCCGGCCGCGATAGATGCGGCGATGGCGGCCGAACTGGCCTCGCTCGAGGTGCTGCGCGCGGGCGACCGGGCCGAACTGGAGGCGATCATCGCCGATCTGCGGCCGCTGGCCGAGGGAGGCGCGAGCCATGCCTAACGTTTCGATCAGTATCGGCGGACGGACATTCGAGGTGGCCTGCCAGGCGGGCGAGGAACCGTTCCTGCAGGCGGCCGCGCGGGCGCTGGACGCCGAGGCAGCGGTGCTGGCGGCGCAGGGCGGGCATCTGCCCGAATCGCGCATGCTGCTGATGGCGGGGCTGATGCTGGCGGACAAGACCGTGGGGCTGGAGGAGCGCCTGCGCGGCATCGAGGCCAAGCTGGCCGAGGCACGGGCGCGGGTGGCCGAACTCGAGGCGGCGCCCCCGCCCGCGCCCGAGCGCGTCGAAGTGCCGGTGATCCCGCCCAGAGTGAGCGATACGCTGGCCGAACTGGCCGCGCGGGCGGAATCGCTGGCCGATGCGGTCGAGGAAAAGGTGATGCGGGTCTGACGCGGGTCAGCGCCGCAGCACAGGCCGGAGAAGTCCGGAAACCATGCGTGCGACCCATCCGGCCGGGCGCGCCTCCTCGGGCGGGCCGAAGAACAGCAGGCGCCCGCCTTGGACCTCTTCGACGATCCCGTCCATCGCGAAGGCGAGCGGCATGAACACACTGCGCGCGGGGCCGGAGGCCGGGGCCAGGCGGTGGCCGGGAGCGTCGTGGATGTCGAGCCGGGCGGTGCAGGCGCCGAGCTTCTGCGCCAGTGCGGGCGATGCGGTGACGGGCAGCCGGGTGACCAGGTCTGCCGCCTCGGCCGAGACCTCGGGACGGCGGTGCTGTTCGATCACCGCGGCGATGGGGTCGTGCAGCATGAGGCGCGCGACCTCCCGGCCGAACTGGCTGCGGCTGTCGGTCGACAGCCGACAGGCCAGCGGGCCGCCGAGATAGCGCGCCACGCGATCGAGCGTCAGCCCATGCCCTGCCGGGCCATACCAGAGCCGCGCCCGCAGCATGACCGCCTCAGGCGTTGGCCGAGCGGATCTTGTCGGCGGCTTCCTTGGAATAGGCCACGCCCTTGTCGTCGAAGAGCTTGTCCAGCTCGCCCGACAGGGTCATCTCGGTGACGATATCGCAGCCGCCGATGAACTCGCCCTTGACGTAAAGCTGCGGGATCGTCGGCCAGTCCGAGAAATCCTTGATGCCCTGGCGTATATCCTCGTCGGCCAGCACGTTGATGTCGCTGAACTCCACGCCCATGAAGTTCAGCACGCCCGCGACGCGGCTGGAGAATCCGCATTGCGGCATCTCCTTGGTGCCCTTCATGAAAAGAACGACCGCGTTGCCGTCGATGGTTTCCTTGATGCGCGTTTCTGCGTCGGACATGGGGATCACTCCGGGGCTTTGGTGGTGAGGGCGAGCGCGTGGAGCGCGCCGTTCGAGCCCTCCATCTGCTCCTTGAGCGCGGCATAGACGGCGCGCTGCTGCTGGACGCGGTTCAGGCCGCGGAAGCTTTCGTCGACCACCTCGGCGGCGTAGTGGTTCCCGTCGCCGGCGATGTCGGTGATGGTGATCTGCGCGTGGGGGAATTTCGCACGGATCAGGGCTTCGATCTCTTCGGGCGCGATGGCCATTCGGGGCTCCGTCCTGTTCGTCGTCATCAAGGTAGGCGCGTCGGCAAACCGCCGCAAGGGCTGCGTTGGGGCTTAGCCCAGCGCCTCGGCAAAGGCGCTGCGATAGAGGGCGGCAAGCTCGGCCAGCGGTGCGGAGGCGGGGCCGAAGCTGACCTTGTCGCCGCCGAACCGGCCGATGGTGGCCAGCGGCACGCCCGCCTTTCCGGCAGCGACCATCAGCGCCTCGGCGGCGTCGAAGGGGGCGGCGATCAGGTAGCGGGCCTGATCCTCGCCGAACAGTGTGGGCGTGTCGGCTGCATCCAGATGGACGCCCAGGCCGCCCGCCTCGGCCATCTCGAAGGCGGCCAGCGCAAGGCCGCCATCCGACAGGTCGGTGGCCGCCGCGATCAGGGCGCGGTTGGCGCGGATGAACTCGCCATGCGCGCGTTCGGCGGCAAGGTCCACGGGGGGGGCGTCGCCATCCTCGCGGTTGAACACCTCGCAGAGCAGGGCGGACTGGCCCAGATGGCCGGTCGTGGCGCCCAGAAGCAGCGCCAGATGGCCCTCCTGCGGGGTTCCGGCGATCACCTGGTCGACATGGTCGATCAGGCCCACTGCGCCGATGGTGGGGGTGGGCAGGATCGGGCTGCCATCGGTCTCGTTGTAGAGCGAGACATTGCCCGACACGATGGGCAGGTCGAGCGCGCGGCAGGCCTCGCCGATGCCCTGGATCGCGCCGACGAACTGGCCCATGATCTCGGGCTTTTCGGGATTGCCGAAATTCAGGTTGTCGGTGGCCGCCAGGGGGCGCGCGCCGACCGCGCAGAGGTTGCGGAAGGCTTCGGCCACGGCCTGCTTGCCGCCCTCGACCGGGTTGGCGCGGACATAGCGCGGCGTCACGTCCGAGGTGAAGGCCAGCGCCTTGTCGGTGCCATGCACCCGCACGATGCCCGCGCCAAGGCCGGGGCGGCGGATCGTGTCGGCCATCACCTGGCTGTCATATTGTTCGTAGACCCAGTGCTTTGCGGCATAGTTCGGCGAGCCGATCAGCGCCTTGAGCGCGTCGATCGGGTCGATGCCCGGCACTTCGGCCATTTCGGGGGCGGGGGGCGTTTCCACCCAGGGGCGGTCGTATTCCGGGGCGGAGGAGGCGAGTTTCGACAGCGGCAGGTCGGCCTTGCAGTCGCCCTTGTGCAGGATGAGGAAGCGGTCTTCGGGGATCGTCTCGCCGACGATGGCGAAGTCGAGATCCCATTTCTCGAAGATCGCGCGGGCCTCGGCCTCCTTCTCGGGGCGCAGCACCATGAGCATGCGTTCCTGGCTTTCGGACAGCATCATCTCGTAGGCGGTCATCGCGGTTTCGCGCTGGGGCACGGCGTCCAGGTCAAGACGGATGCCGAGGCCGCCCTTGTCGCCCATCTCGACCGCGGAACAGGTCAGCCCCGCGGCGCCCATGTCCTGGATGGAAATGACGGCGCCCGAGGCCATCAGTTCGAGGCAGGCCTCCATCAACCGTTTCTCGGTGAAGGGGTCGCCGACCTGCACGGTGGGGCGTTTTTCCTCGATGCCCTCGTCGAATTCGGCGCTGGCCATGGTGGCGCCGCCCACGCCGTCGCGCCCCGTCTTGGCGCCGAGATAGACGACCGGCATGCCGACGCCGCTGGCGGCCGAATAGAAGATGCTGTCGGCATCGGCGAGGCCTGCGGCGAAGGCGTTCACGAGGCAGTTGCCGTTATAGGCGGGGTGGAACCGGACCTCGCCGCCCACGGTCGGCACGCCGAAGCAGTTGCCATAGCCGCCGATCCCCTCGACCACGCCATGCACAAGCTGCCGCGTCCTGGGGTGGTCCACCTGACCGAAGCTGAGCGCGTTCATCGCCGCGATGGGCCGCGCGCCCATGGTGAAGACGTCGCGCAGGATGCCGCCGACGCCGGTCGCGGCGCCCTGATAGGGTTCGATGTAGCTGGGGTGGTTGTGGCTTTCCATCTTGAAAACCACGGCCTGGCCGTCGCCGATATCGACCACGCCCGCATTCTCGCCCGGGCCGCAGATCACCTGCGGACCCTCGGTATGCAGGGTGCGCAGCCATTTCTTGGACGACTTGTAGGAACAATGCTCGTTCCACATCGCCGAGAAGATGCCAAGCTCGGTAAAGCTGGGCGCGCGGTTCAGAATCCGCAGGATTTCCGCGTATTCCTCGGGCTTGAGCCCATGGGCCGCGATCAGCTCGTCGGTGATGGCCGGTTCCTGCATCTTGTCCCCCGCATGTCGGCTGTTGGGCGCTGTTTAAGCCAAGGCGCGGGGCGGGGAAAGGGGCCGCGGGGGTTTCAGCCGTCGATCCGCGCCCCGATCTCGGCCAGCGCGCGCTGGTAGACGCCCGCGGCGTTCCATTGCTTGAGCACCTCGAAATTGTGGCTGCCGGGCTGGTAGGACTCGCCGGGGCGCCAGCCCTTTTGCCGGAGGAAATTCGCGGTGGAGGCCAGCGCGTCGGCCATGTCGGTCAGGTCGGTCCGGCCGTCGCCATTGCCGTCCTGGCCATAGGTCAGGGCGTTGCCGGGCAGGAACTGGGTATGGCCCAGCTCGCCATGCATCGCGCCGATGGCGCCGGGCGACATCATGCCCCGGTCGATCATCCTGAGCGCGCCGATCAGGTGGGGGCGGAAGAAATCCGGCCTGCGGCAATCATAGGCGAGCGTCGCGGTGGCGTTCAGCACGTTGGCATTGCCCATGAAGCGGCCGAAGGCGGTCTCCATCCCGTGAATCGCGATCAGGAGCCCCGAAGGCACGCCATAGGCCCGTTCGAGCGAGGCGTAGAAGGCGGGGTTCTGCGCCTTGCGGCTGCGGCCCTGCTGGGCGATCACGTCGCAGCCGCGCTTCTGGCAGAACTCGGGATAGCTGAGGCGGAAGCTGCGCTGGTTGCGGTCGGCATTGATCGTGGCCTGGGCGTATTGGGTTGCGGCCAGCGCCGCCAGCCCGCGCTGGCCGACGCCCGCGCTGGCGGCTTCGCGGGCGAAGTCGCGTTTCCAGGCGTCGAAGCCCGCGGCGCTGTCCCCGCAGGGCGTGGCGGTCGCCGGTCCGGCCAGGCAGAGCGCGGCAAGGGCAAGGGCGAAGGCACGGATTCGCATGGATTTCCTCCGGTCGGTTCGGGGGAAGACTAGCGCGTCAACCGGCATTGCCCAACGCCCTGAATCGTCGGGTTGCGATTTCGTCCTGACGGGGTGGCGGGGCTGCCATCCCGCGCCGAAACCTTCGCGTGCCGCCGCAGGACTGTGCAAGTCGGCGCAAAAAGCGCCCTGATTGCAGGCAGATCATCTCCAGACAGAAAAAAAGGCCGAGCAAAAGCTCGGCCCAAGTCCAACAGGGAGGTAAAGACGAAAGCAATGTTCCGCCTCCGTCAAAGCAATTATGGACGCTCTGGCGCAGGTTCAAGGCGAAAATCGCTGCCGGACCGCATGCCCGTCATGCGTGTGACAGATATCTCACAATCCTGACGTGTCTTTTTCGCGCTGGCGCTTTTCGGTGATCTGTTCGGTGATGAACTCGCGAAAGGCTGCGATCCTGCGGGAGGCGCGCAATTCCTCGGGATAGGCCAGGAAGACCGGAACCTCGCTCGATTCGATATTGGGCAGCACCCGGACAAGCTGCGGGTGATCCTCGGTCACATAATCGGGCAGCACCCCGATCCCCAGCCCGTTCAGCACCGTCTGAAGCACGCCGAAATAATTGTTCACGGTCAACGTGGAGCGGATCTTGTGGGTCATCAACTCCTGCACCAGCCGCGCGCCGGCGCTGACCTGGGCGGTCGTGGTGTTCTGGCAGATCAGCCGGTGCTCGCCGAGATCGTCGAGGCTGGTGGGCGTGCCCTGGGCATCGAGATAGGGTTGCACGGCATAAAGCTGCATCCGGACGCTCATCAGGCGCAGGCGGATCAGGTCGGCCTGGCTGGGCTCCTTCATGCGGATCGCGACATCGGCCTCGCGCATGGGCAGGTCGAGCACCTGCTCGGACAGCATCAGGTCGATGCGCAACTCTGGGTAGCGCTCGTAGAGGATGGGCAGGCGCTTGGCCAGCCAGAGCGAGCCGAAGCCGGTGGTGGTGGTCACCCGCAATTCGCCGAAGACCTCTTCGACGCTGTCGCGGATGCGGGCGGCGGCGGCTTCCAGCCGCTTGCTCATCGCGGTGGTGGCGTCGAACAGCAATTCGCCCTGCTCGGTCAGGATCAGCCCCCGCGCATGCCGGTGGAACAGGGTCGAGCCGAGACTGTCCTCGAGCGCGCGGATCTGGCGGCTGACGGCGGATTGCGACAGGTGCAGCGTCTCGCCCGCATGGGTCAGGCTGCCCGCGTCGGCGACCGCGTGGAAGATCCGGAGCTTGTCCCAGTCCATCATGCAAATCCTGCAATGCTGCCATGCGCGGCCGCGCCGCAGTCCTACAGGTGGGCCTTGTCCGATTGCAAACCAAGATGTGGCGAGGAATTGATTTTGTAGGTCATGGATTTTGACCTAATATGAACGCGAGCACGCCAGGGGAGGGGCACGCATGATCCGTCAGGATGTCAGCCTTCACGATCGCTACGATCTGGCGAAATCGCCCGTGTTGATGAACGGCACCCAGGCGCTGGTGCGGCTGATGCTGATGCAGAAGGCGCGCGACCGGGCGGCGGGACTGAACACCGCCGGTTACGTCACCGGCTATCGCGGCTCGCCGTTGGGAGCGGTGGACATGACGATGGCCCGGGCGAAGGCCGATTTGCAGGCGGCGGATGTGCGGTTTCAGCCGGGCCTGAACGAGGATTTGGCAGCCACGGCGCTGTGGGGCACGCAGCAGGCGGAACTGCGCGGCGAGGGGCGGTTCGATGGCGTCTTCGGGCTGTGGTACGGCAAGGGGCCGGGGGTGGACCGTTCGGGCGATGTGATGCGGCATGCGAACATGGCCGGAACCTCGCCCCATGGCGGGGTGCTGATGGCGATGGGGGACGATCACACCGGCGAAAGCTCGACCACCTGTCACCAGTCGGACTGGGCGATGGTCGATGTCTACATGCCGGTGCTGTCGCCCGCGGGGGTGCAGGAGATCCTCGATTACGGGCTTTACGGCTATGCGCTGTCGCGTTTTGCGGGCGTCTGGGTCGGGCTGAAGCTGATGAAGGACACGGTCGAGGTGACATCCGTGGTGGATGGCCGCCCGGACCGGATGGCTTTCGTCACGCCCGATTTCCCGATGCCCGAGGGCGGGCTGAACATCCGTCTTGGCGATCACTGGGTCGCGCAGGAAGCGCGCATGATCGACCACAAGCGCTTCGCGGCCGAGGCGTTCGCCCATGCCAACCGGATCGACCGGCGGGTGTGGGGGAAACCGGGTGCGAAGATCGGACTGGTCGCTGCGGGCAAGAACTGGCTGGACCTGGTGCATGCGCTGGGGCTTCTGGGCATCGACGAGGCCGAGGCCGAGCGGCTGGGGATCAGCACCTACAAGGTGGGCCAGACCTTCCCGCTGGACATGAAGGGGTTCGCCGAGTTCGCCGAGGGGCTGGACCTGATCGTGGTGGTCGAGGAAAAGCGGAAACTCATCGAGGTGCAGGCCAAGGAGGCGATCTTTCACAACCGCCGGGGTCGGCGCATCTATGGCTGGAAGAACGACCGGGGCGAGGAACTGTTCCCGACCCGCTATGCGCTGGATCCGGTGCTGATCGCCGAGAAGCTGGGCGAGGTGCTGATCGAGGAGGGGCGCGGGTCCGACGGGCTGGTGGCCGCGCTGGAGCGGATCCGCGCGGCGCGGCGGGCGGACAATGCGCAGGATCTGGCCGCGCGGCTGCCCTATTTCTGCGCGGGCTGTCCGCATAACAGCTCGACCCGGCTGCCCGAGGGGGCGCGCGCCTATGCCGGGATCGGCTGTCACATCATGGCGATGTGGATGGATCGCGAGACATCCGGCTACACCCATATGGGCGCCGAGGGGGCGAACTGGATCGGCGAGGCGCCGTTCTCGACCCGCGGCCATGTGTTCCAGAACCTGGGCGACGGCACCTACAACCATTCGGGGCGGCTGGCGATCCATGCCGCCGTCGCGGCGGGTGTGAACATCACCTACAAGATCCTCTACAACGATGCGGTCGCCATGACCGGCGGGCAGGGCAACGATGGCGGGCTGACGGCCAGCCAGATCGTGGCGGAGCTGATCGCGGCGGGGGTGCGCCGCGTCGAGGTCGTGCATGACGAGAAGGAGGCGGTCGACCCGAAAGCCTTCCCGCCCGGTGTGCCGCTGCATCCGCGTGCCGAGCTGATGGCGGTGCAGGAGCGGCTGAGCCGGATCGAGGGGGTGACGGCCATGGTCTATATCCAGACCTGCGCCGCCGAGAAGCGCCGCCGCCGCAAGAAGGGCGCCTTTCCCGACCCGGATGTGCGGGTGTTCATCAATACGGACATCTGCGAGGGCTGCGGCGATTGCGGGGTGCAGTCGAATTGCGTGGCCATCGTGCCGGTCGAGACCGAGTTCGGCCGCAAGCGGGCCATCGACCAGTCGGCCTGCAACAAGGATTTCTCGTGCCTCAAGGGGTTCTGCCCCAGCTTTGTCACGCTGAAGGGCGCGGCGCTGCGGCGCGAGGCGCGGGAGATCGAGATCGGCGAGTTGCCCGACCCCGTGCTGCCCGCGATCGAGGGGACCTGGAACATGGTCGTTACCGGGGTCGGCGGCACCGGGGCCGTGACCATCGGCGCGATCCTTGCCATGGCCGCCCATGTCGAGGGCAAGGGCGCGGGCATGATGGAGATGGCGGGGCTTGCCCAGAAGGGCGGCGCGGTGCATGTCCATTGCCGCATCGCCGAGCGGCCCGGCGATATCTCGGCGATCCGGGTGGCCACGGGCGAGGCCGATGCGGTGATCGGCGGCGATCTGGTGGTGACGGCGGGGGCGAAGACCATCGGGCTGATGACCACGGGGCGCACGGGCGCGGTGGTCAATTCCCATGACATCGTGACCGGCGCCTTTACCCGCGATCCCGGCTTCCGCGTGCCCTCGGACCGGCTGGAACTGGCCTTGCGGGCGCGGTTGAGGGACCGGCTGCAACTGATTGATTCGACGGAACTTGCGCATCGGCTGATGGGGGACACGATCTATGCCAACATGATCGTCACCGGGGCGGCCTGGCAGCGCGGGCTGGTGCCCCTGTCGCTGGCGGCGATCCTGCGGGCGATCGAGCTGAACGGCGCCGATGCGGCGGGCAACCGGCGGGCCTTCGAGATCGGGCGCTGGGCGGCGGCGCATCCCGACGCGGCAGAACGTGCCATCGCCACCCCGGAGACGCAGCCCCGGACGCTGGCCGAGAGGATCGCCCTGCGCGAGGCGCATCTGGCGGCCTATCAGTCGGCCCGGCTGGCGCGGCGCTATCGCCGTCTTGTCGGGCGGGTGGCAGATCCGCGCCTGAAGGAGGCGGTGGCGAAAGGGTATCACAAGCTGCTGGCCTACAAGGACGAATACGAGGTCGCGCGGCTGCATCTGGAAACCGCCGCCAGGGCGCGGGCCGAGTTTTCGGGCGATTTCGAGATAAGCTATCTGCTGGCGCCGCCCTTCCTTGGCGCCAAGGGGCCGGACGGGCGGCCCGCCAAGCGGCGCTATGGTCCGCGGATGGAGCGGGTCTTTCGCATGCTGGCGGGGATGCGGCGGCTTAGGGGCACGCCGCTGGACCCGTTCGGCTGGCAGGGCGAGCGGCGACGCGAGCGGGCGGCGATCCGGACTTACGAGGCGGACATGGCCGAGGTGATTGCGGGGCTGACGCCGGACCGTCTTGAGGCGGCGCTGGCGCTGGCGGAACTGCCGCTGTCGGTCAAGGGCTTCGGCCCGGTCAAGGCGAAGGCCGAGGCCGAGGCGGCGGAACGGCGCGCGGCATTGCTGGCCGCGTTCCGGGCGGGGGGCATGGCGCTGCGGCAGGCGGCTGAATAGCGGGTGGGTCAGCCGCGCGCATCGGGCGATGGATTTCCGTCACAACTCGACTTATGAGTGGGAAAACAGCCCCGGGCGCCGCCCTTCCGGCGGCCCTGCCCGGGCGCCACGCACAGCGCAAGAGGCAGGCCATGGCAGTGGGTGTGTTCGATTCCGGTCTTGGGGGGTTGACGGTGCTGGATGCCGTCGCGCGGCGGCTGCCCGACGTGCCCTTCGTCTATTTCGGCGACAATGCCCATGCGCCCTACGGGGTGCGCGATGCCGAGGACGTTTACCGGCTGACCACGGCGGGCGTGAGCCGGCTGTTCGAGGCGGGATGCGATCTGGTGATCCTGGCCTGCAACACGGCCTCGGCCGCCGCACTCCGGCGGATGCAGGAAAGCTGGGTGCCGAAGGACAAGCGCGTGCTGGGTGTGTTTGTCCCGCTGATCGAGGCGCTGACCGAACGGCAATGGGGCGACAATTCCCCCCCGCGCGAGGTGGCGATCAAGCATGTGGCGCTGTTTGCCACGCCCGCGACGGTCGCGAGCCGCGCGTTCCAGCGGGAACTGGCCTTTCGTGCCATCGGTGTCGATGTCGAGGCCCAGCCCTGCGGCGGTGTGGTCGATGCGATCGAGCAGGGCGACGAGATGCTGGCCGAGGCGCTGGTGCGCAGCCATGTCGAGGCGCTGAAACGGCGGATGCCGCATCCCGAGGCCGCGATCCTGGGCTGCACGCATTATCCGCTGATGGAGCGCGCCTTTCAGGATGCGCTGGGCCCCGAGGTGCGGGTCTATTCGCAGGCGAATCTGGTGGCCGAAAGCCTGGCCGATTACCTGGACCGCCATCCCGGCATGCTGGGGCCGGGCAGCGAATCCATGTTCCTGACCACGGGCGATCCGGCGGCGGTGTCGAACAAGGCCACGCAATTCCTGCGCCGCCGCATCGAATTCCGTGCCGCGTGATTGCGGGCGTGGCCCGTCGCGTCTAGAACCCCATCCGTCACCAGCGGGGAGCGCAAGATGACCCATTCCGTCGCCATCCTGGGCGCCTCGGGCTATACCGGGGCCGAGCTTGTCCGGCTGATCGCCACCCATCCCGGCATGCGGATCGTGGCGCTGTCGGGCGAGCGCAAGGCGGGCCAGCCCATGGCTGCGGTGTTTCCGCATCTGCGCCATCTGGACCTGCCCGACCTGGTGCGGATCGAGGAGATCGACTTCGCCGCGGTCGATCTGTGCTTTTGCGCGCTGCCCCATGCCACCAGTCAGGAGGTGATCCGGGCGCTGCCGCGCAGCCTGAAGATCGTGGACCTGTCGGCGGATTTCCGGCTGCGCGATCCGGCGGCGTACGAGAAATGGTATGGCAAGCCCCATGCCGCGCCCGAATTGCAGGCCGA
This sequence comes from Rhodovulum steppense, assembly GCF_004339675.1. Classification (GTDB taxonomy): domain Bacteria; phylum Pseudomonadota; class Alphaproteobacteria; order Rhodobacterales; family Rhodobacteraceae; genus Rhodovulum; species Rhodovulum steppense. Next base: position 61,098 of record NZ_SLVM01000004.1, read on the forward strand.
GGCGGTCTATGGGCTGACCGAGTTCTATCGCGACGAGATCCGCGCCGCCCGTCTGGTCGCGGGCACGGGATGCAACGCGGCGGCCGGGCAATATGCGCTGGTCCCGCTGATCCGGGCGGGCGTGATCGACCTTGACGATATCGCGATCGACCTGAAGGCGGGGGTTTCGGGGGCGGGCAGGGCGCTGAAGGAGAACCTGCTGCATGCCGAACTGTCCGAGGGGTTCCATGCCTATGCGGTCGGCGGCACCCATCGCCATCTGGGCGAGTTCGACCAGGAGTTCAGCAAGGCGGCCGGGCGCAGGGTCGAGGTGCAGTTCACGCCGCACCTGATTCCCGCGAACCGGGGCATTCTTGCGACCTGCTGGCTGAAAGGTGATCCGCAGGCCATCCATTCTGCCTTGGCAATGGCCTATGAAGATGAGACGTTCCTACAGGTTTTGCCATTCGGCGAGCATCCCTCGACCCGCCATGTGCGGGGGGCGAACTTCGTTCATCTGGGCGTGGTGGGGGACAGGCGGCCGGGCCGGGCGGTGGTGTTCGCCGCGCTCGACAACCTGACCAAGGGCTCGTCGGGGCAGGCGCTGCAGAACGCCAACCTGATGCTGGGGATCGCGGAGGAAACGGGGCTAATGCTGGCGCCCTGCTTCCCCTGACGGAGAGGGACGATGCGCGGACTGAAGAAGCAAAGACGGATACAGATCATCCTGGTGGCCTTTGTGGCGCTGGGTATTTCCACGGCGCTGATCGGCTATGCCATGCGGGACGGGATCAACTTCTTCCGCTCGCCCAGCCAGATCGTGGCCGAGCCGCCCGCGCCGACCGAGGTGTTCCGCATCGGCGGGCTGGTCGAGGAAGGCAGCCTGCAGCGCGGGCAGGGGGAGACGATCCGCTTTTCCGTGACCGATGGCGGGGCGGCGGTCCCTGTCACCTATACCGGCGTGCTGCCCGACCTGTTCGCCGAGAATCAGGGCATGGTGGGGACCGGTCGGCTGATCGACGGTGTGTTCGTGGCGCATGAGATCCTGGCCAAGCATGACGAAAGCTACATGCCGCGCGAGGTCGTGGACGCGCTGAAGGAACAGGGCGTCTACCGCCATGCCGAGGGCGACGCGCCCGGCGGCACCTGAACCCTCGCCCCGAGGCGTTGCACCAGCGCACGGTGGTCTCGGGCCGCATTAACCCCGCCTGACGCAATATGCCCCCCGCTTCGATTGACGAACGGGGGGTCTTCATGCGCACCGTCAAGCAGCTTGCCGAGGAAATCGTCGCCCGGGAGGGCGGCTTTGTGAATGACCCCGACGATCCCGGGGGGGCCACGAATTACGGGGTGACGCTGGGCACGCTCAGGACGCTGGGGATCGACAAGACCGGCGACGGCAGGGTGACCGAGGCGGATGTTCGCGCGCTGACCCGCGAGGATGCGGTCACGATCTTCATCGAGCATTATTTCCGCCGTCCGCGCATCCACACGCTGCCCGGGCTGCTGCATGCGTCCGTCTTCGACATGTATGTGAACGCGGGCGGAAACGCGGTGAAGATCCTGCAACGGCTGTTCAACGACATGGGCCAGCGGATCGCCGTCGATGGCGTGATCGGGCCGCAGACCGCGCGCGCCGCCGAAACCGCCGCCGCCGCAGCCCCCGAGCATATCGTGGACGCCTATGGCATCGCCCGGCGCAATTACTACTACGCCATCGCCGATAATCGGCCCGCCAGCCGCAAGTTCGCCCGGCGCCGCGATGGCGGCAAGGGCGGCTGGATCGTCCGTGCAGAGGAATTCATCTCGGTCCGCTATCACCTGAGCGAGGCCGAACACCGGGAAAGGACGTCGAAATGGGGCTGAAATTCGGGCTGGCCAACATGCTGTTCGGGGTCGGGCGCAACGTCATCACCGAGACGGCCGAGGTCTTTCGCGTGAATGCCGAGGCCGCCGACCAGCGCGCGGCGGATCTGCAGCGTGCCGCGCTGGAGCAGTTCGGCCATGAATTCGCCCATCCCCAGCGCTGCCTGTTCGACCGGCTGGTGGATGGCATGAACCGGTTGCCGCGCCCGTTCCTGGCGCTGGGGACGGTGTTCCTGCTGGTCTCGGCGATGGTCGATCCGATCTGGTTCTCGTCGCGGATGCAGGGGATCGCGCTGGTGCCCGAGCCGCTGTGGTGGCTTCTGGGAGCGATCATCAGCTTTTATTTCGGCTCGCGCTACCAGGCCAAGGGGCAGGAGTTCCAGCGCTCGATCGCCGAGACCATGGCGCGTAGCCCCACGGTTCTGGAGAACCTGCGCGCTCTGGACCAGCTTGGAAAATCCGCAACCGCAGCGCCGCGGCAGCCCGCTGCGCCCGCCACCGCTGCGGCACCGGTCGATCCGGGTCCGGCACCGGTGTCGAACCCGGGGCCTGTGGCGGGGTCGAACCCTGCGCTCGACGCCTGGAGGTCGACGCAATGAGTTTCGCGCTCGCCACCGATCTTTGCGTGCTGGGGGCGCTTGGCGCCATGGCCGCCTTCTGGAAGCACGACCGGACCGAGCCCCCGAGCAGCGCGTTGGTGCTTGCGCTGGTTGGGGTCGGCCTGGTGGTGGCGCTGTTCTAGGGCGGCGGCGGGCGGATGGGCAGGCACCGTCCGCCACGGGGTCGCGGGACGGTCCGGCGGTTGCCGCTCTCGCCCGGCCCGATCGCGTCCAGGCGTGTCCGGCGGGGGCGACGGGCTACCCGTCAGCCCCGCCTGCGCCGCCGGGGACGGTCGGGGGCGTCGGTCTCGCCCGAACCGTCCGAGGCCGAGGAAAAGCCGCCCATCCGCGCGGTGATCTCATCCAGCGTGGGACGCGGGCCGGGCGGACGGGTTTCCAGCGCGGCGCGCATGGCCCGCAGGTGGTCGGGCGTGGTGCCGCAGCAGCCGCCGATGATCCGTGCCCCGCAATCGCGCGCGAGCACCGCGTAATCGGCCATCAGTTCGGGCGTGCCGTCGTAATGGATATGCCCGTCATGGTATTTCGGGATGCCCGCATTGCCCTTGGCGACGATCGGCCGTTCCGATCCGGCCGCGGCAAAGCCCAGCACCGTGCGCAGCAGATCCGACGCGCCGACGCCGCAATTCGCACCGAAGGCAACGGGTTTCCAGGCGAGCCGCTCCACCAGTTCGACCAGATCGGCTGCGGTCAGGCCCATCATGGTGCGGCCCGCGGTGTCGAAGCTCATCGTGCCGCACCAGGGCATCTCTGCCAGCCTTGCGGCCTCGGCGGCGGCCTTGTACTCGTCGGCCGCGCTGATCGTCTCGACCCAGAGGATATCGGCGCCGCCCGCCTTGAGCGCCTCGGCCTGCTCGTGGAAGATCTCGACCGCCGAGGCGAAGGACAGCGGCCCCATCGGTTCCATGATCTCGCCGGTCGGCCCCATCGACCCCGCGACGGCGACCGTCCGGCCCGCGGCATCCGCCACCTCGCGGCCCAGTTCGGCGGCAATGCGGTTCAACTCGCCCACCCGTCCCTGCGCGTCATGCAGTTTCAGCCGTGCGGCGTTGCCACCGAAGGAATTGGTCAGGAAGATGTCCGATCCCGCCTGAACCGCGCCGCGATAGAGCGCGCGAATCGCATCGGGCCGGTCGGCGTTCCAGAGCTCTGGCGCCTCGCCCGAGGAAAGTCCCATGTTGAACAGGTTGGTTCCCGTGGCGCCGTCCGCCATCAGCCAGTCGCGCGAAGCCAGCAGCCGGGAAAGCGGGTCGGTCATGGGTCACGTCCTTCTGGAAACGGTGAGACGGCCCGCCGGAAGGGGCCGCCTGTCGCGATCGAAGGGACGGGCGCCCACCTGCGGCGTCGGCCGTCCGCCGAGGCTCCGGCGCCTCAGCTTTCCGTCATGATCTGCTCTTTCGCGACCGCCATCAGTTCGGCCATCTTGGCGCGGATCGTGGCCTCGTCCGCCCTTGTCCCAAGGTCACCGGCCAGCTTGCGATAGACGTCCTCGTCGCCGGGTTCCTCGAAATCGGCCTTGACCACCTCTCGCGCGTAGTCGAGCGCGGCATCGTTCGACATCCCCATCAACTCCGCCGCCCAGAGGCCCAGAAGCTTGTTGCGCCGGGCCTCGGCCCTGAACTGAAGTTCGGAGTCATGGGCGAACTTGTTCTCGAAGGCATTCTCGCGATCTTCGAAGGTGGTCATTGGGGTCTGGCCCTCCTGGGATTCCGCTTTCGAAAGCCATTTAAGGGAAGAACGATCCTGTGCCTAGGGGCAGCCTGCCTTTCGGGCGCGGTTCTTCGCCCTGACCGGGCCAGATCGCGTGGCCCGATCACCGGGCCGGCCGCACGGTCTCGCAATGCAGCGCTGCCAGCCCGCGGCGCAATCCGGCATTGAGCGCGCGTTCGGTGAATCCGGGCATCAGCCTTGCGAGGCCCGAGGCCACGGAGGCCTCGACGGTGGCAAGGGTCATGCCGCCGTGCGGCACCAGTGTCAGCAGATACCCGGCCTGCACCGCGCCCGCCTGTGCAATCCAGCCGATGCTGGTGTAGTGTTCCAGCCGGGCAATCCGGGCGCGCAGCATCAGCCCATGCGCGTTGGTACAGATCAATGCGGTGCCATCCGCAAGCGGACCATCGGTACTGACGCGGCGAAAGGCAGTATTCCAGTTCGGCCAGCGTTCGAAATCGGTGAGCGTGTGCCACACCCGTTCCGGGCTGGCCGGGATGCTCTCGCGCGCGATGGTGCGCACAGGGGCGGCGTGGTCTATCACGGACCGGTCCATCGGTTTCCTTCCGGCCTGCAGAAGACCTTGAAAAGGCACGCCTCGGTAGTTATTGGGCGATCATCATTCTACCCTTGCGTGTTTTTGGCTCCTGTGGCGGCAGAGGTCAATGCATACGAAAGTCTTGCCCGGATGTTGCTGGAATGTGTCGTTGCCCTGTTGCGGCGCCGGACGGTGCGCAAGGCCTGCCCAGCGCCGCCTTGCGGCATGCCTGCGCTTGCCCTAAAAGCGCAGCACAAGTGCGCGGGGCGGCCGTCTCCCGCGCCGTCCGGATTCGGAGTATCCATGGCAAGGCGCAAGAAGATCTACGAGGGCAAGGCGAAGATCCTGTACGAGGGCCCGGAACCCGGGACGCTGGTGCAGTATTTCAAGGACGATGCCACCGCCTTCAACGCCGAGAAGCATGACGTGATCGAGGGCAAGGGGGTTCTGAACAATCGCCTGTCCGAATTCTTCATGTCCGGGCTGAACGCGATCGGCGTGCCGACCCATTTCATCAAGCGGCTCAACATGCGCGAGCAGCTTGTCCGTCAGGTCGAGATCATCCCTCTGGAAGTTGTGGTGCGCAACACCGCGGCCGGGTCGATGTCCAAGCGGCTGGGCATAGACGAGGGCACGCCGCTGCCCCGTCCGATCGTCGAGTTCTACTTCAAGGACGATGCGCTGGGCGATCCGCTGGTGACCGAGGAACATATCATCGCCTTCGGCTGGGCCAGCCAGCAGGATCTGGACGACATGGTGGCGCTGGCGCTGCGGGTGAACGATTTCCTGTCGGGCGTGATGATGGCGGTCGGGATCAAGCTGGTGGATTTCAAGATCGAGATCGGCCGGATTTGGGATGGCGATTTCATGCGCCTTGTCGTCGCCGACGAGATCAGCCCTGACAGTTGTCGGCTGTGGGACATCAAGACCGGCCAGCATCTGGACAAGGACGTGTTCCGCCGCGACCTGGGCAGTCTGACCGACGCCTATACCGAGGTTGCCAAGCGGCTTGGGGTGTTGCCCACCAATGTCACCCATGCGACGAAGCCTACCCTCATAAATTGAAAGGGAAAGCGTGTCCGGCTTGTGTCATCACAAACCCGCCCCGGACATGATCCCACACGCGACGGCGCCCGCGGCAAGAACAGGCGCAGATGATCCGAACCGACGGACCCGCGGCGGCTGTGCCGCCCGGGGCCCGGTCCAGCCAGGGAAGGACGACAGATGAAGGCCCGCGTTCATGTGATGCTCAAGGACGGCGTTCTCGACCCGCAGGGGCAGGCCGTGGCCCATGCGCTGGGCGCGCTGGGCTTCGAGGGGGTGGGCGAGGTGCGCCAGGGCAAGGTGATCGACCTGGACCTTGCCGGGACCGACCGCGCCGCGGCCGAGGCGCAGGTGCGCGAGATGTGCGAGAAGCTGCTCGCGAACACGGTGATCGAACGCTACGACATCGAGATCGGCTGAGGCCGAGGGAGACCGCCATGAAAGCTGCCGTTCTCGTCTTCCCGGGATCGAACTGCGACCGCGACCTGGCGGTGGCCTTCCGCAACGCGGGCGCCGAGGTCAGCATGGTCTGGCACAAGGACGACGCGCTGCCTGAGGGCGTCGATGTCGTCGGCATCCCCGGCGGGTTCTCCTTCGGGGATTACCTGCGCTGCGGGGCGATCGCCGCGCGTTCGCCGATCACGCGGGCGGTGATCGAGCACACGCATCGGGGCGGCTATGCGCTGGGCATCTGCAACGGTTTTCAGGTTCTGACCGAGACCGGCATCCTGCCCGGCGCGCTGATGCGCAATGCCGGGTTGAAATTCGTCTGCAAACCCGTTGACCTGACAGTGGAAACCGTCGATAGCGCCTTTACCGCAGGCTATGCCAAGGGGCAGGGGATCACCATTCCCATCGCCCATCACGACGGAAATTACGTCGCCGATGCCGATCTGGTGGCGCGGTTGCGGGACGAAGACCGGATCACGTTCACCTATCGTGACAATCCGAACGGATCGGTCGCCGACATCGCCGGGATCCTGTCGGAAAATCGTAGGGTTCTCGGGTTGATGCCGCATCCTGAACGCGCCGCCGAGCCTGCCCATGGCGGCACGGACGGGGCGGCGCTTTTCCGCTCGCTTGTCGGCGCGCTGGCGCTGGCCTGAGCGGGGCGCGCTTGAGCGCGCCCGCGCCAGGGCGTAACCTGTTGCCATGCTGGGCACCTTTCGCCAGTCGAGGATCGTCCGCCCGCGAGGGACGGGCGAATGGGGCAAGCGCTTCGCGCTGCTGCTGCTGGTGGCGGTTGCCGTGGCGACGGTCTGGGTCACCAATACCTGGCTGACCGAGCGGTTTACCGAGAACACCCGCAACCGCGCGCAGGTCCGGCTGGCGCTGTATTCGGGCAGCGTGGTCAGCGAGCTGCAGCGCGCCTCGGTCGTGCCGTTGTTGCTGTCGCGCGATCCGCTGCTGATCCAGGCGCTCGACAGCGGCGATTTCTCGCAAAGCTCGCAGCGGCTGATTTCCTATGTGGACGAGATCGGCGCGGCCTCGCTGATGCTTCTGGACAATTCCGGACGGGTGGTGGCGGCGACGGATCGCGCACAGATCGGCACCAATCTGCGCAGTGCGCCTTTCTTCGTCGAGGCGCAACGCTCGAACGAGACCGTCTTCATCACCTCGCGCACCGAGCCGGGGGGCTTTGCCTTCACCTATTCGCGCGCGATCACCGCAGACCGCCGCAGGGCGGGCGTGATCGTGGTGGGCGTCGATCTGGCCAAGTTCGAGAAGAGCTGGGCGGGCATTGCGGACGCGATCATCGTCACCGACAGCGAGGGACAGATCATCCTGTCGACCGAGCCGCGCTGGCGCGGGCGCACGGTGGATGAGGCGTTGGCGGTGCGCTCGCCGCCCTCGGCGATTCGGCGCGCGTTGCAGGCGACGGCCGATTGGGGCGCGCTGCCGCCCGATGCCTATCTGATGGGCGAGGCGGTGATGCGCAACGAGGCACGCATCCCGTTCCGCGGCTGGCGGATCCTGTCCTTCACGACCTATGTCTCGGTGCGCGAGCGGGTGAACGCGGTGCTTGCTCTGGAGATCATGGGCTTCGCCATCCTGCTGGCGGGCACCTTCTACCTGTTGTCGCGCCGGGCACAGTCGCGCTCGCGGGTGTTCCAGCGCGAGACCGCGGAACTGCGCGCGCTGAACGCGCGCCTTCAGCGCGAGATCGCCGAACGCGAGCGCGCCGAGAAGAACCTGGAGGTTGTCGAGCAGACGTTGGCGCAAAGCTCCAAGCTTGCCGCGCTGGGCGAGATGTCCGCCTCGGTCAGCCACGAACTGAACCAGCCGCTGGCCGCGATGAAGACCTATCTGGCGGGCGCGCGACTCCTGCTGCAGCGCAAGCGTCCCGAGGAGGCGTTGTCCTCGTTCCAGCGCATCGACGATCTGATCGATCGGATGGGCGCGATCACGCGCCAGCTCAAGAGCTATGCGCGCAAGGGCGGCGACGCGTTCGAGCCGCTGGATGTGCGGTCCTGCGTGTCGGGTGCGCTGTCGATGATGGAGCCGCAGCTCAAGCGCCGCAAGGTCACGATCACCCGGACCATGCCGCGCCAGCCTGTGACGGTGATGGCCGACCGGGTGCGGCTGGAGCAGGTGATCATCAACCTGCTGCGCAACGCGCTGGACGCCACGCGCGAGACGGCGGAACCGCAGATCGACGTGATCCTTTCGGCGGGAGAGACGGCGATGCTGACGGTGCGCGACAACGGCCACGGGATCGAGGATCCGGACCGGCTCTTCGAACCGTTTTACACCACCAAGCAGCCCGGCGACGGCGTCGGGCTGGGCCTAGCGATCTCGTCGGGGATCGTGAACGACCTCGGCGGGCGGCTTACGGCACGCAACGGGCACGAGGGCGGGGCTGTATTCGAGGTCCAGCTTCCCATATTGAGCCAGGACATGGAAGCTGCGGAGTAGCGAGGAACGATGCCCCAGGCCATGAAGATCGCCATTGTCGACGATGAACAGGACATGCGCCAGTCGATCAGCCAGTGGCTGGCGCTGAGCGGGTTCGAGACCGCCACCTTTGCGCGCGCCGAGGATGCGCTGAAGGAGATCGGCCCAGATTTCCCGGGTGTCGTCGTGACCGACATCAAGATGCCGGGCATGGACGGGATATCGTTCCTGAAAAAGCTGATGAGCCTCGATTCCACGCTGCCCGTTATCATGATCACAGGCCATGGCGATGTGCCGATGGCGGTCGAGGCGATGCGGATCGGCGCTTATGACTTCATGGAGAAGCCGTTCAATCCCGACCGGATGACGGAACTGGCCAAGCGGGCGAGCCAGTCGCGCAGGTTGACGCTGGACAACCGGGCGCTGCGCCGCGAACTGGGCGACGGCTCGGTGCTGGTCAAGAAGCTGATGGGCTCGTCCCCCGTGATGGAGCGGCTGCGCGAGGATATCCTGGATCTGGGCCAGGCCGACGGTCATGTGCTGATCGACGGCGAGACCGGCACCGGCAAGACGCTGGTGGCGCATGCGCTGCATGCGGTCGGGCCGCGGGCGGGCAAGAGATTCGTGCAGATCGCCTGCGCTGCCTGCGACCCCGACGCGCTGTCGGCCCGGCTGTTCGGTCCGGTCGAGGAGGGCGGTGCGCTGCCCGCGGTCGAGGACGCGCGTGGCGGCACGCTCTGTCTGGAGGATGTCGAGGCGTTGTCGCCGTCCTTGCAGGCGCGTCTTCTGACCTTCATCAACGATCAGGGCAACCCGGCGGAGACGCGCATCATCGCGGTTTCGAACCTTCAGGAACAGGACAAGACCGTCGAGGATGTCCTTCGCCCGGATCTCTATTACCGCCTTGCGGCGATGAAGATCACCCTGCCGCCCCTGCGGGCCCGGGGCGAGGATGTCCTGACGCTGTTCACCCGGCTTTCCGAGCAGTTCGCCGAGGAATATGGCTGCGACGCGCCCGAGGTCAGTGCCCAGGAGGCGGCGCAACTGATGCAGGCGCCCTGGCCCGGCAATATCCGCCAGCTCATCAACATCGCCGAACGCGCGGTGCTGCAAAGCCGCCGCGGATCGGGGACGATCGCCAGCCTCCTGATGGCCGACAACGAGGCGACGCGGCCGGTGATGACGACCGAAGGCAAGCCGCTTAAGGAGTATGTCGAGGCGTTCGAGCGCATGTTGATCGACAACACCATGCGCCGCCACAAGGGTTCGATCGCGGGCGTGATGGAAGAGCTTTGCCTGCCCCGGCGCACGCTGAACGAGAAGATGGCCAAGTACGGACTCAGCCGGTCCGACTATCTCTGAGGCGGATTGCGGCGGAAAAAGGCATTGTGTTTGGCGGTCAAGTGCCGCTAATGTCGCCGGGCGTCGGCCCGTCCGGAGGGACGTGCCCGAGCGAGGAATGAGTTTCGCTGTTTTTCGCGCGTCCCGCGGCGATATGTCCTGGACCAGCACGAAACAGGCCGATCGGGTTCGGCAAGAACCCACCGCATCCCCGGGCCCGCGAGGGGCGCCGGGTTTAACCAACGGGTGCCGCGATCCCATGCGGCATCGGAGACGAACCGCGATGGAGTGCGCCGAACAGTCAGGGCACGGGACGGGCAGGCCAGATGCCGCCCGCCGACCCGGTGTGCGCGCCCACGCCCCAACAAGACACCCACCGCACCGTCTGGCCCCCCCGGGGGCAGGCGGCCCGCCGTGGTGCAAAGAATTGATATGGCAAAGAAAATGCTCATCGACGCCACCCACGCGGAAGAAACCCGCGTGGTGGTGGTGGACGGAACCAGGGTTGACGATTTCGACTTCGAAAGCGTCAACAAGCGGCAACTCGCCGGCAATATCTACCTAGCGAAAGTCACCCGGGTCGAGCCCTCGCTTCAGGCGGCTTTCGTGGATTACGGCGGCAACCGCCACGGTTTCCTGGCTTTCTCGGAGATCCATCCGGATTATTACCAGATCCCGGTGGCCGACCGCGAGGCGCTGCTGGCCGAGGAACGCGCGCTCGCCGAGGCGATGGACGAGGACGAGGGCGGCGACAAGCCCCGTCCCAAGCGGCGCAGCCGGTCGCGCCGTTCGCAGAAGGACGAGGCGGTGGAGGTCGAGTCCGCCTCCGAGGCCGATGCGGAGGTGCAACCGGAAGGCGATTCGCCGGAGCCCGAGGCAGAGACCGGGGACGACACTAAGCCGTCCGCCACGATGGCGGCTTCGGCCCGCAGTGACGATCCGGTCGAAACCCGCGAACCCGCCAGCATTCCCGGTATGGATGTCGTCGATCTGGGCGAGGAAGACGTGGCCGCCCCGCCGGTCGAGGATGCCGCCGATCCGGCCAAGCCCCGCCGTCCGAGTCGGCGTCGGCGCAAGCCCGCGCGCAAATCGGGCGAGGCCGCGGCAGATACCGACGCCTCACCGTCCGAGACGGCGGGCGAGGAGGGCGAGGATAACAGCACCGACCTTGTAGAGCGCGATGACCAGATCGAGTCGATCGCCGAGGAGGATGTGGCCGAGGAGATCCGCCGACCCAAGCCACGACTGCGGCGCTACAAGATCCAGGAGGTCATCAAGGTCCGGCAGATCATGCTGGTCCAGGTGGTCAAGGAAGAGCGCGGCAACAAGGGCGCGGCGCTCACGACCTATCTGAGCCTTGCGGGCCGCTACTGCGTGCTGATGCCCAACACCGCCCGCGGTGGCGGCATCTCGCGCAAGATCACCAATGCCGCGGATCGCAAGAAGCTGAAGGAAATCGCGGCCGAACTTGAGGTGCCCGAGGGCGCCGGCCTCATCATCCGCACGGCGGGGTCGCAGCGGACCAAGTCCGAGATCCGGCGCGACTACGAATACCTGCAACGGCTGTGGGAACAGATCCGCGAGCTGACGCTGAAATCCATCGCGCCCGCGCCGATCTACGAGGAAGGCGACCTGATCAAGCGCTCGATCCGCGATCTTTACTCGCGCGAGATCGACGAGGTGCTGGTCGAGGGCGAGCGCGGCTACCGCGTGGCCAAGGACTTCATGAAGATGATCATGCCGTCCCACGCCAAGAACGTGCGCCATTACACCGAGCAGATGCCGCTTTTCGCGCGCTTCCAGGTGGAAAGCTACCTGTCCTCGATGTTCAACCCGACGGTCCAGTTGAAATCGGGCGGCTATATCGTGATCGGGGTGACCGAGGCGCTGGTGGCGATCGACGTGAACTCGGGGCGGGCGACGAAAGAGGGCTCGATCGAGGAAACCGCGCTCAAGACCAACCTGGAGGCCGCCGAGGAAGTGGCGCGGCAGTTGCGCTTGCGCGACCTTGCCGGGCTGATCGTCATCGACTTCATCGACATGGAAGAGCGCAAAAACAACGCCGCCGTCGAGAAGCGCCTGAAGGACAAGCTGAAGAGCGACCGCGCCCGCATCCAGATCGGCCGGATCTCGGGCTTCGGCCTTCTGGAGATGAGCCGCCAGCGGCTGCGCCCCGGCATGATCGAGGCGACGACCCAGCCCTGTCCGCATTGCCACGGCACCGGGCTGATCCGGTCCGACGACAACCTTGCGCTGGCGATCCTGCGCCAGCTTGAGGAGGAAGGCGTGCGCGCCCGCTCGCGCGAGGTGCTGCTGAAGGCGCCGATCGGCATCGTCAACTACCTGATGAACCAGAAGCGCGAGCATATCGCCCAGATCGAGGCGCGCTATGGCCTGTCGGTGCGGGTCGAGGCCGATCCGTTCCTGATCTCGCCCGATTTCTCGATCGAGCGGTTCAAGACGGCCACAAGGGCGGTGCCCGAGGTCAGCGCGCCGGTCATCTCGGTCGATACCTCCGACATGCCCGATCTGGCCGAGGAGGTCGAGACAGCCGAAGCCGAGGCCGCGCCCGCGGCCGTGACGGTTGCCGGGGAAGAGGACAAGCCCAAGAAGCGCCGCCGCCGCCGTCGGCGCAAGAAGCCCGGGCAGACCGACGAGGAGGCGCGGCTGGAAGAGGCGGCGGCCGACGAGGCTGAGGCTGTGCCGCTGGCGGATGCGGCTGAGGACGCGGGTGAGACCGAGACAGCGCCCAAGAAAGGCCGCAGCCGACGTTCGCGCGGGTCCCGGGCAAGCAAACCAGAGCCCGCAGCCGAGCCCATGGCGGAGGATGCCGAGGCCGAGGCGATGCCCGAGCCGGAGTCGGCGCAGGCCGCGTCCGACGTTCAGGCCGGGGCCGCGGCGATGCCGGAGCCAGAGGCGGCAGAGGCTGCATCCGACATTCGGCCCGAGACCGAAGCCGAGGCCCTGCCCGAGGTCGAGGCAGAGGTGCAGCCCGCACCGGCGCCCGAACTGGTCGAGCAAGGGGACGATTCCGCCAAGGCGGAGCCTGCGTCGCGCAAGCGCGGCTGGTGGTCGCTGGGCCGGTAAGGACAACAGAAATGGCTCGGTCCCCCCTTGGGGGCCGGGCTTTCTAGCCTCTCCGGATCAGGTAAAGCTGCGCGCCATCGCGTTCTTCCATGGCGATGAATTCATGTCCCGCCTCGCGGCAGAAATGCGGGATGTCGATCATCGCGATGGGATCGTCGGCCCAAAGTCGCAACACCCCGCCGGGGGCTATCTGCGCAAGCGCCTTGCGCGCCTTCAGCACGGGCAGAGGGCAACGCAACCCCAGCGCGTCTATCTCAAGTGCTACCACCATCTTCGCGTGCGTAAGACGCTTGCGGCGTCCTGTCCACGGCTTTGTGAGGCCGGGTGGCGTGACCAATGATCCGGTTTGGGGTAAGCCCGAACCGGACAAGGAGGCGGGATGTTCGGAATCGAGCTTATCGACGCTGGGCTTCTGCCCGCGATCCTGGTGGCGCTGGCCGCTGGCGTTCTGAGCTTTGTCAGCCCCTGCGTGCTGCCCATCGTGCCGCCATATCTCGCCTATATGGGCGGGATCAGCATGGGCGAACTGACCGGCCGGACCGGGACACGGCGCAGTGCGCTGGCGCCCGCGCTGTTCTTCGTTATGGGGCTGTCCACGGTCTTTCTGCTGCTGGGTTTCACCGCCTCGGCCTTTGGCGCGTTCTTCCTGCAGAACCAGGACTGGTTCGCGCGCGCGGCGGGCGTGATGGTCATCGTGTTCGGCTTGCATTTCCTGGGCGTTTTCCGAATCCCCATCCTCGACCGCGAGGCGCGGCTGGATGCGGGCGACCGGGGCGGTTCTGCCCTGGGGGCCTATCTTCTGGGGCTCGCCTTCGCCTTTGGCTGGACGCCCTGCATCGGCCCGCAACTGGGCGCGATCCTGTCGCTTGCCGCCTCCGAGGCGGATGTGGCCCGGGGCACGCTGTTGCTGGGGGTTTATGCGGCGGGGCTGGGCGTGCCCTTCATCCTGGCCGCGCTGTTCATCGAACGATCCATGGGCCTGATGAACCGGCTCAAGCGCCATATGAAGCTGATCGAAAGGTCGATGGGAGCGCTGCTGCTGGTGGTCGGTCTGGCCTTGGTGACAGGGGCGTTCAGCGCGTTCAGCTACTGGCTGCTTGAAACCTTCCCGGGGCTTGCATCTCTGGGTTGATCCGGCTGCGCTCGCCCGGAACGGCAAGGCCAGACGGGAGGCGTGATGGCGGCCATTCGGGCGTGGTGACGCCCGGTTGCGACCCGGCGTCGATCCGACCTGCGCGCCGTGTCGGTCCCCCCCTGACCCGGGCGCGCCGCCATCGCATGACCGGCGGGGGCGGCGCGGTGGTCGGCGCCTTCAGTCCGGCGGCGTAACCATGATCTTGATCTGGGACTTGTCGTTCAGCAGCTTCTCGAACCCTTTTTCGACCACGTCATCCAGCGCGATCCGGTCGGTCACCAGATCCTCGGCCCGGAAATAGCCCCGCTGCATCAGGGCCATGACCGCCGGGTAGACATGGCGATAGGCGATGATCCCGCGCATCGTGCGTTCCTTGATGACCAGCGTGTTGGGCTGGAAGGACGCGTTGCTTTCCCAGATGCTGACGATCACGACCTCGCCGCCGGGATGGGTCGCGTCGATGCATTGCGACAGCACCGACGGAACGCCCGTCACCTCGAAGGCGAAATCGACCCCGCCCGACGAGGCCGCGTGGATCGCCTCGACCACGTCGCCATCGGCCGGGGTGTGCACCGTCGCGCCCAGATCCTGCGCCTTGGCGCGCCGCACGTCCGAGGTTTCGACGGCATGGATGCTGGCCGCCCCGGCGGCCTTGAGCGCCTCGATCACCATCAGCCCGATCGGCCCCGTGCCGAAGACCGCGGCGCTGTCGCCCGCCTTCAGCCCGCTCTGGCGCACCGCATGCAGCGCGACGGCGGCCGGTTCCACCAGCGCGCCCTGTTCCCAGGACAGATCGTCCGGCATCAGGTGCAGCATGTGCTCGCCGACCACCGTGAATTGCGAAAACCCGCCACCGCCGCCCGACAGCCCGTGAAAGCCCAGAAGCGGGCTCAGGTTGTAGCGCTCCATCAGATAGGCGCCGTCGCGGTTGGGCGACAGGATCGGCTCGATCGCCACCCGGTCGCCCGGCTTGACGCGGGTCACCTTGCTGCCCACCTCGACCACCTCTCCGGCGAATTCGTGGCCCATGACGATGGGCGCCTGCTGGCCGCTGATCGGATGCGGGGCATCGACGGGGATGAAGATGGGCCCGGCGGCATATTCGTGCAGGTCGCTGCCGCAGATGCCGCAGGCGGCCACCTTGACGCGCACCGCATGCGGATCGGTCAGCGCGGGGATGGGCACGTCCTCGACGCGCAGATCGCGGGCCTTGTACCAGACGGCGGCGCGCATGGTCTTGTCGGTCATCTCTGTCTCCTTTCCGATGGGTCGGCCCGGGTCGCAGGGACCCGGGCGCGCCTCGTGTCAGCCGAGGTGATGCACCGTCTGAAGCCCGTAGACCTCGACCGGCAGCCCCTCCATCCGGGCCTTGAGTTGCAGCGCAAGGAACTGCGAGTAATGGCGCGACTGGTGCAGGTTGCCGCCATGGAACCACAGCCCTTCCTGTTGGGTCGGCTTCCACATGTTGCGCTGCTCGCCTTCCCACGGGCCGGGATCCTTGGGCGTGTCGGACCCAAGGCCCCAGCATTTGCCCACCTTGTCGGCCACGTCCTGCCCGATCAGGTCCGCCGCCCAGCCGTTCATCGAGCCGTAGCCCGTGGCATAGACGATCAGATCGGCCTCAAGCTTCGTGCCGTCCTCCAGGATCAGCCCGTCCTCGACCACCTCGCGCACCTGGCCATGGGCCAGCTTGATCTGACCGTCGATGATAAGCTGGCTCGCCCCGATGTCGATGTAATAGCCCGAGCCGCGGCGCAGGTATTTCATGAACAGCCCCGAGCCATCGGCGCCCCAGTCCAGCTGGAACCCGGCCTTTTCCAGCCCGTCGTAGAAGGCCTTGTCGCGTTCCTTCATCTGCTCGTAGAGCGGGATCTGGAATTCGTGCAGGATCGCATAGGGGATCGAGGCAAAGATCAGGTCGGCCTTTTCCGTGGTCATGCCGTTCTGCACGGCTTCCTCGGAATAAAGCCCGCCCAGCCCGATCTCCATCAGCGTGTCCGAGCGCACGATATGGGTCGAGGACCGCTGCACCATCGTCACATCGGCATCATGCTCCCACAGCGCCGCGGCGATGTCATGGGCCGAGTTGTTCGAGCCGACGATCACGCATTTCTTGCCGCGATAGGCATCGGGGCCGGGATGCTTGCTGGAATGGTGCTGGTCGCCGCGGAACTTCTCCATCCCCGGAAAGGCGGGCATGTTCGGCTTGCCCGACATGCCGGTGGCCAGCACCAGCTGCTTCGGCTTCAGCGTGACTTCCTGCCCGTCGCGGTCCACGACGACGGTCCATTCCTTGGCGGCCTCGTCATACCTGGCGGATTTGCAGGTGGTGCGCGTCCAGTAGTTCAGCTCCATCACCTTGGTATACATTTCCAGCCAGTCGCCGATCTTGTCCTTGGGGCTGAAGACGGGCCAGTTCTCGGGGAACTTGATGTAGGGCAGGTGGTCGTACCAGACCGGGTCATGCAGGCAGAGCGACTTGTAGCGGTTGCGCCAGCTGTCGCCGGGGCGGTCGTTCTTCTCGACGATGATGGTGGGCACGCCCAGCTGGCGCAGCCGCGCGCCAAGCGCGATGCCGCCCTGCCCGCCGCCCACGATCAGCACATAGGGCTGTTTCGTATAGCCAAGGTCGCGTTCCTCGGCCTCGCGCTCCTCCTTCCAGGTGGTGCGGTGCTTGCCCGCGCCATGCCTGGCCCCCAGCGGCCGGGCAAAGCCCCTGGGTTCCTCATGGCCCTTGAGTTCGACCATGCTGGTCAGCAGCGTCCAGATCCGGCCGTCCTTCAGCCGCATCAGGCCATAGCCGCGCGCAAGATCGGTCTCGAAGGTGATCCAGGCGGTGGTGATGCCGTCCGCTTCGGTCGGGATCTCGTGCTCGGCCAGGTCCCAGCCGCGCGGCCTGGTCGTCGCAAGCTGGTGGCGCAGCATGTCGGCGACCTGTTCCTTGCCCTCTACGGTCTTGATGTTCCATGTGAATGTCACAAGATCGCGCCAGTAGCATTCATCGGCGAACATCCCCACCGCGCGGTCGATATCGCCCTGTTCCAGCGCCTCGCCAAAGGCCGACAGGACCGCGCGCGTGGAATCCGTCGTGGTTGAATCAAGCATGTGTTTCCTCCCGTTTCGTCGTTCTCCCGCCCGGAAGGCTGCCGCAGGACGGGGCACGCTGGCCAGAGAAATCGCGCCGGGCTGACGCAGTTGTGCGCTTAATGTCGATGTGCAACGCGCGGTCCGGCGAATCCGTCGCGTCACGGTCGGGCGGTTCATGCCCATGGGCACCTTGCGGGCAGGTCTGGTCTCGGGGCGGGGCAAGGCCTGATTCGTTTCTGCATCGCGGCGAGGTGTCAGGTTCCAGCGGCCATGCCAGCATTGCCGAGATCGCGCCGGGGTCGGGCGACTCCTGGGGGCGGTGGCGATCAGGATGCGCGCAGCAACGCCCCGGCGGCGAAGGCGAGGGCCAGCATTGGCAGAGACCAAAGATGGAACCGTATCCAGAGACCTTTCTGGCGGGCGAGCCGCAGGGCGATGAGATTGGCGAGCGACCCGATGGCAAGGCCGAAGCCGCCGACGCTGACACCCCAGGCCAGCGCACGCCAGTCGTCGGTGAAGGGAGCGAGGAAGATCGCGGCGGGGACGTTGGACATGATCTGCGACAGGACCGCGCCCAGCATGTAGGCGCCACCCGGCAGTTCCAGCGCCGCGGGCACCGCGGTGGCGATGGCCGGAAGATGCGCGAGCAGGCCCAGATCGACGAACATCAGCACGAAGATGAGCAGAAGCGGCCAGTCGAGGCCCCGCAGCACCTGCCGGAAGGCGAGCGCGAACAGCCCGAGCAGGACGACCGCCGCCGCAACCGCAAATCCCGCGTTCACCAGCCCCAGAAACACCGGATAGGCCACCAGCGAGACTGTCCCGAGCGCCTGTTGCAGGGGCAGCGGGCTGTCCGTGCGCGACACCGTGACGGGCCGGGCGGAAAAGCCCAGCGGCACCAGCGCCAGCAGGATCGCCAGCATCGCGACCGCCAGCGGCAGCATCGCCAGCAAGAATTCACCGAAGCCTGCACCCGAGACCTGCCACAGGAACAGGTTCTGCGGGTTGCCCGCCGGCGAGGCCGCCGAGCCCGCGTTGACCGCAAGCGCCTGGAAGATCACCAGCCGCCCCACCGGCAGCGCCGTCGCCCGGGCCAATCCCAGCGTCAGCGGCACCGTGACGAAAAGCGCCACGTCATTCGTCACGACCGCAGACAGGAGCGCCGCGAACACCACCAGCGCCGCGGCCAGCCGCCGCTCCGTGCGCAGCCGGATGATCAGCGCCCGCCCGGCCCGGTCGACAAGCCCGCTGACCTCCAGCCCGCGGCTGAGCACCATCAGCCCCGCCAGCGCCGCGATCGTCTTCCAGTCCACGAGCGCCGCGAGCCGGGTCGGCGCCACGGGCACCATGACCAGCAGCACAGGCAGCAAGGCGAGCAGAAGGACCAGAAGCCAGTCTTCGCGCAGCCAGCGACGGATCAGATGAGGATGCACGGCAGAGTCCGTCCAACGGAACGGCGCGGCGACAGGGGAGAGGAATCACGGGGCATCGCGGGGGCAGGGTCGGAGAGGACGGCGGGCGCACACTGCCATAGCCGCTGCACCGATGAAAGCGGTTCGCGTGGCGTCGGACCCGGAAGGGATTGGCCGGGGCAGGGTTTCGCGTCGGCTCTCAGCCCACCGCTGCGGGCGGTCGTTCGCCAGCTCCAGGTTGCACCTGACGGCGCTCGAACGCGAGGTCACCGCGGGCGCCGACCGGGTGGGGGAGTTTCGGGGCTCCGGCCGTCCTGGTCGGCCTTGCCGGAGCCTCGTGCCGAACCCGGACGGCAGGCGCCACCGATGCCCACGAATAATTTACAAAACCGGTTTAATGGTTATATTTGTGGCATGATCACGCCCTGTCCGCAGGCCCGCGCGCCTGCCGCCCCTGGCCAAAATGCGCGCCTTGTCCGTCAGGACAGGCTGGGCCACGAAGTGTTCAACCATGTGGATTGCCCCGTCCATGTCGGCCTTTGCCGGATCCGTTGCCGGGACTGGCGGACCCCGCGGGTCCGGGTTGCTTCGGGGCCGATCCCCGGGGCCGCTGTTTCAGTTCCGGGTCATGCCATGAAGGGGCGCCGTTTCGCCGCGCCGCGCCACCGGCGGACATCCGCATGATATCGAGGCTCCCGCCCGAACGGCGTGGCCTGATCGTAGCGGCGCTTGGCACATCTCTGACGGTCAGTTGGGCGTCGAGCTACTACATCCCCGCGGTTCTGGCGGTGCCGATGGCCGACAGCCTTGGCCTGTCGCCGGTCTGGGTCTTCGGTGCCTTTTCCATGGCGATGGTGGTCTCGGCCATGGTCGGGCCCTGGGCCGGGGCGCGGATCGACGGCGCGGGCGGGCGCGGCGTGCTGATGGCATCGAACCTGATCTTTGCCGCCGGGCTGGTGCTGCTGGCCGTGGCGCCCTCGCCCGTCCTGCTGTTCGCGGGCTGGGCGATCATCGGGCTGGGCATGGGCATCGGTCTTTACGAGGCGGGCTTTGCCACGCTGGCGGGCATTTATGGCAAGGAGGCCCGCGGGCCGATCACCGGCATCACGCTGATCGCGGGCTTCGCCAGCACCGTCGGCTGGCCGCTGTCGGGGCTGATGCTGGCGCTGTGGGGGTGGCGCGAGGCATGTCTGGGCTGGGCGCTGATCCATCTGTGCCTTGCGTTGCCGCTGAACGCCCTGCTGCCGAAAGGGACCGGGTCCTTCACCGGCGCGACCGCCCCCACCGAGGCCGGGCCGCCGCCGTCGCGCCTGGCGCTTGTGCTGCTGGCCTTCGTCTTTGCCGTGACCTGGTTCAACTCAACCGCCATGGCCGCGCATCTGCCGGGGCTGTTGCAGGCCGCCGGGGCCAGCACTGCGGTTGCCATCGCGGCCGGGGCGCTGATCGGCCCGGCGCAGGTGGCGGCGCGGCTGCTGGAGTTCGGCCTGCTGCGCCGGTTCCACCCGCTTTTCTCCACCCGCATGGCCGCGGCGGCCCATCCGGTCGCCGCCGTGGCGCTGGTGACCTTCGGCGGCCCGGCCGCCTATGTCTTCGCTCTGCTGCACGGGGCGGGCAACGGGATCCTGACCATCGCCAAGGGCACGCTGCCGCTGGCGCTGTTCGGGGCGGCCGGGTATGGCCAGCGGCTTGGCTGGCTGAACGCCCCGGCCCGCATCCTTCAGGCGGCGGCACCGCTGATCTTCGGGGCGGCGCTGACGGCCTGGGGGCTTTCGGCAATCTGGCTGACGGCCGGGCTGGGGTTGGCGGCGCTGATTGCCCTTCTGGTGCTCAGGCGGTCATAGTCCCACGGCGGCGACCTCGGGGCGGCCGGATGCGATGCGCATAGCGCGTCGTCGTCGTGTCTGCCATTTCCGGTTCCGATTCCTGCATGGTGGCCAGATCGAAAACCCGTTGCCGTGACCAGAACGTGACAGGCCGGTTTCCAAAGGGGGAAAGCCACCCTGACGCGGGCCAATATGTCGGTGTCCATGGGATTTCTGGGTGGCGCACCCGACAGGATTCGAACCTGTGACCTCTGCCTTCGGAGGGCAGCGCTCTATCCAGCTGAGCTACGGGTGCTTCGCCACGGGATATAGCGGCGCGGGGCGACGGCTGCAATCGGAAAGCCGCGGTGCTGGCGCCGGGGTGGTTGGGGGGGCGCGGGCAGGGTGGCGGATGGCGTCACATCGCCGTTACCCGATGGCGCTAGGCAGTCCATGGCGGGCCACTTCATGTTGCGGGGCTTGTCAGGCGGGAAACGCCATATATAGTCACATACAGGCAGGGGCGGGCGCGTCCCGCTCCGCAGCCGGGCAGGCAGTCGGGGCGGAGGCCGAGTCGCAGATGGACGGGGATTTCAGAAGTAGTTTCGTTCGCGAACCTGGCAGTTTAAGAAATCATCCTGCGCTGGTGCTGAACGCCGATTACCGTCCGCTTTCCTACTATCCGCTGTCGCTCTGGCCTTGGCAGGAGGCGATCAAGGCGGCGGTGCTTGACCGGGTCGATGTCGTGGCAGAATACGACAAGGTGGTGCGCAGCCCCTCGCGGGAGATCCGAATACCCTCGGTCGTGGTTCTCAAGGATTTCGTCAAACCCCAGAAGCGCGTGGCCTTCACGCGCTTCAATCTTTTTCTGAGGGACGAGTTTTCCTGCCAGTATTGCGGCACCCGGGGCGATCTGACCTTCGACCATGTCGTGCCGCGGGCCCGCGGCGGGATCACAAGCTGGGAGAATGTCGTCGCCGCCTGTTCGCGCTGCAACCTGAAGAAAGGTTCGAAAAGCCTGCGACAGGCGGGGATGAGCCTGTGCCGCGCCCCGCGTCGGCCGGGCGCGGAAGAACTGCGTGACATCGGGCGCAAGTTCCCACCGAACCTGCTGCACGAGACCTGGATCGACTTTCTCTACTGGGATGCCGAACTGGAAGCCTGAGATGCAGGCCCGTTGCATGAGTGCAGAGGGAGCCACAGTTTTCACAGAACGCGCGATTGTGCTTCCCTGATGGAAGAATCGGTTTCGCCAGGCGCGCGATTACAACGATTTGCGTCGTCCTGAGAGCCATTGAACTCCCAATGGTTTCGCGCTTGTTCCCTTGGGGCCACCCCCCTGGTGCCTGGCCAAATCAGAACATTCGGCGGTGCAGGACAGCAAATGGCGATCAGGAAAAGCGACATCTACCGGTCCCTTTGGGAAAGCTGCGACCAGTTCCGGGGCGGGATGGATGCCTCGCTCTGCAAGGACTATGTCCTTACCCTGCTCTTTGTGAAATATGTGTCCGACCGCGCGGGCCAGCCCGACGCGCTGATCGGGGTGCTGCCCGGAGTGTCCTTCTCGGAGATGAAGGCGCTGTGGGACTCCAAGACCATCGGCGCGGGCGGAATCGCGGGTGCGGTAGACCTTGCCCTCGGTCCGTTCGGGATCCCGCCGCGCTCGGCGTCCGTCGCCCGGATGTGAGGATTGCATCGCACGCAACGGGGACCGTTTCGGGGTGGCGACAGGCCCGCGCGACGTGCGCTCAAGGGCACGAAAACGGCCGATTCCACTACAGAAATGGCACATTCGCGCGTATCCGACCAAACCGATTGTTCCATCCGGTGAAAACGATGCTTGCCGGATCAGAGGGGCCGCGGGGAAGGATAAGGATTTCAGTGATTTGTGGGCCTGAAATGTGGAAACTATGGTTCGCTCTACAATGAGGGACGTGGCATGCTAGAGAGGGTGGGGTGCGCGGATGCCGATATGGTGCGCCCCCGTTAGCGTTCCGGCGAGGTTTCAGATGGTCTCACGCGTGATTCCGGTCGACCCTTTCGACCTCGTCATCTTCGGTGCGACCGGCGATCTGGCGCGGCGCAAGATCCTTCCCGCGCTGTATCGGCGCGACCTGGCCGGGCAATTGCCCGACGCCGCGCAGGTCATCGGCGTTGCACGCTCGGCGATCGACGACGACGCCTGGCGGGCGGACATCCGGCGAACGATCCTGGATCATGTGCCCGCCGACCGGATCGACGGCCCGGCGCTTGACCGGTTTCTTGCGCGGCTCTGCCATGTCCGGCTGGATGCCACGGCCGAGGACGGCTGGTCGGAACTGGCCGCGAGGATCCGCCCGGACGCGGTGCAGGCCTATTATTTCTCGGTCGGGCCGGGCTTGTTCGGCGATCTGGCGCGCGGCTTGCATCGCCACGGCATGAACCGCGAGGGTTGCCGGATCGTCGTGGAAAAGCCCTTCGGCCACGATCTTGCCAGCGCGCGGGCGCTGAACGCCACGCTGGCCGCCCATTTCGACGAGCAGCAGATCTACCGGATCGACCATTACCTCGGCAAGGAGACGGTCCAGAACCTGATGGCCGTGCGCTTCGGCAACATGCTGTTCGAGCCCTTGTGGAACGCGCAATATGTCGATCACATCCAGATCACCGTGGCCGAAACCGTGGGCGTGGCCGGGCGGGGGGGCTATTACGACAAGGCGGGTGCCATGCGCGACATGGTGCAGAACCACATGATGCAGCTTCTGTGCCTGATCGCGATGGAGCCGCCCTATGCCTTTGAACCGGACGCGGTTCGGGACGAGAAGCTCAAGGTGATCCGCGCGCTCGACGCGGTCGAACCGGGCGACATCGTGCGCGGGCAGTATATCGCGGGCAACGGGCAGGCGGGCTATCTCGACGATGTCGAGACGCCCGAGAGCGCCACCGAAACCTTCATCGCGCTCAAGGCGCATGTGTCGAACTGGCGCTGGAAGGGCACGCCGTTCTACCTGCGCACCGGCAAGCGGCTGCGCGCGCGGACTTCGGAAATCGCGATCACCTTCAAGGATCCGCCGCATTCGATCTTCGGCGAGCAGGAGGGGCAGAAATCGAACGTGCTGGTGATCCGGCTGCAACCGAACGAGGGGATCAAGCTGAAGGTGACGATCAAGGAGCCGGGGCCGGGCGGAATGCGGCTGATCGAGGTGCCGCTGGACATGTCCTTCGCCCAGGCGCTGGGACCGGGGGCGGAGGATATCGCGGATGCCTATGAGCGGCTGGTCATGGATGTGATCCGGGGCAACCAGACGCTGTTCATGCGGGGCGACGAGGTCGAGGCCGCCTGGGCCTGGACCGATCCCGTCATCGCCGCCTGGCAGACGCGCGGCGACCGGCCTCAGCCCTATGATCCGGGCAGTTCGGGACCAGAGGATGCGCTGATGCTGATGCATCGCGACGGGCGGCGATGGCGGGAGATACGGCCATGAAACTGATGAGCTATCCCGATTCCGAGATGATGATGATCGACCTTGCCAACACGCTGGCCGGGGAGTTGAACACCGTGCTGTTCCATGCCGAGCAGGCCAGCATCGCATTGCCGGGCGGCACCACGCCGGGGCCGCTTTACGACGCGCTCTGCGCCAGTTCGCTGGACTGGAACCGGGTGCGGGTGCTGCCGACCGATGAACGGCTGGTGCCGCCGGATCATCCCCGCTCGAACGAGGGGATGATCCGGTCCCGGCTGCTGACCGGGGTGGCGGCCGAGGCGCGGATGATCGGGTTGCGCCCCGGTGCCGACGGCATGGCCGGTCTGACCGAGCGGGTGCGGCGCGCGCTGCCGCTGGATATTCTCGTGCTGGGGATGGGGGCGGACATGCATGTGGCCTCGCTGTTTCCGGGCGCGCCCGAGCTTGAGGACGCGCTTCGCCCGGATGCCCCCCCGGTGATGCAGATCACCGCCCCGGGCCAGTCCGAACCGCGCGTGAGCCTGACCGGCCCGGCGCTGCGCGGGGCGACTGTCGTGCATATCCTGATCACGGGGACCGCCAAGCGCGCGGCGCTGGAACGGGCGGTCGAGATCGACGATCCGCTGCTGGCGCCGGTTTGTGCGGTGCTGGGGTCGGCCACGATCCACTGGGCGGAATAACCAAGGATGGACATGGACAGGATCTGGGAGGCGCTTGACGTCAGGGCGCGCGCGGTGGCCGACCGGCCGATTTCGGCGCTGTTCGACGATCCCGGCCGTGCCGCCGCCTTTTCGGCGCGCGAGGGCGACATGCTGTTCGACTATTCCAAGACGAATATCGACGCCGAGACGCTGGACTTGCTGCTGAACCTTGCCGAAGCCGTCGGCCTTGCGGCCCGCCGCGAGGCGATGTTCACCGGTGCGAAGATCAACGAGACCGAGGGCAGGGCGGTGCTGCACACGGCGCTGCGAAACCCCGCCGGGTCGGTTCAGGTCGATGGGCGCGACGTGATGCCGGAGCTGCGCGCGACGCTGGTGCGGATGCGCGCCTTTGCCGAAATGGTCCGCGGCGGGCAATTCGCGGGGCAGGGCGGCGCGATAACGGATGTGGTCAATATCGGCATCGGCGGGTCCGATCTGGGCCCGGCCATGGCGGTGCAGGCGCTGGCGCCCTACCATGACGGGCCGCGCTGTCATTTCGTCTCGAACGTGGACGGCGCGCATGTCGCCGACACGCTGAAGGGCCTGAACCCGGAAACGACGCTGGTGATCGTCGCCTCCAAGACCTTCACGACCATCGAGACGATGACCAATGCCGCGACCGCGCGGGACTGGATGGCGGGGCGCGTGGCCGATCCGGCCGCGCAATTCGTCGCGCTGTCCTCGGCGCAGGAGCGGACGGCGGCATTCGGCATCCCGGCCGAGCGGGTCTTCGGCTTCGAGGATTGGGTGGGCGGGCGCTATTCGGTCTGGGGGCCGATCGGGCTGTCGCTGATGCTGGCCATCGGGCCCGATCGCTTCGACGATTTCCTGTCGGGCGGTGCGGCGATGGATGCCCATTTCCGCAGCGCGCCGCCGGGCGGGAACCTGCCCGTCCTGCTGGCGCTGGTCGGGATCTGGCATGCGCAGGTGCTGGGCCATCCCACCCGCGCGGTGCTGCCCTATGACCAGCGCCTGGCGCGGCTGCCCGCCTATCTGCAACAGCTGGAAATGGAATCCAACGGCAAGGGCGTGACGATGGAGGGCACAAGCCCCCTGCGCCCCACCGGCCCCGTGGTCTGGGGCGAGCCCGGCACCAACGGCCAGCACGCGTTTTACCAGTTGCTGCATCAGGGCATGCAGGTCGTGCCCTGCGAGTTTCTTGTCGCCGCGCGCGGGCACGAACCCGAACTGGCGCATCATCATCGCCTGCTGCTGGCCAATGCGCTGGCGCAATCCGCCGCGCTGATGCGCGGGCGCAGCCTTGACGAGGCGCGCGCCATCGCGGCGCGGGCTGGTTTCACCGGCGCGGAACTGGACCGCCAGGCCCATCACCGTGTCTTTCCGGGCAACCGGCCTTCGACCACGCTGATCTATCCGCAACTGACCCCGCAGATGCTGGGAGGGATCGTGGCGCTTTACGAGCATCGGGTCTTCGTCGAGGGCGTGATCCTCGGGATCAATTCCTTCGACCAGTGGGGGGTGGAGCTTGGCAAGGAACTGGCGACCGCGCTGGCGCCCGTGCTTGCAGGCGAATGTGCGGGCGGGGGGCTTGATGGCTCGACGCGCGCCCTTGTCGCATTCGTCGCCGGGCAGGCAGAGAGTTCCGAGAGAGAGGGAAGGCTTCGTTAATCAGTTTGGCCTAGGCTGCGGGACGATTGCGGAGTCTGAAACATATGGCAAATTGTCGAGAATGTGGAAAGTCCCTGGGACTGTTCGGATCGAAATCCGGCGCCTTGTGCGAGAATTGCGCGCTGGTCCTCGAGGCGGAGCAGATGTTCCAGGACATCAAGGCGCTGGAAGAAAAGGGCCTGAGCCGTGAAGAGATCGCCGCTGCGGTCTGGAAACGCGACACCGGCACCGGGCAGGGCTGAGGGGGCAGGGCTGCGCACCGGCCGCAACCGATCGGGCGCGGGGCCCAGATGCAGTTCAGTCGTCATATCCGAAAGCCTCGTAATCCCGCGCGAAGATCGTTCGCACCCTGCGTCGCTGCGCAGGGGTCAGCGGGGTTCGCGGCGCTTCGGAGCGGTTGAACCTCTGTTCGATCAACTCCTTGGGAGGGAAACCGGGCGCGCCGGCCCGTTCGAAGATGACGCGCAGATCGTCGGCCAGCGTCTCGACCTTGCCGATGTGGTCATACGGGATCTCGCCAAAGGCGATGTTGAAGACCTGCGGACGAAAATGGGCGCTGGTCTGCAACGGGTCGATCGCAAGGCTGTGCTCGATGTAATCGAGGAACACATCGAAATTGTAGCTTTCGCCGTGGGCCGGATCGTAACCATGGTCACGCATCGGTCCCATGTGATTGTGCCGGGCGATATTGCTGGCATCCACGAAGAAATTGGTGAATCCCGACCATGCCCGCGCCTGGGGACTCCGCGTCAGCGTGAACAAGAAGGCCGAATGCGCCTGATAGACCGGCTCGATCTCCGACCACCAGTAGCGCGCCAGATAGACGCCCCGGGTCGCCCGGTGGATCGAGCGCGGGTAGAACCGCCCCTCGGAATAGTAATAAAGGAGTTGCGCAACCGAGGTGCAGGCGCATTTCAGGTTGCGCAGGAACAGAATCCTGCGGTCAGTGCTCATGACCAGATTGCGCAGCGGTCCCCTCAGATGTTCGGGATACGCCTCCAGCGCCAGCAATGAGCGATAACGGGGAAAGAATGGTGCCAGGGCCCGGGTCAAGGGGGAGGCGGCACTGAGCGGGTTCAGATAGACACGTTTCTCGGTCATCTTCCGTCCCCGGCCCTGCACGAATGAAATGGAGCGGGTGAAGGGAATCGAACCCTCGTCGTAAGCTTGGGAAGCTTCTGCTCTACCATTGAGCTACACCCGCCCGGGCCAGCGTGAGGTAGCCAAAGACCCGGCCTGCGTCAAGCCCCACGCCCCACGCGCCGCGGGCTTCTTCGTGGTCCAAATACCCTCGGGGGTGAATTGGCCTTCAGGCCAAGAGGGGCGGAAAGCCCCCTCAGCCCCGCCTGCGCCGCCGCCCGCCTTCGCCGGGGCCTGCATTGAACGCCAGTTCGGGCAGTTGCACCACGCGGGCCAGTTCGGGGAACGGATCGGTGGCATGGGGCAGGGCGTTGGCGGCCACGAAATGCTCCTGAAAGCGGGGCTCGACCGCGGTCTCGACCTTTTCGATCCGGCGCACATTGCCCTCGATCAGCCGCCGCGCGGCGCGCGAGCACAGCGCGATCCGCGCCCCCGTTCCCGCCGCGTTCCCGGCCGAGCGTACCTTGTCGAGCGGCACATCGGGGATCATGCCCAGCACCATCGCGTGCAGCGGGCTGACATGGGCGCCGAAGGCCCCGGCCAGCACGACGCGATCCACCCGATCAACCCCGATCCGGTCCATCAACAGCCGCGCGCCCGCGTAAAGCGCCGATTTCGCAAGTTGAATGGCCCGCACATCGCCCTGTGTGACCGCGATCAGCGGCCCGCCCGCCGCGCGCCCGTCATGCAGCACATAGGCATGTGTCCGCCCCTCGGGGATGATCCGGGCGCAGCCCGTCGCCTCGGCCGAGCCGATCAGGCCCGAGCCGTCCAGAAGCCCCGCCATCCGCATCTCGGCCACCGCCTCGATGATGCCCGAACCGCAGATGCCGGTCACACCGGTCGCGCCTGTGGCCTCGGCAAAGCCCGGCGCGTCCGACCACAGATCGCAGCCGATCACCCGGAAGCGCGGTTCGCCGGTCGCGGGGTCGATCCGCACGCGCTCGATCGCGCCGGGTGCGGCGCGCTGGCCCGAACTGATCTCGGCCCCCTCGAAGGCGGGGCCGGTGGGGGACGAGCAGGCCAGCACCCGGGCGCGATTTCCAAGGATGATCTCGGCATTGGTGCCGACATCGACGATCAGCACCAGGTCGTCGGATTGCTCGGGCGCCTCGGACAGCGCGACGGCCGCCGCATCCGCGCCCACATGGCCCGCGATCAGCGGCAGCACATAGGCGCGCGCGGCGGGATTGATCGAGACCAGCCCCAGATCGGCCGCGGCGATGTCCAGCGCGTCGGAGCTGGCCAGCGCAAAGGGCGCCTGGCCCAGTTCCACCGGGTCGATGCCCAGCGCAAGATGGTGCATCACCGGGTTGCAGACCAGCGTGGCCTCGACGATCTGGCGGGGATCGACGCCAGCCTGAACCGCCAGCCCGTCGGCCAGATCGTTCAGTGCGACGCGCACCGCCGCCGTCATCGCAGCCGCGCCGCCGGGGTTCAGCATCGCGTGGGACACCCGGCTCATCAGGTCCTCGCCAAAGCGGATCTGGGGGTTCATCGCGCCCGCCGAGGCGTGCACCTCGCCGGTGGCCAGATCGGTCAGATGCGCCGCGATGGTGGTCGAGCCCAGGTCGATCGCCAGCCCGTAAAGCGGCCCCTCGAAGAAGCCGGGCCAAAGGTCGAGAATGCGCGCGGCCGCATCGTCGCGATCCCGGTGCAGCGCGACGGTGACCTGCCAGCCGCCCTTGCGCAGCGCCGCTTGCAGCCGGGCCAGCACCGGCAGGGAGGGGCGCGCGGGCGGCAGCCCCCATTGCGCGGCGAGCGCGGCGTTCAGCCGTTCCAGATCGCCCGAGGGCGCGTGCAGGTCGGGCGAGGCGACCTCGACCAGCAGAAGCCGCGTGGCCGGGTCCATCTCGACCGCGCGTGCCTCGGCGGCCTTGCGCACGACCTGGCGGTGAAGCTGGCTTTCGGGCGGCACGTCGATCACGACATCGCCCAGGATCCGCGCCTGGCACCCCAGCCGCCGCCCCGGTTTCAGCCCACGCTTTTCGTCATAGCGCGTCTCGACCGCGTTCACCGGCGACAGCGCGTCCGGCGCGACGGTGACGCCGTGCTTTGGAAAGGCGCCGTAAAGCGGCGCGCATTGGCATTTCGAGCAGATGCCGCGCCCGCCGCAGACCGAGTCGAGATCGACGCCCAGCGCACGGGCGGCGTCCAGTACGGTGGTTCCGGCGGGCACGCGACCGCGTTTGCCCGAGGGGGTGAAGATCGCCAGCGGTTCGCAGTCGTTCATGTCCCCGATGCCTGTCTCTTTATCGGCCGATCCGTCCCGGTTTCCTGCGCATGTCGTCAGCCCCGCCGTCGGCGCCGCCCGCCACGGCCTGCGCCCGCCTCGGCGGCGGCTTGCGAGGCGTCGGCAAAGGGCGTGCCCTCGGCGACCTGGTCCAGCACGCGGGAAAAGCGGATCCACTCGCCGCCATTCGGGTCGTGGTTCATCAGGAAATTCGCGGCGCGCACCGCCTCCATCTCGACCGGGCGGATCGGGTTCATGATCGCGGATGTCATGCCCGCCCCGATTGCCATGGGCAGGAAGGCGGCGTTGATCCCGTGCCGGTGCGGCAGTCCGAACGAGATGTTCGACGCCCCGCAGGTGGTGTTCACGCCCAGCTCGTCGCGCAACCGGCGCACCAGCGCAAAGACCTGCTGGCCCGCCGATGCCATCGCGCCCACCGGCATCACCAGCGGATCGACCACGATATCGCAGGCCGGGATGCCGAAATCGGCGGCGCGCTGGACGATCTTCTTCGCCACGGCAAAGCGCACGTCCGGGTCCTCGGAAATGCCGGTATCGTCGTTCGAGATCGCCACCACGGGGACGTTGTATTTCCGGACCAGAGGCAGCACCCGCTCCAGCCGTTCCTCCTCGCCCGTGACCGAATTGAGCAGCGGACGCCCCTCGGCGGCGGCAAGGCCGGCCTCCAGCGCGCCGGGCACGGAACTGTCGATGCAGAGCGGCACATCGACCAGCCCCTGCACCAGTTCGACCATGCGGCGCATCAGCGGCGGTTCGGTCTGGTTCGGATCGGGGTTCGAGTTGTAGACGACGCCCGCATTCACATCGAGCACCATCGCCCCGCAGGCGACCTGTTCCAGCGCGTCGCGCTCGACGGTCGAGAAATCGCCCGCCTCAAGTTCGGCGGCAAGCTTCTTGCGGCCGGTGGGGTTGATGCGCTCGCCGATCACGCAAAAGGGCTCGTCGAAGCCGATGACGACGGTGCGGGATTTCGACTCGAGGACGGTGCGGGTCATGGGGGCCTCAGTTTTCGGGCGTGGGGGCAAGGCCGCGCTCGGCCAGCCAGGCGGCATTAGTCGCGATCCCGCCCAGCGGGAAGAAATGAACCCCCGCGATGGGGAAATCCCCGGGGCGACGGGCGGCGGCGGCGGCGAGGTCGGTCAGGAACGCGTCCGGCGTGAAGGGCAGCACCAGCTTGGAGACATCGCGCGCGCGCCGTTGCAGCACCTTGAGCGAGGGGCCGACGCCGCAGGCCACGGCGAATTTCACCAGCGTTTGCAGCTTGGCAGGCCCCGCCACGCCCAGATGGATCGGCAGGGCGATGCCCTCGGCGCGCAGCCGGTCGGCCCAGGCGATCACCGGTGCGGCCTCGAAGGCGAATTGCGTCACGATGCCCATGGCCGCATCGGTGCGTTCGGAAAACGCCTGTTTCCAGGCCAGCGCCTCGGCCACCAGCCGGTCGGACCCGTCGGGGTCGATATCGCGCGAGCCTTCGGGATGGCCTGCCACATGCAGCCGGGTGAACCCCGCGCGGTCGAAGAGCCCGGTTTCAAGTAGCTGCATCGAGGAATGGAATTCACCCAGCGGGTTTGCGCGGCCGCCCGCGATCACCAGCGCCTCGCGCACGCCCGCCTCGCCCCGATAGCGCGCCAGAAGATCGGCAAAGGCGGCACGGTCGGGGATCGAGCGGGCGGGGATGTGCGGCATCGGCTCGAAGCCCCAGGTCCGCAGCCGCGCCGCCGCGCCGATCATGTCGGCGATCTCGGTGCCGTCCAGATGCGCGATATAGACCCGGGTGCCCCTGGGCAGAAGTGTGCGGAAGTCCGGCAGCGCGGCCAGCGTCCGCGGCATCACCTCGATCGAGTAGCCGCGCAGGAACGCTGCCAGCGTTCCGCTCGCTGGCCGGGCCGTTTCCTGTCTGCCGAACTGAAATAGTCCCATTGCCGTCTCCCAAAGCCTGTTCACGCCTGTTCCCATCCCCCGGCCTCGATCAGCGCGCCAAGCCGCGCAGCGTCATAGGCCGCCTCGATCCGCGCCGCTTCGGCCGCGGCCAGCATGGCGGGGTCGCCCTCCTGCGGGGTCGGACCCGCGCGCCGCCACTCGGCGAGGTAGGCGTCGCTGTCGCGCGCGCCCACCTTCATGGCGCAGCGGTCGATGGCCTGTTCGAAACGAGGGGGCAGAATGCGCTTTTCGGCCCTGCGCCCCTTGCCCACGATCACCTGGGCAGGGATGTCGCGCCAGTAGAGGATGGTCAGTTCCGGCATCCGATTCCCCTTGTTGCCTGGTCCGCTTGTAATCCGGCGAAATGCCGCAGCGGCGCCGGATTTCGACATGATTGACCCGGCTTGCGACCTCGCCCGCGTTTCCGGCCCGGCCGGGCCATCTGCGGCATTGCGCCCGGGGGGGCGGATCGCTACCTTTCGGTCAACTCGATCTGGAGGGCGGTCAAATGGCGCCCAGGCGTCCGAAGGGTGCGGGCGCGTTCCCCAAGGCGGTGGCGACCCCCGTGCCTGCTCCGCCGGATCCGGCCTCGCTTTATGCGGCGCTGGATCTCGGCACCAACAGTTGCCGCATGCTGGTGGCCCAACCCAAGGGCAGCCAGTTCCATGTGGTGGACAGCTTCTCGAAATCGGTGCAACTGGGCACCGGTCTGGAATCGTCTGGCCGATTGAGCCGGGCGTCCATGGCGCGCACGGTGCAGGCGCTGCGGATCTGCAAGGGCAAGCTGGAAAAGCACCGGGTCGTGCGGATGCGGCTGGTCGCGACCGAGGCATGCCGCAGGGCGAGCAATGCGCGCGAGTTCATCGCCTATGTCCGGCACGAAACCGGTCTGGACCTGGAGATCATAAAGCCCGAGGAGGAGGCGCGGCTGGCCGTCGTGTCCTGCGCGCCGCTGGTCTCGACCCGGACCGAACAATTGCTGGTGGTCGATATCGGCGGGGGCTCGACCGAACTGGTCTGGATCGACCTGTCGGCGGTGCCGCGCCATGACCGGCCGCGGGCGATCATGCGCCTGCATGGCGGGTTCCACCCGGCCGACAGCCCGTTCCCGGCCGCGCGGGTGGTGGACTGGATCTCGGTGCCGCTGGGGGTGGCGACGCTGAAGGAACAGTTCGACGATGTCGAGGACGACCACGCGCGTTTCGCGCTGATGAGCTGGTTCTTCGAGGAGAACCTGGCCGATTTCTCGCCCTATGCCGCCGAGCAGGCGAAGGAGGGGTTCCAGATCATCGGCACCTCCGGCACCGTGACCACGGTGGCAGCAAGCCATCTGGGGCTGAAGCGTTATGACCGGACCAAGGTCGATGGTTTGCGCATGACTTCCGCGCAGATCGACCAGGTGATCCGCACCTATCTGTATCTCGGGCCAGAGGGTCGGCGGACGGATCCGCGGATCGGGCGCGACCGGCATGCGCTGATCATGTCGGGGGCGGCGATTCTTCAGGCGCTGATGCGGATCTGGCCGACCGACCGGCTGTCGGTGGCCGACCGGGGCTTGCGCGAGGGGCTGTTATACGCGCAGATGTCGGCCGATGGCGTGCTGGAGGATGGCCCGTTCTGAGGCGCGCTGCCCGCAGCGCGGTCGGGGCGGCTGGCGTCGCAATCGGGTATTTGAACCAAGAAGAAGACAGGGGGCGCGCGGGCGGCGGGTATGACGGAAAAGCGGGGATCGAGCGGGCGCGGGCAGCGCGATTTGAAGGTGCGGGTGAAATCGGCCAAGGGGCGGCGGCTGTCCTCGACGCGCTGGCTGGAGCGACAATTGAACGATCCTTATGTCAAGCGCGCGAAGGCCGAGGGCTATCGCGGGCGTGCGGCGTTCAAGATCCTCGAACTGGATGACCGCTTCCGCTTCCTGGTGCCGGGGGCGCGGGTTGTCGATCTGGGCTGCGCGCCGGGCGGCTGGTGCCAGGTGGCGGTCAAGCGGGTGAACGCGCTGGGCGAGAAATCCGGCAAACCGGTGGGCCGCGTGCTGGGGATCGACCTTCAGGATGTGGAGCCGGTGCCGGGGGCCGAGATCCACCAACTGGATTTCCTGGAGGATGGGGCAGACGACAAGGTGAAGGGTTGGCTGGGCGGCAAGGCCGACGTGGTGATGAGCGACATGGCGGCGGCGAGTTCCGGGCACAAGCAGACGGATCACCTGCGGATCGTCGCGCTGTGCGAGGCGGCGGCGCAACTGGCCTTCGACGTTCTGGAAGAGGGCGGCAGCTTTGTCGCCAAGGTTCTGGCCGGCGGCGCCGAGGGCGAGTTGCAGAAGATCCTCAAGCAGCGCTTCGAGAAGGTCGCGAATGTCAAGCCGCCGGCCAGCCGGTCGGACAGTTCCGAGAAATTCGTCGTGGCGATGGGGTTTCGCGGGTAGGGCGCCCGACCGTCAGGTGAACTTGCGGAAGAAGCCGGTGCGGTTGAACATCTCGTCCAGCGCCTCCATCCGGGCGCGGGTGTCGGGCCAGCGGCGTTCCTGCACCGCCGCGATCACAGTTTCCACCAGCAGAAGCGTCGTGACCGCGGAATCCCACGCTGATGGCACCACCGTGCGGCTGACCAGTGCCGCGCGCGCCAGCCTTTGCACGGGCGAGCGCCACTGGTCGGTGAAAAGGACGATCTCGGCCCCCCGCTCGGCAGCCATCTCGGCCAGCCTGAGCGTCGCGTTCTCGTAGCGGCGGACATCGAAGATCACCAGCACGTCGCCCGGCGCGAGGTCGAGCAGCGGATGGGCCCAGGCGTTCTGTTCCCCCTGGAACGGCACGACGCCGGGGCGGACCATCTGGAGATGCAGCGCGAGGTATTCCGCCAGCGTCCGGGTGATCCGCCCGCCCACGACATGGATACGCCGGGCCGGATCCGCGATCAGGTCGCAGACCGCGTCGAATTGGCCGGGGTCAACCTGGCCCAGGCTGTGGCGGATATTTCCGATCACGGCCTCGGTGAAGCGGTTCAGGATATGCGCGCCGGGCGCGCCCTCGGCCCAGGTCTCGCGCCGGGCGACGGGGCCCGAGATCTTGGCCTCGAGCTCGGCGCGCAGCGCGGCCTGGAACTCGGCATAGCCCTTGAACCCCAGCTTCTGCACCATGCGTGCCACGGTCGGCGTCGAGACCTCGGCCGCCTGGGCGACCTGGGTGATCGAGCCAAGCCCGGAAACCGGGTAGGCCTCGAGGATCGAATCCGCAAGCTGCCGCTCGGCGCGGGTCAGATCGTCGAGCCGGGCATGCAGCCGTTCGGCGATGGTCTGCTGGGGATCGGACATCGAGCCTGGCCTCCATCTGCACAATATAGCGTCAGGTGGATCGCCTCTGAAGAGAAAGTTTCAGGAAAGGAATTGACAGCTTCGGGGGTGGTGAAGAAACCTGTTCACATGCGACAGGGAGTCAGCATGATCGAGGCAAGGGAAGGGGCGCCGGACTACCGGCCGCAGGTCGAGAACGCGGCCGGAAATGCGCCCGTGGTGCTTGTCTGCGAGCACGCCTCGAACGCGATCCCGGCGCGGTTCGGCGGGCTGGGGCTTGCCCCGGGTGACGAGTGGAGCCACGCCGCCTGGGATCCGGGCGCGCTGGGCGTGGCGCGGGCGATGGCGTCGGTTCTGGACGCGCCACTGGTGGCCGCGACCGTCTCGCGACTGGTGCATGATTGCAACCGGCCTGCGGGAGCGCCGGAGGCGATGCCGGTGAAGACCGAGGTGATCGCCATTCCCGGCAATGCGGATCTGTCCGCGTCCGACCGGGACGACCGCGCGCGGCTGGTCCATGCGCCCTTTCATGCGGTCCTTTCCGGCACCATCGCCGCCCGGCCTGTGCCGCCCGCGCTGGTCACCGTGCACAGTTTCACGCCGGTCTGGCATGGGCTGCCGCGGGCTGTCGAGATCGGCATCCTGCATGACAGCGATGCGCGACTGGCCGAGGCGATGCTGGCGCTCGCGCCCTTTCATACCGGTCATGTGGTGGCCCGGAACGAACCCTATGGACCGGTTGATGGTGTGACCCATACACTCAGGCTGCACGGGGTCGGCAGGGGGCTGGTCAATGTCATGCTGGAAATTCGCAACGACCTGATCGCCGATGACGCGGCACAGGTGAGGATGGGAACCCTGCTGGCGGGGCTTCTGTCCGAGGCGCTGGTCGTCATGGGGCAGGGGGCAGCGCCATGACCGCCCTGATGCGCGCCTATGTCCGGATCGTCGACGGGGTGAATTATCACATCGGCCGCGTGGTGATGTACGGGATCTTCGTGATGATGGGGATCCTGCTATGGTCCTCGATCTCCAAGACCTTCTTCCTGCCCTCGCTCTGGACGCTGGAGATGGCCCAGTTTTCGCTGGTGGCCTATTACATGCTGGGTGGCGGCTATGCGATGCAACTGGGCGCCAATGTCCGGATGGACCTGTTCTACGGCCGCTGGTCGGTGACGACGCGCGCCTGGGTGGACAGCGTGACCGTGCTGTTCCTGATCTTCTTCCTGGGCCTGCTGATCTATGGCGGCATCGACAGCCTGCTGTACAGCCTGCAATACAACGAACGCAGCCCGACCGCCTGGCGCCCTCTGCTCTGGCCGATCAAGACGGTGATGTGCGTGGGCCTGGTGCTGATGCTGCTGCAGGCGGTCTCTGAACTGATCAAGGACATCGCGCATCTTCGGGACATCGAGATCTGAGCCATGTCCTATGAACTGATCGCCCTTCTGATGTTCGCCTCGATGATGATGATGCTGTTCACGGGCCAGCGCGTGTTTGGCGCGATCGGGGCGGTGGCGGGGATCGCGGCGCTGGCGCTGTGGGGAACGGGGGGGTCGGTCATCCCGTTCTCGGCGGCGATCAAGCTGATGAACTGGTATCCGCTGCTGACGCTGCCGATGTTCATCTTCATGGGCTATGTGCTGTCCGAAAGCCGGATCGCGGACGATCTTTACCGGATGTTCCATGTCTGGATGGGGCCGGTGCCGGGGGGGCTGGCCATCGGGACCATCGCGCTGATGGTGCTGATATCCGCGATGAACGGGTTGTCGGTGGCGGGCATGGCGATCGGGGCGACCATCGCGCTGCCCGAATTGCTGAAACGCGGCTATGACAAGAAGATGGTGACCGGCGTGATCCAGGCCGGATCCTCGCTGGGCATCCTTGTGCCGCCCTCGGTGGTGCTGGTGCTTTATGCCATGATCGCGCGCCAGCCGGTGGGGCAGCTTTGGCTCGCCGGCATGATCCCCGGCCTGATGATGGCGGCGATGTTCATCATCTATATCTACATCCGCTGCCGCATGAACCCCGCGCTCGGCCCCGCACTGGCCCCCGAGGAGCGGGCCGAGATCGGTTTCGCCGAGAAGATGCGGCTGTTGCGTGCCGGGCTTCTGCCCGTCGGCATCTTTGCCGCGATGATGGTGCCCTTCGTCAATGGCTGGACCTCGCTGGTCGAAAGCTCGGCCATCGGCGCCATCGCCGCCTTCCTGGCCGCGCTGGCCAAGCGCCGGATGACGCATGAGGTTTTCGAGAACTCCGTGCGGCAGACCCTGGCGATTTCCTGCATGTTCATGTGGATCATCCTGGCCGCGATGGCCTTCGGCGCGGTGTTCGACGGGCTGGGCGCGGTGCGCGCGATCGACAACCTGTTCACCCAGCAACTGCACCTGTCGCCCTGGACGATCCTGATCCTGATGCAGTTGAGCTTTCTCATCATGGGCACGTTCCTCGACGATACCGCTATGCTGGTGATCGTCGCGCCGCTTTATGTGCCGCTGGTCAAGGCACTGGGCTTCGATCTGATCTGGTACGGGGTGCTCTACACCATCACCACGCAGATCGCCTACATGACGCCGCCCTTCGGCTATAACCTGTTCCTGATGAAGGCGATGGCGCCCAAGGAGGTGGGGCTGGGCGACATTTACCGGTCCATCGTGCCCTTTGTCGGGGTGATGCTGCTGGCCTTGGGGATCATCATGGCCTTCCCCGGCATTGCGCTGTGGCTGCCGCATTATGTCTACGGCCTCTAACCAGAGCCCCGCAAAGGGGACGCAAAACCGGGGGATACCCCGCCAACAAGGAGAGAAAGACATGACCACGAGACGCAAGTTCCTGACCACCGCGGGCGTCGGTGCCGCGGCAAGCCTGGCCGCGCCCGCCGTCCATGCGCAATCGACGATCCGCTGGCGGATGCAGACCTATGCGGGCGGCGCGCTGGCCGAGCATGTGGTCAAGCCCGCCATCGACAGCTTCAACAAGATCGCCGGCGACGAGATGCAGATCGAACTTTACTATGCCGATCAGCTTGTGCCCACGGGGGAACTCTTTCGCGCGATGCAGCGCGGCACGATCGACGCGGTGCAATCGGATGATGACTCGATGGCGTCGCCGACCGAGGTGACGGTGTTCGGCGGCTATTTCCCCTTCGCCAGCCGCTATTCGCTGGATGTGCCGGTGCTGTTCAACCAGTACGGGCTGAACGAGATCTGGGCCGAGGAATATTCCAAGGTCGGCGTCAAGCACATCTCGGCGGGCGCCTGGGATCCCTGTCATTTCGCGACCAAGGATCCGATCAACAGCCTGGCCGATCTGCGCGGCAAGCGCGTCTTCACCTTCCCCACGGCTGGCCGGTTCCTCGCGCAGTTCGGCGTCGTCCCCGTGACCCTGCCCTGGGAGGATATCGAGGTCGCGGTGCAGACGGGCGAGCTTGACGGCATCGCCTGGTCGGGCATCACCGAGGATTACACGGTCGGCTGGGCCGACGTGACCAACTATTTTCTGACCAACAATATCTCGGGCGCCTGGATCGGCCATTTCTTCGCCAATCAGGATCGCTGGAACGAGGTGCCGGAACGGCTTCAGGAACTGATGAAGGTCTGTTTCGAGCAGTCCCATTACTATCGTCAATGGTGGTAC
The DNA here is from genome assembly GCF_004339675.1 of Rhodovulum steppense. Classification (GTDB taxonomy): domain Bacteria; phylum Pseudomonadota; class Alphaproteobacteria; order Rhodobacterales; family Rhodobacteraceae; genus Rhodovulum; species Rhodovulum steppense. The sequence goes on from NZ_SLVM01000004.1 coordinate 99,617, forward strand.
TGGGGCGGCGAGGCGGCGCTGCGCGTGCATGGCGACAAGCTGCAACTGACCTCGATCCCCGACGAGGAATGGGATCAGGTCGAGGCGGCCGCACAGGCGTTCTGGGACGAGATCGCAGCCGAATCCGAGACCAAGGCGAAGGTTGTCGAGATCTTCAAGCGATACAATTCCGACATGCAGAAGGCCGGGCGGCCCTATCGCTACGGCTGAACCCCGCCGCTGACCCGTGGGGCGCCCCGCCCGGGGCGCCCGCTTTCCCCGTGCGCAACCGACAGAGGCCCGAATGCCCGGCACCCTGACCCTCGACACCCTCGCCATGCTGGTCGATGCGGGCGAGATCGACACCGTCACCCTGGCCCAGATCGACATGCAGGGCCGGTTGATGGGCAAACGCTTCCACGCCCGCCATTTCCTGGAGCATGGCGTGCACGAGACCCATTCCTGCAACTATCTGCTGACGGTGGATCAGGAAATGGAGCCGGTGCCGGGCTTCAAGTCCGCAAGCTGGGAAAAGGGGTATGGCGACTACATGATGAAGCCCGACCTTGCCACGCTGCGACTGGCCCCCTGGGCGCCGGGATCGGCGCTGGTGATCTGCGACACGCTGGATCATCTGGGCCATCGCGACATTTCCGTCGCCCCCCGCGCGATCCTCAAGGCCCAGATCGACCGGCTGGCCGAACGCGGCATGGCGGCGATGATGGCGTCAGAACTGGAATTCTACGTCTTCCGCGAAAGCTTCGACCAGGTGCATGACAGCGGCTATCGTGCGCTGACGCCCACCAGCCCCTATAACGAGGATTACCATCTTCTGACCACCGCCCGCGAGGAAGGGTTGATGCGGGCTGTCAGGAACGGCCTCTACGATTCTGGAATCGCAGTGGAAAACTCCAAGGGCGAGGCTTGGGCCGGGCAGCACGAGATCAATGTGCGCTATGCCGATGCGCTGACCGCCGCCGACACGCACACGATCACCAAGCATGTGGTCAAGGAGATTGCGCTGGCCCAGGGCCATGCGGTGACCTTCATGGCGAAATATGCCGATGCGCCGGCGGGGTCGTCCTGCCATGTCCACCAGTCGCTGTGGTCGCTCGAGGGGGCGCCGCTTTTCCTCGAACCCGACGAGCCCTATGGCATGTCGGCGATGATGCGCGCCTATGTGGCCGGGCTGTTGAAATACGCCAGTGACTTCACGCTGTTCCTGGCTCCCAACATCAACAGCTACAAGCGTTACGTCGCGGGCACCTTTGCGCCGACCAAGGCGGTCTGGTCGCGCGACAACCGCACCGCGGGCTACCGGCTGGTGGGCGAGGGCACCAAGGGCGTGCGGATCGAGAACCGGGTCGGCGGGGCGGATCTGAACCCCTATCTCGCCTATGCGGTGCAGATCGCGGCCGGTCTTGCAGGCATCGACGAGGGGCTGGAGCTTGAACACGAGTTCCGGGGCGACGCCTACACCACCGAGGGCGTGCGCGAGATCCCCAGGACGCTGCGGGATGCCCTTGCGGCCGCCGACGAATCCGCCATGCTCCGCGCGGCTCTGGGCGACGAGGTGGTGGACCACTACGTCCACGCCGCCCGCTGGGAGCAGACGCAATACGACCGCCGCGTGACCGACTGGGAACTGCGCCGCGGTTTCGAAAGGGCCTGACCCCATGACCGAGACGTTGAAATGCCTCTCTCCCGTCGACGGGAGCGTCTATGCCGAACGTGCGCTGATGCCGCTGGACGAGGCGCGCGCCGCCGTCGCCCGCGCCCGCGCCGCGCAACCGGCCTGGGCCGCGCGGCCCATCGCCGAACGCGCCGAGATCGTGCGCCGCGCCGTCGCGCTGATCGGCGAGGCGAATGACGAGATCGTGCCGGAACTGGCCTGGCAGATGGGCCGCCCGGTGCGCTATGGCGGTGAGTTCCGCGGTTTTCAGGAACGCGCGCACTACATGGCCGACATCTCCGCCGACGCGCTGGCCGATCTCCGGATCGAGGACAGCGCGGCGTTTTCCCGCTATATCCGGCGCGTGCCGCATGGCCTCGTGCTGGTGGTCGCGCCCTGGAACTACCCCTACATGACCGCGATCAACACCATCGCGCCCGCGCTGATCGCGGGCAATGCGGTGATGCTGAAGCACGCCAGCCAGACGCCGCTGGTGGGCGAACGGATCATCTGCGCGCTGCGCGACGCGGGCGTGCCCGGCGACGTGGCGCAGAACGTCTTCCTGTCCCACGACACGACGTCCGCGCTGATCGGCGCGGGCGCTTTCCAGTTCGTCAACTTCACCGGCTCGGTCGGCGGCGGCAAGGCGATCGAGCGCGCCGCGGCGGGCACCTTCACGGGCCTCGGGCTGGAGCTTGGCGGCAAGGACCCGGGCTATGTCATGGAGGATGCCGATCTGGACGCCGCCGCCGACGGGCTGATGGACGGGGCGATGTTCAACTCGGGCCAGTGCTGCTGCGGGATCGAGCGGATCTATGTCCACGAGTCGGTCTATGAGCCGTTCCTGGAAAAATGCGTCGAGATCGTGTCCAAGGCCCGGCTGGGCAACCCGCTCGACCCCGAGACGACGATGGGGCCGATGGCGCAGGTCCGCTTCGCCGATCTGGTCCGGGCCCAGACCGACGAGGCCGTGGCTGCCGGGGCGAAACCGCTGATCGACCGGGCGCTGTTCCCGACCGATGGCGGCGCCTACCTGATGCCGCAGATCCTGGTGGACGTGGACCATTCCATGCGCGTCATGCGCGAGGAGAGCTTTGGCCCCGTGGTCGGCATCATGCGCGTGAAGGGTGATGCGGAAGCCATTGCGATGATGAACGATTCCGAGTTCGGCCTGACAGCCTCGCTCTGGACCCGCGACGCGGATCGCGCGGCCCGCGTGGGCGACGCGATCGAGACCGGCACGGTGTTCATGAACCGCTGCGACTACCTCGACCCGGCGCTCTGCTGGACCGGCTGCAAGAACACCGGCCGCGGCGCGGGGCTGTCGGTGCTGGGCTACCACGCGCTGACCCGTCCGAAATCCTACCACCTCAAGAAAGCCTGACCCATGAGCCTGACCGCCAACTGGTCCTACCCCACCGCAATCCGTTTTGGCGCGGGGCGCCTGAAGGAATTGCCCGATGCCTGCGCCGCTGCGGGCATGAAGCGGCCGCTTCTGGTCACCGACCGGGGGCTGGCCGCGCTGCCGATCACGGGGCAGGCGCTGGACATTCTGGACGCGGCGGGGCTAGGCCGCGGGATCTTTGCCGAGGTGGACCCGAACCCGAACGAGAGGAACCTGGATGCCGGGCTGGCCGCCTATCGCGCTGGCGGCCATGATGGGGTGGTGGCCTTCGGCGGCGGATCGGGGTTGGACCTGGGGAAATGCGTGGCCTTCATGGCCGGGCAGACGCGTCCCGTGTGGGAGTTCGAGGATGTGGGCGACTGGTGGACCCGTGCCGATCCGGCAGGCATCGCGCCCATCGTGGCGGTGCCGACGACCGCCGGGACGGGCTCCGAAGTGGGGCGGGCGGGCGTGCTGACCAACAGCTTGACGCATGAGAAGAAGATCATCTTCCATCCCAAGATGCTGCCCGCCGTCACGATCTGCGACCCGGAACTGACCGTCGGCATGCCGCGCGCGATCACCGCCGGGACGGGGATGGATGCCTTTGCCCATTGCCTCGAGGCCTATTGCTCGCCCTTCTTTCATCCGATGAGCCAGGGCATCGCACTGGAAGGGATGCGGCTGGTCAAGGAGTATCTTCCGCGCGCCTGTCGCGACGGCACGGACCTTGAGGCCCGCGCGCAGATGATGGCGGCTGCCGCCATGGGGGCGGTGGCGTTCCAGAAGGGGCTGGGCGCCATCCATGCGCTGTCCCACCCGATCGGGGCGCATTACGGCACGCATCACGGCACGACGAATGCGGTGGTGATGCAGCCCGTCCTGCGCTTCAACCGCCCGGCGGTCGAGGAAAGGCTTGGTCTTGCGGCGGCCTATCTGGGCATTCCGGGGGGCTTTGAGGGGTTCCACGACTTCGTCGGCGCGCTGAATGCCGAGCTTGGCATTCCAGTGAACCTGACCGCGCTGGGGGTCACGGATCCGGATCTCGACGTGCTGGTGGCCTCGGCGCTGGCCGATCCGTCGGTGGGTGGCAACCCGGTCGAGATGAACGCGGCCAACACGCGCGCGCTGTTCGAAGCCTGTCTCTGAGCGGGCAGGCGGGCGTGCAGGGAGGCCGCCCGCACCCTGCGGCGCGCCGGGGGGGCGGTTCAGGGAAGCAAGACGCTCGCGCCGGTGGTCTGCCGCGCCTCCAGCGCGTGGTGCGCCGTGGCGGTGTCGGCCAGCGGCCAGGTCTGGCCGATCTGCGGGGTCAGCGTGCCGCCTGCGATGGCGGCGAAAAGATCGGCGGCGCGGCGGCGCAGCTCCTGCGGATCGGCGATGAAATCGAACAGCACGGGGCGCGTGGCCGACAGGCTGCCCCTGGCAAGATCCGACAGACGAAACTCGTCGAGGGTGCCTGAGGACTGGCCGAAACTGACGAACATGCCGCGTTTCTTCAGGCAGGCTAGAGAGCCGCGCCAGGTGTCGCGCCCGACGCTGTCATAGACAGCATCGACCCCCGCACCATCGGTGGCCGCCATCACCGCCGGGACGAAATCGCCGACGCTGTAGTCGATCACCGTCTCATAGCCATGGTCATGCGCCATCGCCACCTTGTCCGGCCCGCCCGCCGTGCCGATGGCGCGCACGCCCTTTGCGGCCAGCCACTGGCCAAGCAGCAGCCCCACGCCCCCCGCCGCGGCATGGACCAGAACGCTCTGGCCTTCGCGCACCGCAAAGCTGTCATGGATCAGGTAATGCGCCGTCAGCCCCTTGAGCATCACGCTGGCCGCGATCTCGTCGGGGATTGCGTCGGGCAGCCGCACCAGCCGGTCGGCTGGCATGGCCCGCGCCGTGCAGCAGGCGCCGTTCGGCGTGGTATAGGCCACCCGGTCGCCGATTGCGAAGCCCGTGACGCCCGGCCCCAGCGCCTCGATCACGCCTGCGGCCTCGCCGCCGGGGATCAGGATGTCGCCGGGCCAGGGGTAAAGGCCCGAGCGGAAATAGGTGTCGATGAAATTCAGCCCGACAGCCCGGTGCCGGACCAGGACCTCGCCCTCCTCGGGGGCGTGCATCGGCCAGTCCACCCAGTCCAGCACCTCGGGGCCGCCCGGCTCGCGCGCGATGATCGCCTTTTCCATGGGTTACGCCTTGAATTCCGGGTCAACGGGAACCTGAAGCGCCGTGACCAGCGCGTTGGTCTGCGCGGCAAGGCCGACGATGGCCAGCAATTCGCCAAGCATCTCGTCGGTCATGCCCTTGGCCCGCGCGCCCGCCGTGTGGGAATGCACGCAATATTCGCAGCCATTCGCGATCGAGACCGCCATGTAGATCATCTCGCGCGTGACCGGGTCAAGCGCGCCGGGCCGCGTCATCACCTGTTTCACCTGCGCCCAGGTCGATTCCAGAACCGCGGGCTGGTTCGCAAGCGCGCGCCAGACATTGTTCACGAAATCGGTCTTGCGGGTGGCGCGGATGTCGTCGAACACCGCCTTGACGTGCGCGTCCGCCTCGGCCTCGGCGTCGCTCCATATCCTGACCGTGGCCATGGGCCCTCCTTCGTTGCGGATGGTGCGCCGGATCAGACCAGCGCAAAGATGCGGGCGGGCCCGCCGGTGCCGCCGCGATGCTTGGGCGCGCCGATCACCAGCGTCGCCCCCGCGGCGGGCACCTTGTCCAGATTGGCCAGGCATTCGATGCCGAAGCGTCCCGCGGGCAGCCAGGCGTAATGGGTGGCGAAATCGGCCGACGGCCCATGATCCAGCGAAAGCGTGTCCACCCCGATCGAGCCCGCGCGGGTTTCCTCCAGAAGCATCTGCGCGGCCTCGACATGGAAGCCCGGGTAATGCTGCTTGCCCTCGGCATCGGCGCCACGGAATTTCGGCCCGTCGACATGGGCGGCCCAGCCCGAATGCATCGCCACGCAGGCATTGTCGGGGATCTCGCCATGCGCGGCGATCCAGGCACGGATGTCATCGGGCGTGACCTGGGCATCGGCATCCCCGGCCGCACGCGCCGCGATGTCGATCACGCAAAGAGGTGCGACCAGGCTACCCACCGCGATCTCGTTCACCGCCGCGCCATCGGCCGAGAAATGCAGGGGCGCGTCGATATGGGTGCCGGTATGCTCGTTCACCCGGAATTCCGACAGGTTGAAGCCATGTTCGGCAAAGGTGAACTTCTGCTCGGGGAAGAACTGCTGTTCGCCGAAATAGGTGGCAAAGCCCTCGTGCAGTTCATGGGTCATGTCGGTGACGCCGCCATGACCCTGCGCCAGCGCCGCGGGGGCCGAAGCCGTCACACCGGCGGCGGCCGCCACGCCAGCCCCGGCCGCCGCCCGGAAAAAGCCGCGCCGCGACAGCATCCGGTCCTTGATGCGGTTCATCACGCAGACATCGCACATCGTTTCTCTCCCTGTTGGCCGGGGCCGGTCTTCTGCCGACCGCAGCCAAAGCCTAACCGGCCGCGCGGCGCTGTCAATTCGCGCCTTGGGGCCGCGGGCGGCGCGCGCGTTTTTGGGGCTGTCGCTTGGCCCCATCGCATGGAAAGATGCGCCCCGAGGAGATTCCGATGGGCAAGACGATCCACATCCTGAACGGGCCGAACCTGAACCTGCTTGGACAGCGTCAGCCCGAGATTTACGGCCATGACACGCTGGCCGATATCGAGGTGGCCTGCGCCGCGGTCGCGGCCGAGCAGGGGCATGCTGTGCGGCTGTTCCAGTCCAACCACGAGGGCGAAATCGTAGATCAGATCCACGCGGCACGCCGGGACGCGGCGGCCATCGTCATCAACCCCGCCGCCTACAGCCACACATCGGTCGCGATTCTCGACGCGCTGAACAGCTTTGACGGGCCGGTGATCGAGGTTCACATCTCGAACATCCACAAGCGCGAAAGCTTTCGCCACCACTCCTATGTCTCGCTCCGGGCCGACGGGGTGATCGCGGGTTGCGGGGTCGAGGGCTACGCCCTTGCCGTGCAGCGCATCTGTTCGCTGCTGGGATAGCTGTGAGTTCTCATGATTTTGTTCACCCTTGAGAGGGGTGAGAGCCCGTTGAGGGTGGAGCGTGGTCTGGATCTGTTGAGCCAGTCAAGCCAGCGTGGCAGGTCGGCGGTCCGGCAAAGCGGTGATCGGTCGGGAATGGAGACATTGCTGCGCGCCAAGCATGCCGACATGGTGCTGCTGTGCGGCGGCGCCCCGCGCGGAGCCGAACGGATCGCCGCGTGCTGCCGATCGGGCTGATCGTCTTTCCGGGCTCGGGCATCACCGACATGCGATAGTCATACCTCCTGTGTTTGCCTTACAAGATGATCAGGCGCTCTCTCTCAGCAGCGCGTGGCGGATAGGCGAGGCTCGACCGTGAAATCCCCACCAGCCTGCACGCCCGCCTTTCCGTGAACTTATGCTTCTCCATCAGTTTCCTCACTGCCGCCCGGCGGTGTGCAGGCGTCAGGAGTTTTCTGCCAGCAGCCCCTTGAGACCGGCGTTGTCCGGCATGGCATCGGCCAGGAGACGCCTCAACTCGGCATTCTCGGCTTCCAGATCCTTCAGCCGCCGTAGGTCAGACACCGTCATGCCGCCATACCTGGCCTTACACTTGTAGAGCGTGGCGTCCGACATGACGTACTTGCGGCACAGCTCCGAGACCTTCGCCCCGGCCGCATACTCCTGCAGAACCCCCACGATCTGTTCTTCGGTAAAGCGTGCCTTGCGCATCGTCTGTTCTCCTCGTTGCTGCGAACACTACAAGAACAAACTCTCCGAATGAATGGCTCAGCTTTCCGGTGGCAGGTCATTCGATGAAGAGCGACGCCGCAGCGCATGTATGGACTGGGCGGTGCCCGACTACACCACCTTGTGTCGACGCCAGAAGACGCTCGCCGTTCAGATCCCGTATCGGCGCGTCGACGGCCCGCTGACCCTGCTGGTCGACAGCACCGGGATCAAGTTCCTCGGTGACGGCGGATGGCAGGCCAGAAAGCACGGCGCCCAGGGTCGGCGCCAGTGGCGCAAGCTCCATCTGGCGATGGATACCGCCACGTCTGACATCCGGGCAGTGGAATTCACTCCCAGCAGCGATGGCGACAGTCCGGTCTTGCCGGACCTGCTGGACCAGATCCCCGAGGGCGAAGACATCGGGACCGTGACCGCGGACGGTGCCTGTGACACGCGCCGCGGCCACACCGCCATCATCAAGCGCCAAGCCGTCGCGATCATCCCGATCCGCAAGAACGGCCGACCGTGGCAAGAGGGCTGCCCCGGCGCAATCGCCCGAAACGAAACCTTGCGCGCCACCCGGCACTACGGCAGGGCCTTCTGGAAGCGATGGACGGGATACCACGTCCGAAACCGCATCGCGGCAAGAGACCCCGACCGCCAGACCGCCGAAATCCAGATCCGCATAGCATTGCTGAACCGCTTCTCGGTCCTCGGAGCGGCCGAGATCATTCCTGTGGCCTGAAATCAACGGGAAAGGGGAAGTCACGCCTCAGGCGTGAGCTGCGCAACAACGCCATGATTTTCCACCTGCTCGAGATCTGGGGGCTCCCCCAAACCCGGCGTGGTTCAGGGTCCGACCCGAGGCAGTATCGAAGTCAGAAAGGCTTCACCTGCGTCCTCCCGTCAATAAAAATGCCTTGTCATGCTGAAGGAATACCCGTGGAATTGGAGCATGTGAATTTAGAGCATGTGAGGGTCTATTTGATTTTTTCACAAAAAGGATCAAGTGCTTGGGGAAAATGCAACAATGCCACATGCGAATTCCATCATCTGGCGCACCATTCAGCGGATGTTGCCGCGGTCTTCCTTGAACTGATCGAACAGCCTCATTTGCGAGCACGGGCCAATGCGGCGTGCGGGCAGCCTCTTGGCAAGGAGGAGTTGCGCTGCCTTGCCGCCCTGGTCTTTCTTCATGACATCGGCAAGCTGGCACCGGGGTTTCAGGCGAAGGGATGGCCAGAGGGGGCCGACGTAACCCCGCGAGGACATCTCGAGTGCGGCTGGCTATGGCTCACACAGGGATCACCGGAGTCATTGGGCGGCAACATCGCGCATATGTTGCGTTGGTCAAATGCACCGGGCCTGGAAGACTGGTTTGGCGCGCTGTTCGCCCACCATGGTCGGCCGGTGCCGAAGCCCAGCCCGGGAACGGCCAGAGTCGCCTTCCCATCGGGAAAGGTCGCGGGTTACGATTGGAAGGCTCAAGAGGCCGTCATGGGCAGGGCGCTACTGGACTGGTTTCCCGAGATCATGACGTCCTCGGCACCGGAGCCCGTTCCGCCACTTGTGCACTTCTTTTGCGGGCTATTGACGCTTGCCGACTGGATCGGATCGGATCGGAGGGCCTTTCCGTTCGAGTCTACCTTCCGGAGAGATTACTGGGAGACCGCCAGAACGCGTGCGGCAGACAGAGTGGCCGCGATCGGGCTCGCCGGGGGTAGCCTGCGCCTGTGCGGCGCGCCCGGCTGGGCGCTGATCTCGGACCATCCGTCCCCGCGCCCGGCGCAGCAGGCCGTCGGCTCCGTGCCTGCAACCGAGCGCCTTGTCCTGCTGGAGGCGGAAACCGGGTCGGGCAAGACAGAGGCTGCGCTTTGGCGCTTTGCCACGCTGTTGGCTGCCGAAGAAGTTGACGCCCTCTATTTCGCCGTTCCTACGCGCGCCGCGGCGCGGCAACTGCATCGACGGGTCAACACGGCGCTGAAACGGATGTTCGATGCCGCGCCCGAGGCCGTTCTGGCAGTGCCGGGGCAGCTTCTGGCCGGAGAGGCGGCGGGCCGACGGCTGCCCGGTTTCGAGGTGCTCTGGGACGACACCGCGTCCCGGCCAGCCCGTTGGGCAGCCGAACATGCCGCGCGATATCTCGCCGCGCAGGTGGCCGTGGGGACGGTCGATCAGGTGGCTCTCGGGGGCTTGCGCGTGAAATATGCGCATCTGCGCGGAAGCGCGCTGTCGCGGGCGCTCCTGGTGATCGACGAGGTCCATGCGTCGGATGCCTACATGACCGAGGTGCAGCTTGCGATGGTGCGCAGCCATCTGGCGCTCGGCGGTCATGCGATGCTGATGTCTGCGACGCTCGGGGCGGCAGCGCGGCGCAGGTGGTTGAGCGAGGCGTCGGCCGATCTGGCCGCCGATACCGCGCGGCCCTATCCGGCGGTATGGACGAGCCGCGGGCCGCAAGCTGTCGCGCCGGATCGCGATTCCGGCAAGGCCGTGCATGTCGAGGCGCATCGGGGCTGGACAGGAGACGAGGCCGCACGCCTGGCGCTCGAGGCCGCGGACCGGGGCGCGCGGGTGCTGGTGATCCGCAATACGGTGATCCGGGCGCAGGAAACCTTTGCAGCCTGCCATGCCGCCCGACCCGATCTGCTGCTGGCGGTCGAGGGGCAACCGACCCTGCATCACAGCCGGTTCGCGGCCGAGGATCGGGCGCTGCTCGACATCGCGGTCGAGGACGCCATCGGCAAGGACAGCCCAATCGGCGGGCGCATCGTGATCGGAACGCAGACACTCGAACAATCGCTCGACCTCTGCGCCGACCTGCTGATCGCCGACCTGTGTCCGATGGATGTGCTGCTGCAACGGATCGGGCGGCTGCACCGGCATCGTCGGCCCCGGCCGCCGGGGTTCGAGGCGGCGCGCGCCATCGTCCTGTGCCCGCCTGACGGGCTCGACCCGCTGACCCGCACTGCGGAAAACGGGCTGGGCGCATATGCGAACGGGCCCAGCCTGTCGGGGGTCTATGTCGATGTTCCGGGGTTGGCCGCGACCCTGGCCGAGATCGAGGCGCGCCCGGTCTGGAAGATTCCGGCGATGAACCGCGCTCTGGTCGAAGCCGCCACGCATCCCGAGGCGCTCGACCGGATTGCTGCGGCGCAGGGCTGGCAACCCTACCGCCAGCGCGTCACCGGCAAGGCCCTCGCCGAGATGGGGGCGGCCGGTCTGGTGCTGCTGGACCGGACGGCGCCGCTGCCCCGGAGCTTTCCCGATGACGAAAGGATAAGAACGCGGCTGGGCGAGGACGGCGTCATTCTGACCCTGCCCGAGGGCACGCGGGGGGCCTTCGGGACGCCGATCACCCGGCTGGCGCTGCCGGCGCACTGGTCACGCGGGCTGACCGGGGAGGAAGAGGTGCAGATCGATCCGGGGCCGCCGATAAGGGTGACCGTTTCTGACAGGGTGATGGTCTACGGTCCAGCGGGACTCATGCAGGAACTGGGGGAACAGCATGGCGCATGATCTGTTGCACGATCCGCTGATCCAGACGGACCGGGATTGGCACAGCCTGCCCGGCTTGATGGCGGCGATGGTGCGGGGCGAGGTGGCGGACTTCCCGGCGCTGCGCCCGCACCAGCGCCCCGCCTGGCACATGTTCCTCGTGCAACTCGCGGTGCTGGCGCTGGATGCCTCGGGGCAGCGCGAACCCCGACAGACGGAAGACGGCTGGCGCGCCGCGCTTCGTGCGCTGACGTCGGATTTCCCCGACGACGCTCCGTGGCAGTTGATCGGCGAGGACCGCAGCCGCCCCGCGTTTCTGCAGCCGCCCGATCCCGGCGGGCTGAAATGGTCCGCCGTCGCGACGCCCGATGCGCTCGACATGCTGATCACCTCGCGCAACCACGAGCTGAAGCGCGAGATAGCGCATCAGGCTGAAGCCCAAGATTGGGTATTCGCCCTGATGAGCCTTCAGACAATGGAGGGGTATGGTGGTGGCGGCGGGACGCTCAACGGCATCGCAAGGATGAACAAGGGGAACTCATCTCGCGTGCTATTGGGACTTGCCCCGGCACGCCCCGGCTCTGCCGAGATCGACCCCTCGGCCTGGTGGGCCCGCGATGTGCGCCGCCTGCTGGCGGGGCGCGAGGGGCTTGCCGGCAAGGCGCTGCTCTGGCTCTGCCCCTGGCCCGAGGGACGGTCGCTGGACCTTTACACGCTCGATCCGCTGTTCATCGAGGTCTGCCGCCGAATCCGGCTGACCCTCCGCGACGGGCGAATGGCGGCCGAGCGCAGCACCTCGAAGGGGCCGCGGGTGGCCGCGAAGGAGGCCAGGGGCAATACCGGCGATCCCTGGGCGCCGATCCATCTGACCGAGGGCAAGAGCCTGACGCTGGGCGAGCGCGACTGGACCCACGAGTTGCTCGTCGATCTGCTCTATCGCGGGGACTGGCAGGTTCCGCTGCTCGCCCAACCGAGCCAGGAGGAAGAAGCGGCGCCGATGTTGCTGGTGGCCGAGGCGTTCTCGCGGGGCAATTCCAAGACCGACGGGTTCCGCTCCCGCATCGTGCCGGTGCCGAAGGCGATGGTTGGACACATGCTCGGAGCCCGCCCGCGGAACCTGGCCGAGGGGATACTTGAAGATGTCAAAGCCGTATCAGGCGCTCTGTCCCACAGTCTCCAACTGGCTTCGACTGAAGGGGATCCTGAAAAACTGAAGACGGAACGGAAAGGGCAGGCTTCACGCGCGAAGCTTTCAAAATATTCCGCACCTGCCTGCGAGGCGCTGCGGCGCGAGGCCGACCGCCGTTTCTTTGCCGAGCTTTGGGTGCGATTGGCAGAAACCACGGATCAAGGGATCGGGCGCTTGCGTCGGAGCTTTCTGGATGGGCTGGCAAAGGTCGCGCGGGCCGAGTTCGCCGCCGCGCTGCCGGGTATTCCCTGCGCCACGCTCATGCGCCCGCGCGCCGAGGTCCGCGCGCGCCGCGCGCTGGAAGCAGGGCTGCGCAAGGCGATGAAGGATTTCAAGCAACCGGAGGGGATGGATGTCTGAGACCACTGACGACATGGCCCGCAATGCGGTGGCGATCGCCGCCGCATTGGCTGCGGCAGATTCTGGCGAGAAGGCCGAGGCCCGGCGCATGGACGAGGGCGGTGCGCCGATATTCTGGCGGCAGGTGGCGCGGCTGAAGCTGCCCCGCTGGCAGGAAGCCGGTTGGCTGCGCTTCACCCGCATGGTGGCGATCCTGACGCCGGCCAGCGCGGGGCAGACGATCCATGATCCGAAACGTCCAGTCGGTGCCGTTCTTGCAGACGGGGGCAGCCCGCTGGCCGATCTCAGGCCACCAAACAGACCGTTCGTTTCCGAACAGCGCCTCGCGCGGCTCTTGGCTGCGCGGGGAGACGCTAGGCGCGACGCGCTGGAACGTGCGATCCGCATGCTGGCGCGCAATCATCCGTCAATGAACGTGGTTGATCTGGCCCGCCTGAACTACGGACGCGACCGCAACGAGCTTGCCCGCGCCTATTACCAACGCATTGATTTTGCCCCGACCGAGGAGAGCCAAGATGCCTGATCCGCGTTTCCTGCAAATCCATTTCCTCGCGCCCTATACCGCGGCGCTCCTGAACCGCGACGACGCGGGCCTGGCGAAGCGCTTGCCCTATGGCGGGCACCTTCGCACCCGCGTGAGTTCTCAATGTTTGAAATACCATTGGCGGTGGGCTGACGATCTCCATGCGCTGAGCGAGATCGCGGGATGGGCGAAATCATACCGTTCGCGCAGCATTGTCGACAGTCTCATAGTAGAGGAATGCCGAGACGGTTTCTCCGATGAGGTTGTCAGTGCCTTGGCTCAATGGTTCAACTTCGCTGTCTATAGCGGAAAAGGTGACGAGAAACCGAAGAAGAGAGGAGTGGCCGCAAAGGCTGATGAAAAAGAGGGGCGTCCCACACTTCTGTTCGGAGAGCCGGAAATCCGCTGGCTGAAGAGCGAGTTTGTGCGTTTGGCTAAAGAGGCAGACGGAGAGCCGGACACGGCATTCAGCCTTGGCGAAAGCTGGGTCGGTTTGCCGAAGAAAGGGCGAAGCGAGTTCCAGAAAAATCGCGAGGCGAACCTTGAGGCGCTGCGTCAGGCAGGGGAAGTTCCCGCCGGCCTGACCGGCGCGCTGTTCGGGCGGATGGTCACCTCGGACCCCAAGGCCAATATCGAGGCCCCCGTCCATGTCGCCCATGCCTTCACCGTGCATGCCGAAGAGGCCGAAAGCGACTATTTCATTGCCGCCGACGATCTGGCCCGCGGAGAGGATACCGGCGCGGATACGATCCAGGAAACCGAACTGACCTCCGGCCTGTTCTACGGCTATGTGGTTGTGGACATCCCCGGCCTTCTGTCCAATCTCGGCGGCGATGCGCGGCTGGCGGGCGAGGCGCTGCACAATCTCGTCTACCTGATCGCCGAGGTCTCGCCAGGGGCCAAGCTGGGCTCGACCGCACCCTATTCCCGTGCGTCCTTTCTCATGCTCGAGGCAGGTGACCGCCAGCCGCGGTCTCTGGCCGAGGCATTCCGCAGCCCCTGTTCGGCGGAAACCGGGCAGGCTGTGGCGGCGCTGTCCGAGCACCTCGCAGCGCTCGATGCGGCCTATGCGACGGGCGAGAGCCGGCATGTCATGTCGCTGGCCAATGCCGAGGTTCCGGGAGCGGAACGCGGGACGCTGGCCGATCTGGCCGGTTTCGCGCAAGGACTGCCCGCACGGATCGCGGACCGTGCGGCATGACGCATCGCTGGCTGCATCTGCGCCTGTCGGCGCCGCTCATGGCCTTTGGCGGGGTCGCCATCGACCATGTCGGGCACACGCGCGATTTTCCCTCGGCCTCGATGCTGACGGGGCTTTTAGCCAATGCGCTCGGCTGGCGGCGCGAAGAGGCCGAGAGGCATCAGGCGCTGCAGGACCGTCTGGTTTTCGCGGCACTGATTGCGCGACAGGGGCGCGTTCTCACGGATGGCCAGAACGCGCGGCTGTACGAAGCCGAACCCGGCTGGACGACGTCGGGGGTACCTGAAACGCGCAACAGTGGACCGAGCTACTCGAACCCACCGGTCCGAAATCAGGTCGGCAACCAGGCAGGTCGGAAGTGGATGACGCACCGCCGACGCCGCGACTACCTGGTCGATCACGATTGCCGCGTTGTTCTTCGCCTCGAACCAGGCGAGGGACCGGAACTAGACGCCCTTGCTCGCGCTCTTGAGCGCCCAGCTCGTCCGCTTTTCATCGGGCGGAAGCCCTGCTTGCCCGCGGCGCCACTGCTTCAGGGTTGGCTCAACGCCTCTACGGCAAGAGCAGCGATCGAAACCTTGGGCCTCGCGGGCCGTGCGCTCTGGCCGTCGACGGACGGCGAGGCCGACGGAACGGTTCGCGACCTGCAGGATCTCCGCAACTGGCGCTCCGGCCTGCACGGCGGAAGCCGACGTGTGATCGAGGCCGAGATCGCGGGAGGTGCTTCATGACTATCCATCTGGTCGAACTCCCGGTTGAGTTGCGCAGCCTTCATCTATGGGCCGGCAGGCGGGGGCTTGGCGGAAGCTTCGACGAGGGGCTGGCGCTGCACCATGTGCTGGGCGAGGCGTTTGGCCCGGCCATGTTGCAACCCTTTCGCCTGATGGTGGCGCCACGCGCCCGGGCCGGGTCGCTTTACGCCTATTCCCGGCACTCCGCCGATGAGCTTCGCGATGCTGGCAGCCGCGGTCTTACCCCTGGCCTGGCAGATGTGGTCCGACTCGATCGCCTGCGATCCCTCGCCCGCCCGGCGGAAAGCTGGACGGCCGGTCTGAGGCTCGGCTTCGATCTGCGGATGCGGCCGGTCGTCCGGCTCGCTTCTGCGTTCAAGGGACAGACTGAAACCGGCACGCAAGTCAACTTTCGCAAGGGGGCCGAGATCGACGCCTTTCTCGCCGCCGCCCTGCGGGGTGGCGCGGCGGAGCGCGAGGCCGTCTATCTCGATTGGCTGGCCGACCGACTGGCCCCGGCGGCGGAACTCGAGCGCGACATGAGCCGTCTCGCCTCTTTCCGCCGGAGCACTGTTCAGCGCAGCGGCCGGCGGATCGAAGGGCCCGACGCCACCGTTCACGGCACCCTCACCATCACCGACCCCGACGCCTTTGCCGGGTTGCTGGCAAGGGGCGTGGGGCGCCATCGCGCCTATGGGTACGGCATGCTCCTGCTGCGTCCGCTGCAGCGGAAACGGGCATGCTGAAGGGGCGGCTCGGCCTCGACAGTGCCAAGGTGCCCCATGCCGACCGGGCGGGGTGCCTCTACCTCGCACGGGGGGCCTTGACCGCACGCGATGGAACGCTCGCCTTCCTGCAGGGACCGCAGACCGAGGCGGATGCGCTTGCCGAGGGCGACTACGCCATCCCGTTGCAGGGCGTGTCGATCGTCCTGCTCGGCCCGGGATCGACGGTCAGCCACGACGCGCTGCGCCTGCTCGCCCATGCCCGCACGGCGCTGGCCGCGGTCGGCGAGGATGGCGTCCGCCTGTACACCGCGCCGCCGATGATCCCCGACCGCTCCGGCCTTGCGCGGCTCCAGGCCCGGATCTGGGCCGATGACGATCTGCGCGTGATGACGGCGCGGCGGATGTATGCGATGCGCCTCGGCGAGGTCCTTCCGCACAAGGATCTCGATGTGTTGCGCGGCATCGAGGGCGCGCGGATGAAGGAGACCTATGCGCTGCAGGCCCAGCGGATCGGCATCCCCTGGCGCGGGCGCCGCTATGACCGTGCCAATCCCATGGCTGCCGATCTGCCGAACCAGGGGCTGAACCACGCCGCGAGCGCCGTCGAGGCCGCCGCAGCGATCGCCGTCTGCGCGACCGCGACCATCCCCCAGCTGGGCTTTATCCACGAGGATCCCGGGCAGAGCTTCGTCCTCGACGTGGCCGACCTCTACCGCGACAGCGTGACGGTGCCCTGCGCCTTCAAGGCGGCCAGACAGGTTTCCGAGCGCCCGTCCGAGAACATCGAGCGCGTGACCCGTCGCCTGACCGGCACCGCGCTCAGCCGGGAGGGGATCATCCCCGCCATGATCGAGAGGATCAAGGCGCTGATCGAAGGACGCGAGACCTGATGCCGCTGACCATGATCGTGACCCGCGACGTCGAGATGCGCTACCGGGGTTTTCTGACCTCGATCATGCTGGAGATTGCACCGGGTGTCTACGTCTCGCCCGACATGTCGGCCGGTGTCAGGCAACGGGTCTGGTCGGTGATGACGGATTGGTGGTCGCAGCTTCACAGAGGCTCTCTGGTCATGGTATGGCGAGACAGCAAGGCCGTCGGAAATCTCAGGATCGAGACCCTGGGCGAGCCGTCCAAGCTGATCGTCGACGCGGACGGCCTTCTGCTCGTAAAACGAAAGTAAACGCGCAATCCACTCGCCCGACCGCTCTTTGACATTGCTGGTATTTCAAGGTATTGGACACAAGAGGCTCCCCCGCACCCGCGGGGATAGACCCCATCTGGACGGGGTCTGCGCCTGCGGGCGCTGGGCTCCCCCGCACCCGCGGGGATAGACCCCTCGATCGCGCCGGCGCGACGGTCCTGCTGCAGGCTCCCCCGCACCCGCGGGGATAGACCCTCGTTGATCGGCTGATTCCTTGCCGCCAGCGCGGCTCCCCCGCACCCGCGGGGATAGACCCTGTTTTGCATCGCGCTGACCAGCGTTTCGACCGGCTCCCCCGCACCCGCGGGGATAGACCCCCGACTGCTCCGCCGCAAGCTCGGCCATGTTGGGCTCCCCCGCACCCGCGGGGATAGACCCCGCGATGCACCGCCTCCAGCACGCGGAAAGCAGGCTCCCCCGCACCCGCGGGGATAGACCCCGATGCTCCCGCCGATTGCGGCTCCCCCGCACCCGCGGGGATAGACCCGGCGAAGGACCGCATCGTCCGCGTTTCCCGGTGGCTCCCCCGCACCCGCGGGGATAGACCCGCCAAGATGTATCGGGTCACTTCCTGCCGTTTGGCTCCCCCGCACCCGCGGGGATAGACCGTGCGGCGCGTGGTTCATCCCCGCGACGCCCTCGGCTCCCCCGCACCCGCGGGGATAGACCCGGGTCCGTCACGGCCACGTCAAGCAGCATCCTGGCTCCCCCGCACCCGCGGGGATAGACCGTCCTCCTGCACCGAAATGGACATGGTGTATGGGGCTCCCCCGCACCCGCGGGGATAGACCCACCCGGTCGATCCACTCATCCGGCACCGCCTCGGCTCCCCCGCACCCGCGGGGATAGACCCCGCCCCACCGCTCCGCTGGCCGCGCCCGGCACGGCTCCCCCGCACCCGCGGGGATAGACCCTGGGACATGGGCGTCCCGGTTCGGTTTTCCTGGGCTCCCCCGCACCCGCGGGGATAGACCCGTTTCCTGCGGCTGCCGCGGCCGACCGACGAGGGCTCCCCCGCACCCGCGGGGATAGACCCTGTCTCTTTACCCATGGTGGATATTTTCCATCGGCTTGGCTTCGAGATGGTCCAGTGCTCGGTGTATCTTCGCCATGCGTGGAGTCGGGAAAAGGCCGAATCCCTCGCGCGACAGGTCGGGGACTGCGTTCCAGAGGCGGGACATGTCCAGGTGCTCTTCTTCACGGACAAGCAATATGCGCAAAGCCAAGTCTTTCGTGGGCGGTCTTGATCGACGAATCCTGATGAAAAACCGCGCCACTTGGCCCTGTTTTGACAGCCCTCTGTTCAATTCTCGGCGGCAGGACACCAGAAAAAGCCCCGCGCAAGAGTGGTTTGCGCGAGGTATATCCTAGCAGAGGAAGCGGCGTGGCCAAACCCGGACCAAGTGGGCGGCAAAGGGCAACCCTGACTGATCTCGGCTCAGGAGGCCGTGTGCTTGAGCCAAGGCGGTACGTTGGCTGCCCGCCCCGGTTTTCCCCTTGACGGCCGCCCCCACCTCCCTTACCTAGCGCCTCGCTCTTGGCGGAGTAGCTCAGTTGGTTAGAGCAGAGGAATCATAATCCTTGTGTCGGGGGTTCGAGTCCCTCCTCCGCTACCATTTCATCTTATAAAATATTGAAATTATTGGGAAGATTTTGCGGCAAGTTCCTCCGCCTAAGAATTGCCTATGACTGAACAACCCTTAAATCGGCCCTGAAAGCCCCGCTGAACTACCACGGAAACGTGACCGCGTGTCGCAGTCCATCTGTAGTGCGGCGGCAGCTTTTGCACGGATTGGCCGCAGCTTCTGCACGGAAATTTGACCGCGAGGGTCAGCGGCCAGAGATGGAATCTCTGGCCGCTCGAATGGCGCCCATCAAGAAGGTCTACCAAGCCCAGGATGAGCCAACTGTCAGGGTGTGCCGCGGCCTGACGCTTGATCCAGCGTTTCAGGCCGCTCGCCGTGCCGGGCAGTTCATCCGTCGCGCCCGCGGCCAGGACAACCGCCGCCACCTCGGCGGTGGTGAACCATTCGGCGGAATCGTCGTCCATCGCGCCCCCTCAGGCCAGGCCCAGCCTGAGGAGTATCCTTGCCGCCTCGTGGACGTCAGGCAAGACGGTTCCGGGCGCCAGGTGATCGGGCGGCGCGCGCCATGCGAGGCTGAGATCGCCATGGGCCTCGTTGCGCAGGATGCGCATCAGGGGCAGCACCCACGAGGGCGCGGTATTGTCGGGGACCGGCTCCGCGCCCCCCCTGCGGCTTCGGCAGGTCCGCGATTGCGAAGGAGCCCGCGTCCAGCGCGGGCAGATCGAGGATGCGCGAGATCAGCGCATCGAAGGCGCGGGATGGCAGGGCGGACACATGATAGGCCACGCTCCGCCTGTCCTGCCGCTTGACCGGAAGGCACAGCCAGTTCTCGCGGCGGGCCTTCCGGGTGGACATCATGCGGCGGCAGGCCGGATCCTCCTGGGCAAGCTGGCGGACACGGCGTTCCAGCCCGGCCAGTTCCTGTCGGAGCGACTGTCGCGCCCGCAGCATCGGTTCGGTCGCCGTCTCCAGCATCGGATTGCCCGCCGTCAGTTCGCGAATGCGCGGCTCGAACCGGCCCCGCGATATGGAGCCGACCTTCAGACCGAAGTTCCGCAAGAGCCCGCGCAGGGACATCTCCAGAGTGATGAAGCCCTGTTGCACTGCCTTGCGGGCGCCAAGCACCGCACGGACCTCCTGGGCCGGGACCGACTTACAGTGGACCGGTCGGAACCAGCCCCTCCATCATCCGGGCGAAAACCCCCATGTCGCCCCAGCGCTTCCAGCGATTGTAGAGGGTCTTGGGCGGGCCATACTCCCGGGGCGCGTCACACCATCTCAACCCGTTGCGATTGATGAAGGTTATGCCGCTCAGCACGCGCCGATCATCGACCCGCGGCTTGCCATGGCTCTTCGGAAAGAACGGTCGCAGCCGCTCCATCTGCTCCTCGGTCCGCCAGAAAAGGTTGCTCAGCCTCACCCCCATCAGTGCGAGAGCTTGAATCACGCAGAACGGGCAGCCTCAGCAGATCAATGGGTCCTGACCCTAAGCCCCGTGGCGTTCGAGGACCGAGCTATGCGAACCTAACCTGATGTCCACGAAACCGGCAGCAGGCCACAAAGCCTCTGACGCTTGACCGGGGCCGCATCAGCGGGCATGGGAGCGGGATGCTGATCTACAAGATATTCCGCCGGGCCGAGTGGGACGCCTTTCGCGCGGCGGGCCTGACTGCGGGCGCGCCGGTCGATCTGGCCGACGGGTTCATCCACCTGTCCACCGCCGAACAGGTGACCGGCACCGCCGAGAAGCATTTTGCGGGGGAAAGCGATCTGGTGCTGGTCGCGGTGGCGGCCGACCGTCTGGGCGAGGCGTTGCGCTGGGAACTGTCGCGGGGCGGGGCGCTGTTTCCCCATCTCTATCGTGAGTTGAGCGTGGCTGATGTGGTCTGGGACAAGTCCCTGCCGCTGGGCGTGACGGGGCACATCTTTCCCGAGGGCATGGTATGACGCCGCTGGAACGCGCGGGGCTGGCGCTTCTGCACCGGATGGACCCCGAGCGGGCGCATGGGCTGTCGCTGGCGGCATTGCGCGCGGGGCTGGTGCCGCTGCCGGGGGCGATCACCTCGGACAGGCTGGCGACCGATCTGGCGGGGCTGGCATTGCCCAATCCGGTCGGGCTGGCCGCGGGCTATGACAAGAATGCCGTGGCTTTGGGGCCGCTGGCGCGCGCAGGCTTCGGTTTTGTCGAGGTGGGGGCGGCGACGCCGAGGCCGCAGCCCGGCAACCCGCGCCCGCGGCTGTTCCGGCTGAGCGAGGACCGCGCGGCGATCAACCGCTTCGGCTTCAACAACGAGGGCATGGTGGCGATCGGTGCGCGGCTGGCGGCGCGGCCCGAGGGGGCGGTGGTCGGGCTGAACCTGGGCGCGAACAAGGACAGCGGCGACCGGGCGGCGGATTTCGCCGCCGTGCTGGCCCATTGCGGGGCGCATGTGGATTTCGCCACGGTCAACGTGTCCTCGCCCAATACCGAACGGCTGCGCGACTTGCAGGGGCGGGCGGCGCTGTCCGCACTTCTGTCTGGCGTGATGGCGGCGCGGGCGGGGCTGGCGCGGCCGATCCCGGTCTTTCTCAAGATCGCGCCGGATCTGTCGGATGCCGAGATCGACGAGATCGCCGGGGTCGCGCTGGAGGCCGGGATCTCGGGGATCGTCGCGACCAACACCACGCTGGCGCGCGGCGAGCTGACAAGCCGCCATGCGGGCGAGGCGGGGGGGCTGTCGGGCGCGCCGCTTTTCGCACGCTCGACCCGGGTGCTGGCGCGGCTGTCGGTGGCGACGGGCGGGCAATTGCCGCTGATCGGGGTGGGGGGCGTCGGTTCGGCCGAGGAGGCCTATGCCAAGATCCGCGCGGGCGCGCGTGCCGTGCAGCTATATACCGCGCTGGTCTATGGCGGGCTGGGGCTGGTGGCCCAGATCGTGCGGGGGCTGGAGGGGCTTCTGGCGCGCGACGGGTTCGCCAATGTGGCCGAGGCGGTCGGCACGGGCCGGGACGACTGGATTTGAACGGGCCTGTGGGGCAGGGCGCGGAACCCGGTTGACGGATTCCGCAAAGGCTTTTGAAAACTCTGGGTCACTTCCCTAACTTTGCCGCCCATGTGCGGACGGTTCGCGATCACCCTGCCGGTCGAGGCCATGGCGAAGCTTTTCGAGGCCATGCCCGCGAACGATCTGCCCGAGGGGCCGAATTACAATGTCTGCCCGACCAATCCGGTTGCCGCGGTGACCGGCGAGGGGGGCATGCGGCGGCTGCGGGCGCTGCGCTGGGGGTTCGTGCCGCATTGGTACAAGACCCCGACCGATGGACCGCTGCTGATCAATGCGCGCGCCGACACGATCGCGACGAAGCCCGCCTTTGCCGAGGCCGCGCGGCGCCGCCGCTGCCTGATTCCGGCGAGCGGGTTCTACGAATGGAGCAAGGCGGCGGATGGCGCCAGGCTGCCCTGGTATGTCCGCCGCGCCGATGGCGCGCCGATGGCGATGGCCGGTATCTGGAAGGACTGGGAGCGCGAGGGCCAGCGGCTGAGTACCTGCGCCATCGTCACCACCGAGGCCAATCCCGCGATGGCCGCGATCCACCACCGGATGCCGGTGATCGTCGAGCGGGCCGACTGGCCGCTCTGGCTGGGGGAGGCGGGGCATGGGGCGGCGGTGCTGATGCGGCCGGCCGCCGAGGGCGTGCTGGCGGTGCACCGGGTCGGGGTGGCGGTGAACTCGAACCGCGCCGCGGGGCCGGGGCTGATCGCGCCTGTCGCGACCTGATCGGACCAGTTGCGGCTTGACCGCCGCCCGGTCGTGGCCTAGTCACGGGGGCGTGCGGGTATAGCTTAATGGTAAAGCCCCTGCCTTCCAAGCAGGCTATGTCGGTTCGATTCCGTCTACCCGCTCCACGCCCCCGTCCTGTGCCGTGAAATCGCCCGCTGCGACTTGTTGTCCGCGCCGCTCGGCCCTACAACGGCGACGGACAAGCAGGAGCATGCCATGCCCCCCAGGGCCAGGGTCGAGGAAGACCGCGAGAAATCGAAGCGGATCGGGGCGCTGCGCGCGCTTTGGCCCTATGTGCTGCCCTACAAGGCGCTGCTGGGCGCGGCGCTTGCCGTTCTGGTGCTGACCGCGGCGGTCTCGCTGATCCTGCCGATGGCGGTGCGGCGCGTGGTCGATGCGTTCGAGACCGAGGCGGCCGCACTTCTGGACAGCTATTTCGCCGCGGCGCTGGGTATCGCGGCGCTGTTCGCGCTGGGCACCGCGCTGCGCTATTACCTTGTGACCCTGCTGGGCGAGCGGGTGGTAGCCGATATCCGCACCGCCGTCTTCGACCGGATGATCGGGATGAGCCCGGCCTTCTACGAAAAGACGATGACCGGCGAGGTTCTGAGCCGGATCACCACCGATACCACGCTGATCCTGTCGGTGATCGGCTCGTCGGTGTCGGTCGCGCTGCGCAATGTGCTGATCTTCTTCGGCGGGCTGGCGCTGATGCTGGCGACCTCGGCCAAGCTGACCTCGGCCGTTCTGGTGCTGGTTCCGGCGGTGATCGTGCCGATCGTGCTGCTGGGGCGTCGGTTGCGCCGCCTGAGCCGCGAGAACCAGGACTGGATCGCGGCCTCGTCGGGCAATGCCTCCGAGGCGCTGCTGGCGGTGCAGACGGTGCAGGCCTTCACCCATGAGGCGGCGAGCCGGGGCACCTTCCATGACGTGACCGAGAAAAGCTATGTCGCCGCGCGCCAGCGGGTCGGCACGCGGGCGGTGATGACGGTGATCGTGATCTTCCTGGTCTTCGCGGGGATCGTGGGCGTGTTGTGGGTCGGCGCCCGCGACGTGCGCGCCGATGCGATGAGCGTGGGCGAACTGGTCCAGTTCGTGATCTATTCGGTGATGGTGGCCGCTGCCGTGGGCGCGATGACCGAGATCTGGGGCGAGTTGCAGCGCGCCGCGGGCGCGACCGAGCGGCTGGTGGAACTTCTGACCGCCGAGGACAGCGTGACGGACCCCGCGCGTCCCCTGCCGCTGCCCGCCCGGGCGCGCGGGGATATCCGCTTCGAGGATGTGCGCTTTTCCTATCCCTCGCGGCCCGGCGTTTCGGCGCTGGACGGGGTGAACCTGCATGTGCGGCCGGGCGAGACCGTGGCGCTGGTCGGTCCCTCGGGGGCGGGCAAGACGACGATCATCCAGCTTCTGCTGCGCTTCTACGATCCGCAGGAGGGGCGCATCCTGATGGACGGGGTGGATCTGCGCGCGACCACGCGCGCCACCTTCCGCCACCATATCGCGCTGGTGCCGCAGGATCCGGTGATCTTTGCCGCGTCGGCGCGCGAGAATATCCGTTTCGGCCGGCCCGAGGCGACCGATGCCGAGGTCGAACAGGCCGCCCGCGCGGCGGCCGCGCATGACTTCCTGGCCGCGTTGCCGCAGGGCTATGATACCCAGGTGGGCGAACGGGGCATGATGCTGTCGGGCGGGCAGAAACAGCGGGTCGCGATTGCCCGCGCCATCCTGCGCGACGCGCCCGTGCTGCTGCTGGACGAGGCGACCTCGGCGCTGGATGCGGAATCGGAACGCGCGGTGCAGCATGCGGTGGACGAGATGGCCGCCACGCGCACCACGCTGATCGTGGCGCATCGGCTGGCCACCGTGAAGAAGGCCGACCGTATCCTGGTCTTCGATGGCGGGCGGATCGTCGCCGAGGGCAGCCACGAGGCGCTGGTGGCGCAGGGTGGGCTGTATGCGCGCCTGGCCCGGCTGCAATTCACCGACGGGATCGAAAGCGCCGCCTGAGCCGCGGCGTTTTCGTTTGCTTGTCGCAAATCCCTGCCTACTCTGGCGCATCGTTCACGATTTTTGCCGAGGAGGACGGAAAATGGGATTGTGGTCATTCGTCAAGAATGCGGGGAAGAAGCTGGGCGGCAGGGCCGAGGCGGCCGAGGCGCCCAGCGTCGAGGAGTTGCACAAGGAAATTGCCGATCTGGGGCTTGATGCCGGGGGGCTGGAGATCTCGGTCGAGGGCGACAAGGTCAAGGTGACCGGCACCGCGGCCAGCCAGGAAGCCAAGGAAAAGGTGATGCTGGCGGTCGGAAATATCGAAGGCGTGGCCGCGGTCGAGGATGCGGCGGGCGGCGCGGATCCGGTGTTCCACACCGTCGTCAAGGGCGACAGCCTGTGGAAGATCGCGGAAAAGACGCTGGGCAATGGCGCGCGCTATACCGAGATCTTCGAGGCCAACAAGCCGATGCTGAGCGATCCCGACAAGATCTATCCCGGCCAGGTGCTGCGCATTCCGCAGGGCTGATCCCGTCCTGCCCGCCGCAGCGCCCGGCCTGACGTGGCGTTGCGGCCATGGCAGGGGATCTTGCGGCGGGCGGGAAATCCGGCCATCCTGATCTTCCATAAGGGAGAGCGGCGCCGCAGAGAACGGGCCCGGGGAGGAAAGACGATGGCAGCCTATGCCTCACGCGCCGATCGCGACGCGATCGAGGCGGAATCCGACTGGCATGCGCGTCCCGTGGCGCGCAGCATCCATGAGTTCCTGAGCACGACGGCCCGCGCGCATCCCGACCGCCCGGCGCTGAGTTTCCAGATGTTCTCGGACCCCAGGGCGCCAGCCGAGACGCTGAGCTGGGCCGAGCTGCACGGCCGCGTGACCCAGGCCGCGAACCTGTTCCGTCGGCTCGGCATCGGCGAGAAGGACGTCATCGCCTATGTCCTGCCGAACTGCACCGAAACCGCGGTGACGTTGCTGGGCGGGGCCGTGGCGGGGATCGTGAACCCGATCAACCCGCTGCTGGAGGCCGAGACCATCTCCGCGATCCTGCGCGAGACCAATGCCAGGGTGGTGGTCACGCTGCGCACCTTCCCCAAGACCGATGTCGGCCAGAAGGTCGCCGAGGCGGTGCGCCACGCGCCGAATGTGCGCACGGTGCTGGAGGTGGACCTCTTGCGCTACCTGACCGGTGCCAAGAAGCTGATCGTGCCGCTGATCCGGCCGAAGAACCCCGACAACCACCATGCCGACCTGCTGGATTTCCACAAGGAACTGGCCAGGGAACGCGCCGACCGGCTGGATTTTTCCGACCATTCCGAGGACCGGATCGCGGCGCTGTTCCATACCGGCGGCACGACCGGTCTGCCCAAGGTCGCGCAGCACCGGGTTTCGGGGATGATCTACAATGGCTGGCTGGGCCATCGGCTCTTGTTCAGCGAGCAGGACACGCTGATCTGTCCCTTGCCGCTGTTCCATGTCTTTGCCGCCTATCCGGTGTTGATGTCGGTGATCTCGGCCGGGGCGCATGTGGTGCTGCCGACGCCCGCGGGCTATCGCGGCGATGGGGTGTTCGACAATTTCTGGAAGCTGATCGAACGCTGGGGCGTGACCTTCGTCATCACCGTGCCCACCGCCATCGCCGCGCTGATGCAGCGCAAGGTGGATGCCGATGTCTCGACGCTGCGCTATGCGTTTTCCGGCTCGGCGCCGCTGCCGGTCGAGCTTTACCGCCGCTTCGAGAAGGCCACTGGCGTCACCATCTGCGAGGGTTACGGGCTGACCGAGGCGACCTGCCTCGTCTCGATCAACCCGCCAGACGGGGCCAAGAAGATCGGCTCGGTCGGCATTCCGTTTCCCTATACGCAGGTGCATATCCTGAAATGCGATGCCGAGGGCAACGTGCTGGGCGAATGCGAGGTGGATGAGGTGGGCGAGATCTGCGTCGCCAATCCCGGCGTGGTCGAGGGGTCGACCTATACCGATGTCGCCAAGAACCACGGGCTTTTCGCGGGCGGGCGGTTCCTGCGGACGGGCGATCTGGGCCGGATCGACGCGGATGGCTATCTGTACATCACCGGCCGGGCCAAGGACATCATCATCCGCGGCGGCCACAATATCGACCCCGCCGAGATCGAGGAGGCGCTGGCGGGGCATCGCGCCGTGGCCCTTGTCGGCGCGATCGGCCAGCCCGATGCCTTCGCGGGCGAATTGCCCTGCGCCTATGTGGAACTCGTCAAGGACGCCACCGTGACGCCCGAGGAATTGCTGGCCCATGCCAGGATCCATATCCATGAACGCGCCGCTATCCCGAAGCATGTCGAGATTCTGGACGAGTTGCCCAAGACCGCAGTCGGCAAGGTATTCAAGCCCGAACTGCGCAAGCGGGCTATCCGGAGGGTTTATGAAGCGGCGCTTGCCGAGGCGGGACTGGATGTCCGCGTGCATGAGGTGATCGAGGACCGCAAGCGTGGCCTTGTCGCTCGGCTCAGGCCTGGCGCCACCCGTGACGAGGCGGCCATGCGCTCTGTCCTGGGGAATTTCACCACACCCTGGGAATGGGCGGACTGATCGGGTCATCGTCCTCGTCGGGTGTTGCGGCCCGCCACCTGCGTGCTTGGATACGACTTGCCTTGGGGTGCGCAGGGGCGGCGTCATCGTGCCAGATGGCGGTCACCGATTCCCGTGGTACTTGTACACGCCGGACGGGGGCTTTCGAATTTGGTTGGATGCCGTGCGCCTCTTTGTCCGGCAATGCCACTCTCCGAACGGACGCTTCGCCAAGCCGGTGGGGTATGGCGTAATGAACCGCGAGGGGCGCAAGTTCCACTGGCTGGGCGGATACGGCCTTCACCCATTTGCGGTCTTCCTCATGTCCGGTGGGGTGTCGGTCCCGAATGTCGTGCAGGGGATGACCCTCGGGATCAACCGCCACCCTGATGCGGGCCTGTTGCGCCCTTGCGCGCATGGCGAATCCTTGTGACGGGTCGCGTTGCCGGAGGTCGGCGGTTCGGTCGGCGGGACAAGGGCCATCGGGTGAAAGCGGATCTCTGACGCGTTGACGACTGCCGACCGCATCCGCTATCGGTCCGGCGATGGTTCCCGCGGCGACATGTGTCGCGGGTGAAAAGGGAATGCGGTGCGCCGGGTCTTCGGCAAGTCCGCGACTGCCCCCGCAACTGTAGGCGGCGAGCGTCTTCCGAAGCGACCACTGGGCCATCGGCCCGGGAAGGATCGGGAGACGCCGAGACCCGCAAGTCAGGAGACCTGCCATCGTCACGACCTGTTCAACCCGGGCGGGGTGCCCCGGAAAGGAGAGCCCGATGACCGATCGACCTGCCGGGCGGCGCCCGATTCCGAGCGATCCTGCTGTGCAAGGGGCGACGGAACGGCCGATGATGCTGGAATTGGTCCTGCTGCAGATGCAGGCAAGAGGCCGCGATCCCGCGCGCGCCGACGAGATTGGGCAGCTTGGCTTCATGCAATGGCTGGGCGGCCTGCCGGGTGGGTGCGACTATGCGGCTGCGGCGCGGGCCGCATTGCTGCGCCTGGACGCTGGCGTACCCGACTCGCCGACGCTGGCCAGTTTCCGCGGCCTGCTTGCCGCCTCGCTCGCCATGCCGCCTCGACCGCTCGGCCTGAGCCTGCCTGTGCCACGCCGCCGGGGCGGGGCCCGCGCGCGACGGCAGCCGTCGTGACAGGTGTCCTGCACAAGGCACGGTCGCGCGACGGGGCTGCCGGATGACCGCTGGTGTGCTGGTCGTCGGCGGCGGTTTCGCGGGCCTTTGCGCCGCGATCGAGGCGCGGCTGGCCGGGGCGTCGGTCACCCTGATCGACGCCGCGCCGATTCATCTTCGGGGCGGCAATGCGCGCCATTCGCGCAATATCCGGCTGGCCCATGATACCGAAACGCCATGGCAGCGCGGGAGCTATCCGGTCGCGGATTTCATGGACGATCTTGGCCGGATCGGGGCGCCCGATCCGATGCTGGCAGAGGTTATGGCCCGGGGCTCGGCTGACCTGGCAGGATGGCTTGCCGCGCAGGGCGTCGCCTTCGAGCCCTGGGCCGATGGCAACCTGCCATGGTCGCGCCGAACGGCGTTCTTCCGGGGTGGCGGGCAGGCGCTTGTGAATGCGCTTTATCGGCGCGCGCAGCGGCTGGGGGTGGATATCCGCCATGGCTGTCGCGTCGGCGCGGTTTGTCCAGAGGCACTTTGTCCTGACTCCAACATGCCCTTGCGGTTCTCGGTCGATACACCGGAGGGAACCGGGATGATCGAGGCCGCGGCGCTGGTGCTGGCATCGGGCGGTTACGGCGCCGACCGGGCGCGGCTGGCGGCGCATCTGGGGCAGGTGGCGGAAGGGATCGCCAATCGCGGCACACCCTTCCAGCGGGGCGAACCGCTCTTGTGGCTGCTCGACAATGGCGCCGCGCCCGCTGGCCTACCCGGCGATGGGCATCTGGTGGCGGTCGATGCCCGTGCGCCGATGGAGGATGCGGGCATTGTCAGCCGGGTGGACGGCATGCATCTGGGCATCGTGGTGGACGCGGACGGGCGGCGGATTTGCGACGCGGACGCGGTGACAGGCCCCGCGCGCTATTCGCATTGGGGCCAGTTGCTTGCTGCGCGTGCCGCCCCCCGCGCCTGGCTGGTTCTGGGCGCCGAGGGTGCAGCGCGGCTGCCGCCGATGCTGTACCCACCGCTGCGCGCCGACAGCCCCGCAGCACTGGCCCGGCTCTGCGGTATCGACCCCGATGAGCTGGAGGCAACGCTGGCCACGCTCGACCACGTCCCGCTCGCGGCCATCCCGCTGCGGCCGGGGCTTGCCTTTACCCGCCATGGGGTCGGCGTGGACGAAACGGCGCGCCTGCGTCTGGCCGCGGGCGGCACGGCGCCGCGCCTGTTCGCAGCGGGGGCGGCGATGTGCGGCGCCGTTCTGGGGCAGGGCTATCTGTCGGGCTGCGCACTGGCCATTGGCGGCGTCTTCGGCCGGATTGCCGGGCAACAGGCGGCCG
The DNA here is from genome assembly GCF_004339675.1 of Rhodovulum steppense. GTDB lineage: Bacteria > Pseudomonadota > Alphaproteobacteria > Rhodobacterales > Rhodobacteraceae > Rhodovulum > Rhodovulum steppense. Next base: position 129,198 of record NZ_SLVM01000004.1, read on the forward strand.
AGCTTGCCGGTTGGGCCGCCGCCCCGCGCCCCTTTGCCCGCAGGGCCGCGCCCCTCACGCCCCCGTCCCGACCCGCCGCCGATCCGGAGGCCGAGGCCCGCCGGGCGCTGAACATCTGCAATACCTGCGGCTTCTGCACGGGGCTTTGCGATGTCTTTCCGGCCGCGCAACTGCGCGCGTCCCTGACCCGGGGCGACCTGGGCCACCTTGCGCATCTGTGCCACGACTGCCGATCCTGTCATGACGATTGCCAATATGCCCCGCCCCATGAGTTCGCCGTGAACCTGCCCGCCGCCCTGGCCGAGATGCGGGCCGAGGAGTATCGCGGCGGGCTGCTGCCGCGCGGCACGTCAACCCGATGGCTTGCAGGGCTCTACGCGCTCTGCCTGTTCGGCCTTCCGCTTGCGGCGCTGCTGATGGTGCCGGGTGTGGCGCTGTTCGCGGCGCAGGCCGGGCCGGGCAGTTTCTACGCGGTGATCCCGCACGGGGTGATGGCGGCCGGGGCCGGGCTGGCCTTCGGGGCGGCGGGCCTTGTGCTTGGGCTGCGGGTCTTGCTGTTCTGGCGGGCCGGGCGCGGACCGGCCACACGCCATTCGGCGCGCAGCGTTGCACGGGCGCTGTCCGATATTCTGAGCCTGCGCAATCTCGGCGGTGGCGGCCCGGGCTGCGAAACACGCGACGGCCCCACCGGACCCGGCCGCCGCTGGGCGCATCACCTCGTCGCCTACGGCTTCGGCCTGACCTTTCTGGCCACGCTGGCGGGGGCGGTGCAGCATCACCTGCTGGACCGGATCGCGCCCTATCCGCTGTTCAGCCTTCCGGTGGCCCTTGGCACCCTTGGCGGCGTTGCCATGCTGGCGGGATTGGCCGGGCTGGACTTCAGGCGCCACCGCGCTAACCGGCGCCCCACCACGCCGGAGATGGAGGCCGCCGACCGGTTCACCCGGGCAAGCCTTGCGCTGGCGGCGGCAACCGGTCTGGCGCTGCTCGCGCTACGCGAGACGGCTGCCATGGGCCTGTTGCTCGCCCTGCATCTGGGCAGCGTGCTGGGTCTGGCGCTGACCTTGCCTTTTGCCAAGCTGTCGCACGGGGCCTATCGCGCTGCGGCGCTTCTGCGGCATGCAGGCGAACGCGCCGCACGCATGCCGCCCGGCAACCCTGATCCTCCGACTTGACAACCCGACTGTCTCGGGGGCATGACACCTGCGCTGGTGCCTGCCCTTGGGTAGGTGAAAAGGGAATGCGATAAGGGCCGCAAGGTCCGAAGCGCAGCCGCCCCCGCGACCGTGACCGGAGAGGTTGCCCCACCGCCACTGGCCGACAGGCTGGGAAGGCAGGGCAACCGACAGAGGCCCGTGGCCCCTGGGATCCGCAAGCCGGGAGACCTGCCAGCAGCATACGACGTTGAACCGGACGGGGTGTTCCGGTGTCGGGTCCGGCTGCGGCTTTACCCGTCATCTGCCCTTGTCCCCTGATCGAAGGGGCCAGACATGACACGATTCTTGCGCTTTTGCGGGGCAGAACGGGAATGAGCGCCGCGCATCCGGGTGCGGTCGATCTGCTGGTCTGCACGACCTGCCGCCGCGCCGATCCCGCCGACCCCGACGCCCCCCGCCCGGGCGCGCTGCTGCATGATGCGCTGGCGGCCAATGGCCTGCCCGAAGGCGTGCGCCTGATTGCCACCGACTGCCTGTCGAACTGCACCCGCGGCTGCACCGTGGCGCTGCGCGGCCCGGGCCGCTGGAGCTATGTCTACGGCAATCTCGACCCGGCCCAGGCGCCGCTGATCGCCGAGGGTGCTGCGCTTTTCCGCGATGCGCCCGGCGGTCTGGTGCCCTGGCGCGACCGGCCGGAACATTTCCGCAAGAACTGCATCGCCCGCATTCCCCCCATGGAGGCCCCCGAATGACCGACCTTTCCAAGCTGCCCGTCACCGTCATCACCGGCTTTCTGGGCGCGGGCAAGACGACGCTGATCCGTCACCTGATGCAGAACGCGGACGGGCGGCGGCTGGCCGTGGTGGTCAACGAATTCGGCGATGTGGGCGTGGATGGCGACATCCTGAAATCCTGCGCGCTGCCCGATTGCCCCGAGGAAAACATCGTCGAACTGGCCAATGGCTGCCTGTGCTGCACCGTCGCCGACGAGTTCATCCCCACGATCGAGGCGCTTCTGGCGCTGGATCCGCGCCCCGATCACATCCTGATCGAAACATCGGGGCTGGCCCTGCCCAAGCCGCTGCTCAAGGCGTTCGACTGGCCCGATATCCGCTCGCGCATCACCGTCGACGGGGTGATCGCGGTCGCCGATGCCGAGGCGGTGGCCGCAGGCCGCTTTGCCCCCGACCTCGCCGCCATCGACGCACAGCGGGCCGCCGATGACAGCCTGGACCACGAAACGCCGCTGTCCGAGGTGTTCGAGGACCAGATCGCCTGCGCCGATATCGTCCTGTTGACCAAGCCCGATCTTGCCGGCCCCGAAGGCGTCGCGACCGCGCGCGCCGCCATCGCGGCCGAGGCACCGCGCCCGCTGCCGGTGATCGAGGTGGCCGAGGGCGTGGTCGACCCCCGCGTAATCCTTGGGCTGGGCGCCGCGGCCGAGGACGATCTGAATGCCCGGCCCAGCCACCATGACGGCGCAGACGACCACGACCACGAGGATTTCGACAGCGTGGTGATCGAGCTGCCCGAACAGGCCGATCCGACGATCCTGGCCGGTCGCATCGAAACGCTGGCCCGCAAGCAGAACATCCTGCGCGTCAAGGGCCATGCCGCCGTCGCGGGCAAGCCGATGCGCCTGCTGGTGCAGGCGGTGGGCGCGCGGGTGCGCCACCAGTACGACCGGCCCTGGGCGCCCGACGAGCCGCGCGTCACGCGGCTGGTGGTGATCGCCGAGCATGACGATATCGACCCGGCCGCGATCCGCGCCGCGCTGGGGGGCTGAGACGGCATGCATGTCGTCTTCCGCGAAAGCCACGGGCTGGACGAAACCGGCACGCCGACCGATCTGGGGCAGACGCCCGCGGATCTGGTGGTGTTGTCCTTTTCGGACAGCGATCTGGGGGCATTTGCGGCGGGCTGGCAGCGGGGCGGCGGGGCCGAGGGCCGGATGCCGACGCTGCGGCTGGCGAACCTTGCCGCGCTGAAACATCCGCTATCCGTCGATACCTATGCCGAGCGGACGCTGGCGGGCGCCAGGGGCATCCTGATCCGGCTGATCGGCGGGCGGGCCTATTGGGAGTATGGCCTGCAACAGGTGCAGGCGCTGGCCCAGGCGCGGGGCATCGCGCTGGCCGTGCTGCCCGCGGATGGCCGCCCCGATCCGCGGCTCGATGCGGCCTCGACCCTGCCGGTCTCTACCCTGCGGCGGCTGGCGCAGCTTTGCGATACCGGCGGCGCGGTGGCGGCGCAGGCTGCGCTGGCGCAGATGGCGCTGGCCGCGGGGCTTTATGCCGGGCCGGTGATCGGCGCCAAGGCGGTGCCGCAGGTCGGGGCCTGGACGCCCGAGCATGGCGTCACCTGCCCCGCGCGGTTGACGCCCGAACCCGGGCGGCCGCATATCGCCCTGACCTTTTACCGCGCCTATCTGACCGCGGCCGATCTGGACCCGATCGAGGCGCTTTTCCATGCCTTCCGTGCCCGCGGCTGCGATGTGACCGCGCTGTTCGTGCCCTCGCTCAAGACGCCCGGGGCAGCGGGCTGGCTGGCGCGGCAACTGGCGCATCTGGCCCCCGATGCCATCGTCAACGCCACCGCCTTTTCGGGACGTGGCGCTTGCGGTGCCTCGCCGCTGGATGCCGCGGGGGTGCCGGTGTTTCAGGTGGCGCTGGCGACCTCGACCCGATCCGCCTGGGACGGGGCCGAGCGGGGGCTGTCACCTGCCGATCTGGCCATGCATGTCGTCCTGCCCGAGGTGGACGGGCGCATCTTTGCCGGTGTCGCCTCGTTCAAGGAGGCGGGCGCGCGCGATCCGCATCTGCAATTCGCCCGCATCGCCCACCGCGCCGACCCCGAGCGCATCGCCGCCATTGCCGGGCGGGTGCTGGCCTGGCTGCGGCTGTCGCGCAGCCCGGCCGCCGACCGCCGCCCCGCGCTGATCCTGTCGACCTATCCCGGGCGGCCCTGGCAGATGGCGCATGCAGTCGGCCTTGACGCGCTGGCCTCGGCCGAGGCGGCGCTGGATGACATGGCCGAGGCGGGCATCCCCACCGCACCCGGCGCACCGCTGGCCGAGGCGCTGGCCCGTGAAACGCTGGACTGGCCGCTTGACGCCTATCGCGCGGCGCTGGCCCGCCTGCCCGACAGCCTGCGCGACGCGCTGGACCAGGCTTGGGGGCCGACCGAGGCCGATCCGGCGGTGCGGGACGACGCGTTTCGCTTTGCCGCCACGCGGCGCGGTTCGGTGCTGGTCGCGCTGCAACCCGAACGCGGCGATGGCCAGACCCGGGACAGCGACTATCACGACCTCGCCCGCACCCCGCGCCATGGCTATGTCGCCTTCTACCTGTGGCTGCGCGAGGCCGTGCATGCCGATGCGCTGATCCATATGGGCGCGCATGGCACGCTGGAATGGCTGCCCGGCAAGGCCGTGGCGCTGTCGCCCGCCTGCTGGCCCGAGGCGCTGATCGCCACCTTGCCGGTGATCTATCCCTTCATCGTCAACGACCCCGGCGAGGCCGCGCAGGCCCGCCGCCGGATCGGGGCCGTCACCATCGGCCATATCCCCCCGCCGCAACGCAATAGCGGCACGCCCGACCGCCTTGCCCGCCTGGAATCGCTGCTGGACGAGTTTTCCAATGCCGACGGGCTTGATCCCCGGCGCCGCGACCGGTTGCAGGCCGATATCCGCGCCGAGGCGCAGGCGCTTGGCGTCGAGGATGATCTGGGCCTTGATGCCGCCGCCAGCCCGGCCGAGGCGATCACCCGGATCGACCGCTTCGTGTGCGACATCAAGGAAAGCCAGTTCGGCGACGGGCTGCATGTCTTCGGCCGCCTGCCCGCGGGCGGGTGCGGCTTCGATCCCGCCCCTTCGGTCGCCGCCGAACGCGCCGCGCTGCTATCTGCGCTGGCGGGCGGGCGGATCGCGCCGGGGCCTGCGGGCTCGCCCCATCGCGGGCGGCGCGACGTGCTGCCCACGGGGCGCAACCTCTTTGCCACCGATCCCCGCGCCGTGCCCACCCGCGCGGCGCATGCGCAGGGCGTGAAACTGGCCGAGGAACTGGTGCGCCGCCACCTTCAGGACCATGGCGACTGGCCGCGCGGGCTGGTGGTGGACCTGTGGGGCTCGGCCACGATGCGCACCGCGGGCGAGGATTTCGCCATGGCGCTGCATCTTCTGGGCGTGAAACCGCTCTGGGACGAGGGCACCGACCGGGTTTCGGGGATCGAGGTGCTGCCCATCGCGCTGCTCGACCGGCCCCGTCTGGACGTGACGCTGCGCGTCTCGGGGCTGTTCCGCGATGTCTTTCCCACGCTGTCGGCGTTGTTCCAGCAGGCGGTGCGCGCACTTGCGGCCCGGGACGAGGCGCCCGACTGGAACCCCTATGCCGGGCAGGCCCCGGCGCCGCGCGTCTATGGCCCCGCGCCCGCAAGCTACGGGCTGGGCATGGGCGCGGCGCTGGACGAGTATACCGACGACGCCCGCCGTGCCGCGGGCGAGGCTTGGCTTGCCGCAAGCGCCTGGGCGCTGGATGGCGAGGGCGCGCGACCCGACGCGCCGGGGCTGCGCGCGCGCGTGGCCGGGGCGGATGCGTTCGTGCATGCGCAGGATCTGCCCGAAACCGACCTGCTTCTGGCAGCCGATTATGCCGCGCATGAGGCCGGGTTTGCCGCCGCGCAGGCCGTCACGGGCGGCGCGGCTGCGCTTTATCACCTTGACAACACCGACCCCGCCCGCCCGCGCGCCCGCCCCCTGACCGAGGAAATCGCCCGCGTCGTGCGCGCCCGCGCCACCCATCCCGGCTGGCTTGCCGGCATGCGCCGCCACGGCTTTCGCGGCGCGGCCGAGATCGCGGCAACGCTCGATCACCTTGCGGGCTTTGCCCATCTGGCGGGCGTCGTGCCGCCGCATCTGTTCGATCTTTACTATGACGCGACGTTGGCCGATGCGGATCTGTGCACCTTCATGCAGGCCGAGAACCCTGCCGCGCTGGCCGCGCTACGCGCCCGGTTCGAGGCGCTGGCCCAAGCCGGGCTCTGGCAGACCCGCCGCAATTCCATCGCCGCCGCCCTGATGACGGAGACCCAGAATGCCCCATGATTACGAACAGGACGGCGCCGCGATCTACCGGCAGTCCTTTGCCATCATCCGCGCCGAGACCAACCTCGCCCGCTTCGAAGCCGAGGAGGAACCCGTCGCGGTGCGCATGATCCACGCCGCCGGGATGGTGGGGCTCGCGCCGCATATCCGCTTTTCCCCCGGTTTCGTCGCCACCGCCCGCGCCGCGCTGGAGGCGGGCGCGCCGATCCTGTGCGATGCGCGCATGGTGTCCGAGGGCGTGACCCGCGCCCGCCTGCCCGCCGATAACGCGGTGATCTGCACCTTGCAGGCCGACGGCATCGCCGAACGCGCCGCCGCCATGGGCAACACCCGGTCCGCCGCCGCGCTGGAATTGTGGCGCCCGCAGCTTCAGGGCGCGCTGGTCGCCATCGGCAACGCGCCCACCGCGCTGTTCCATCTGCTGAACATGCTCGAAGACCCCGCCTGCCCGCGCCCCGCCGCGATCATCGGTTGCCCGGTGGGGTTCGTCGGCGCCGCGGAATCCAAGGCAGCGCTGTGGGAGGCCCGCCCCGTGCCCTGCTGCATCGTCGAGGGTCGGCTGGGCGGCAGCGCGATCACCGTCGCCGCCATCAACGCCATCGCGAGCCGCGCGGAATGAGCGCGGGCAAGGTCTATGGCCTTGGCCTTGGCCCCGGCGCCGCCGATCTGATGAGCGTGCGCGCCGACCGGATTCTGCGCGCGGCAACCCATGTCGCCTATTTCCGCAAGGCCGGTCACGCCGGGCAGGCCCGCCAGATCGTCGAGGGGCTGATCCCCGCGGGCGCCCGCGAACACCCGATGGACTACCCCGTCACGACCGAGATTCCCTTTGACGACCCGCGCTACAACCAGGCGCTGTCGGCCTTCTATGCCGAGTGTACCGCGCGCCTTGCCGCGCTGGCCGAGGGCGGCGCCGATATCGTGGTGCTGTGCGAGGGCGATCCGTTCTTCTACGGCTCGTTCATGCATCTCTATACCCGCCTTGCGGGCCGCGTGCCGGTCGAGGTGGTGCCGGGCATTACCGGCATGTCGGCGGCCTGGACCGCGACGGGGGCGCCGATCACCTGGGGCGACGACATCCTGACCGTGCTGCCCGGCACGCTGCCGGAACAGGCCTTGACCGATGGCATCCGCGCCGCCGATGCCATCGTGGTGATGAAGATGGGCCGCCACCTGCCCAGGCTGCGCCGCGCGCTGGCGGCGGCGGGGCGGGCGGGGGATGCCTTTCTCGTGGAATATGCCGCGATGCCGGGCCAGCGGGTGACGCGGCTGGCCGATTACCCGGATGATACGGCGCCCTATTTCTCGATCGCGCTGGTCCATGGCCAGGGGCGGCGGCCATGAGCGGCTGGCTTGCCATTGCGGGGCTTGGTCCCGGTTCGGATGCGCTGGTCACGCCCGAGGTGACGGCGGCGCTGGCCGAGGCGACCGATATCGTCGGTTACATCCCCTATGTCGCCCGCGTGGCCCCGCGCCCGGGGCTGACGCTGCATGCGTCCGACAACCGGGTGGAACTCGACCGCGCGGCGCATGCGCTGGCGCTGGCGGCGGCGGGGCGGCGGGTGGTCGTCGTCTCGTCCGGCGATCCGGGGGTCTTTGCCATGGCGTCGGCCGTGTTCGAGGCGGTCGAGGCGGGGCCAGAGGCCTGGCGCGATCTGGACATCCGCGTGCTGCCCGGCATCACGGCGATGCTGGCCGCTGCCGCCCGGGCGGGCGCGCCGCTTGGCCATGATTTCTGCGCGATCAACCTCAGCGACAACCTCAAGCCCTGGGCGCTGGTGGAAAAACGCCTGCGCCTTTCTGTCGAGGCCGATTTCGCCATGGCCTTCTACAACCCCCGCTCGCAGGCCCGGCCCGAGGGGTTTGCCCGGGCGCTGACGCTGTTGCAGTCGCTCTGCGCCGATGCGCGGCCCGTGATCTTTGCCCGCGCCGTCACCACCCCCGAGGAAACGATCCGCGTCGTCCCGCTGCCCGAGGCCCGGCCCGAGATGGCCGACATGCGCACAATGGTCATCGTCGGCTCGTCGCTGACGCGCATCATCCCGCGCGCCGCCGCGCCCATCGTCTATACCCCAAGGTCAGCCCCGGAATGAGCCAGCCAGTCCAGCACCGCACCCGGCGTCGCCACCTCGTCCCGCGCGGGCAGCGCGGGCCGGTCGATCATCAGGACCGGCAGCCCCAGCGCGCGCGCCGCGTCGATCTTGGCCCGCGCGCCGCTGCCGCCCGCGTTCTTGGACACGACCAGTTCGATCCGGTGTTCCTGCATCAACGCGCTGTCGCCCGCCTCTGTGAACGGCCCGCGCGAGACGATCACATGATGATGCGGCAGGGGCGGCGGGCTGGCCGGCGGATCGACCAGTCGCAACAGGTAGAAATGCTGCGGCCGGACGGCAAAGGCGTCCAGATGCATCCGGCCCACCGCCAGCATCACGCGCCGCGCAGGCCCGGCAAGTGCGGCGACCGCGCCCGCGATATCGGGCACGCGCTGCCAGTCGTCGCCGGGGCCGGGCGCCCATGCGGGCCGGGTCAGCGCCACCAGCGGCACGCCTGCGGCGGCGCAGGCAATGACCGCATTCCGGCTCATCTGCGCGGCAAAGGGATGGGTCGCGTCGACGACATGGCTAATCCCTGTCTCGCGCAGATAGGCCGCCAGCCCCTCGGCCCCGCCAAAGCCGCCCACGCGCATCGCGACGGGCTGCGGTTTGGGCCGCTCGACCCGCCCCGCCAGCGAGAGCGTGGCCATGATACCGCGCGCGGCCACCGTCTCGGCCAGCGCGGTCGCCTCGGTCGTGCCGCCAAGGATCAGAAGGTTGGGGCGCATGGCTGAACATCCGTGGCTGAGCATCGTGGGTCTGGGCGAAGATGGCCCGGACGGCCTGCCGCCTGCAAGCCGCGCCGCGCTGGAAGCGGCCGAAATCGTCATGGGCGCGCCGCGGCATCTGGCCTTGCTGCCCGATCTGGCGGCCGAGCGCATCGCCTGGCCCGTGCCCTTTGCCGACGGCTTGCCGATCCTTCAGGCGCTGCGCGGTCGCCCGGTTGCCGTTCTGGCCTCGGGCGATCCGTTCTGGTTCGGCGCGGGCGCGGTGATCGCCCGGCATTTCGCCCCCGGCGAATGGCATGCGCTGCCTGCGCCATCTACCTTTTCGCTGGCCGCTGCCCGGCTTGGCTGGGCGCTGGAAACCACCGCCTGCCTTGGCCTGCACGCCGCCCCCCTTGCCCGGCTGCGCCCGCATCTGGCGCCCGGTGCGCGCGCGCTGGTGCTGGTGCGCGACGGTGCGGCGGTGGGCGATCTGGCCCGATGGCTGAGCGCGCAGGGCTTTGGCGAAAGCACGCTCTGGGTGATGGAGGCTTTGGGCGGCCCGCGTGAACGGCTGCGCCGGGCAAGTGCCGGAACGCTCGATCCGGGCGATATCGCGCATCCGGTCTGCGTCGGGCTGGAGGTCGCCGGGACGGGCGCGACGGTCCCCGCGGCCAGCGGCTGGCCCGACGCCCTGTTCGCGCATGACGGCCAGATCACCAAGCGCCCCGTCCGCGCGCTGGCGCTGTCCGCGCTGGCGCCCCGGCCGGGCGAGCATCTTTGGGATATCGGCGGCGGCTCGGGCTCGGTCTCGATCGAATGGCTGGGCTGTCACCCCGCGATGCAGGCCACCGCCATTGAGGCCGATCCGGCCCGGGTCGCCCGCATCCGCGCCAATGCCGATGCCCTGGGCGCCGACCGGCTGCGCGTGGTCGAAGGCCGCGCGCCCGAGGCGCTGGACGATCTTGCGCCGCCGCAGGCGGTGTTCATCGGCGGCGGCCTGTCCGAGGCGCTGTTGTCCGACCTCTGGGTGCGTCTTGCCCCCGGCACCCGGCTTGTCGCCCATGCCGTGACGCTTGAATCCGAGGCGCTGCTGGCCCGCTGGCATGGCGCAGAGGGCGGCAGCCTCCTGCGCATCGACCTGGCCGAGGCGCAGCCGCTGGGCCGCAAGCGCGGCTGGCGCGCGGCCTATCCGGTCGTGCAATGGAGCGTGACGCGATGAAGGTGGCGGGCTTCGGGTTTCGTGCCGCCGCCGGGGCGCACAGCCTGGCCGATGCGCTGGCCCGCGCAGGCGGGGCACAGGGGCTGAGCGCGCTTGCCGCCCCCGCCGACAAGGCCGCCGCCTCCTGCCTGACCGCGCTGGCCGACCGGCTGGGCCTGCCGATCCGCGCCATCCCCGCCGAGCGTCTTGCCGCCATCGACACACCCACCCAGGCGCCCCGCGTGCACGCCGCCCGCGGCACCGGATCGGTGGCCGAGGCCGCCGCGCTGGCCGCAGCCGGGCCGGGCGCGCGGCTGACCGGACCGCGCCGGATTTCCACCGACCGGATGGCCACCTGCGCCATCGCAACCGGAGACACCCCATGACCGTCCATTTCATCGGCGCCGGCCCCGGCGCGCCCGACCTGCTGACGCTGCGTGGGCGCGACCTGATCGCGGCCTGCCCGGTCTGCCTGTATGCCGGGTCGCTGATCCCCGAGGCGATCCTGGCCCATTGCCCGCCCGGCGCGCGGATCGTGAACACCGCGCCGCTGGATCTGGACGCGATCATCGCCGAATGCCGTGCCGCGCATGAGGCGGGGCTTGATGTCGCGCGGCTGCATTCCGGCGATCTGTCGGTCTGGTCGGCGATGGGCGAACAGATCCGGCGGCTCAAGACGCTTGGCATCCCCGTCAGCGTCACCCCCGGTGTGCCCTCCTTTGCCGCGGCGGCGGCGGCGCTGGGGGCGGAACTGACCCTGCCGGGGCTGGCGCAATCGCTGGTGCTGACCCGCACGCCCGGCCGCGCCTCGTCCATGCCCGAGGGCGAACGCCTGGCCAATTTCGCCGCCACCGGCGCGACGCTGGCCATTCACCTGTCGATCCACAACCTTGCCCGCGTGGTGGCCGACCTGACGCCCGCCTATGGTGCCGATTGTCCGGTGGCCGTGGTCTATCGCGCAAGCTGGCCCGACCAGCGCATCCTGCGCGCCACGCTTGCCACCATCGAGGCCGCAATCCCCGACGGGATCGAGCGCACCGCGCTGATCCTTGTCGGTCCCGCACTGGCGGCCGAGGGCTTTGACGAAAGCTGCCTTTACGCCACCGATTACGACCGCCGGTTCCGCCCGCAACGGGCCGGGGGGCCGGGCCATGGCTGACATCCCCCCCGGGCTGGTGATCGCCGCCCCGGCCTCGGGCACGGGCAAGACGACGGTGACGCTGGGCCTGCTGCGCGCCTTTCGCGATCGGGGGCTGGCTGTGCAGCCCTTCAAGAACGGCCCCGACTATATCGACCCTGCCTTTCACGGGCTGGCGGCGGGGCGAGTATCGTTCAACCTGGACAGCTGGGCGATGGATCCCGGCCTGCTGGACGCGCTGGCGCAGCAGGCTGCGGGCGCCGATCTGGCGATTGCCGAGGGGTCCATGGGCCTGTTCGACGGGACCACGGCGGCGGGTGTCTCGGGGCGCGGCACAAGCGCAGGCATCGCGCGGCGCTTTGGCTGGCCGGTGGTGCTGGTGCTGGATGTCTCGGGACAGGCGCAATCGGCGGCCGCCACCGCGCTGGGATTTGCCCGCCATCCCGATGCGCCGCCCCTGGCCGGTGTGATCCTGAACCGCGTGGCAGGCGCCCGGCACGAGGTGATGATCCGCGAGGAAATGGCCCGGCTCGGGATCGCGGTCTTCGCGGCGCTGCCCCGGCGCAGCGATCTGGAACTGCCCGAACGGCATCTGGGGCTGGTACAGGCCCAGGAACAGGACGGGCTGGAAACGGTGCTGGCCCGGCTGGGCGCCTTTCTGCGCGACCATGCCGATCTGGCGGCCCTGCGCGCGGCGGCGCGCGGCGGGGCCACGGGCGCGCCGGGGCGCTGGCCCGCGCCGCCCGCGCAGCGGATCGCGCTGGCCCGCGATGCGGCGTTTTCCTTTGCCTATCCGCATCTGATCGAGGGCTGGCGGCGCAAGGGCGCCGAGATCCTGCCCTTTTCGCCGCTGGCCGACCAGCCGCCCGACCCGTCGGCCGATCTGGTCTGGCTGCCGGGCGGCTACCCCGAGCTTCACGCCGGGCGGCTGGCCGCCGCGATCCGCTTCCGCGCCGGGCTGCGCAGCCATGCCGAAACCCGCCCGGTTCATGGCGAATGTGGCGGCTACATGGTTCTGGGGCAGGCGCTGATCGACGCCGACGGCACGCGGCACGCGATGGCGGGGCTGCTGGGGCTGGTCACCAGCTATCAGAACCGGCGGCTGCATCTGGGCTATCGCCGGGCGGTGCTGGCTGCGCCGATGCCGGGGCATGGGGCGGGGACCAGCCTGCGCGGGCACGAGTTCCATTACTCGACGATCCTGGACCAGCCCGACGCGCCGCTTGCCCGCGTCACCGATGCCGGGGACAACCCCGTGCCGGAAACCGGCTCTGTCCGGGGGCATGTCACCGGCAGTTTCTTTCACCTGATCGCAGAGGATCTCGCGTGAGCGGTTTTGTCAGTTTCGTAAGCTCCGGCCCGGGCGATCCCGAGCTTCTGACGCTGAAGGCCGTGGACCGGCTGAAGCGCGCCGATGCGGTGCTGTTCGACGATCTGTCCTCGGGGCCGATCCTGGCCCATGCGCGGGCGGGGGCCGATCTGGTGGGCGTGGGCAAGCGGGCGGGCCGCGCCTCGCCGAAACAGGATCATGTCAGCCGGTTGCTGGTCGATTACGCCGCCACCGGCGCGCGGGTGGTGCGGCTGAAATCGGGCGATGCGGGGCTGTTCGGGCGACTGGAGGAGGAGATCGCGGCGCTTCGGGCCGCTTGCATCCGCCATGAGATCATCCCGGGCGTCACCGCGGCCTGCGCGGCGGCGGCGGCGGCGGGCATCCCGCTGACCCGGCGGCTGACCGCGCGGCGGGTGCAGTTTGTCACCGGCCATGACGTGTCGGGGCATCTGCCTGCCGATATCGACCTGGATGCGCTGGCCGACCCGCAGGCCACCACCGTTGTCTACATGGGGCGGCGCACATTTCCCGCACTTGCCGAGGCACTGATCGCACGCGGTCTGCCCGGTGACACGCCCGCCCTGCTGGCCGAGGGGGTAACGACGCCGGACCAGAGATTGACGCGCGCGACGATCGGCGCCTTGGCCGAAAATCCGGTCGGAGGCAGCGCAACCGCCCCCGCGCTGATCCTTTATGGCCCGCTGGCAGGCGAGGCGGCCGATGCGTGAGTTGACCCTGATCGGCATCGGCACCGGCAATCCCGATCACCTGACCCTTCAGGGGATCGCCGCGATCCGCGCCGCCGATCTGATCCTCATCCCGCGCAAGGGCAAGGACAAGGCGGACCTTGCCGACCTGCGGCGCGACATCTGCGCCCGGGTGCTGGACGGGGAAACCGCCCGGATCGCAGAGTTCGACCTGCCGATACGCGATGCCGAGGGCGATTACCTTGGTGGCGTGGAAGCCTGGCACGACGCCATCGCGCAGGCCTGGATCGCCGCGGCCGATCCATCCGCACACCGCGTCGCCCTGCTGGTCTGGGGCGACCCTTCGCTTTACGACAGTTCGCTTCGGATCGCCGCAAGGCTGACGCCGCTGCCGCGCATTGCCGTCGCGCCCGGCATCACGGCGGTGCAGGCGCTATGCGCCGCCCATCGCATACCGCTGAACGAGATCGGGGCGCCCTTCCTTGTCACCACGGGACGGCGACTGCGCGAGACCGGCTGGCCCGATTGCGCCGATACGGTGGTCGTGATGCTGGATGGCGGCTGCGCCTTCCGAACGTTGGACCCCGAGGGCGTCACGATTTGGTGGGGGGCTTATCTGGGCATGGCGGGGGAACTGACGGCGTCGGGTCCGCTGGCCGAGGCCGGACCGCGCATCCTCGATCTGCGCGCCGCGGCGCGGGCGCGCCATGGCTGGATCATGGATGTCTACCTGCTGCGCCGCGCGGGCTGAGCGCGCCTAGGTCGCGGGCACCAGACGCCCCTCGCTCAGGCGCAGGCTGTCGGGCGCCACCTGCGCGCGCAGCGCCGCGTCATGGCTGACCAGCAGGATCGCCTGCGGCAGACCCCGAAGGATGCCCACCAGCCGCGCCGCATTTTCCTCGTCAAGCGCATTGGTCGGTTCGTCCAGCAGCAGCAGCTCGGGCTCCATCGCCAGCACGGTTGCCAGCGTCACCAGCCGCTTTTCCCCGCCCGACAGCGCATAGGTGACCCGGTCGCGCAGATGCGTCAGGTCAAGGCGCGCCAGAACCCTGTCGACGATCGCCATCGCCTCGGCGCGGGTCTTGCCCAGGTTCAGCGGGCCGAAGGCGATATCCTCGGCCACAGTCGGGCAGAAAAGCTGATCGTCGGGGTCCTGGAACACCAGCCCGGCGCGGCGGCGCACCTCGTGGAAATCGGCCTCCCGCCGCCGCGCCTGCCCGAAGGCCAGAATGCGCCCCGCGGACGGGCGCAACAACCCGACCGCGATGCCCAGCAGCGTCGACTTGCCCGACCCGTTGGCCCCGGTGATCGACAGCCGCTGTCCCGCGCGCAGCGTCAGGCTCGCCCCGCGCAGGACCGGCGCCCGGCCGGGATAGGCGAAATGGATGGCGTCGAGTTCAAGCAGCGCCATGCGATACCTCGGCAAGACAGAGGGCCAGAAGGGCCGCGCCTAAAACGGCCGCGAAGGCTGCATCGCGGGGGCCATAGGCATAGGCGTGCAAAAGCGGCAGGCGCCCCGAAAAGCCCCGGCATTTCATCGCGCCCAGCACGCGCTCGGACCGGTCGACGGCACGCACCAGCACCATGCCCACCAGATAGCCGAGGCTGCGCAGGCTGTGCCAGTCGGTCGAGGGGCGGAACCCGCGTGCCTTCATCGCCTGCCGCAGCCGCAGGTATTCCGCGTGCAGAACCTCGACATAGCGGATCGTGAACATCATCAGATGAACCAGCGCCTCGGGCATGCGCAGCCGGTGAAGCGCATGGCCGAGGGTGACCGGCTCCATGCTGCCGACCAGCGCCAGCAGCGCCAGAACGACCGCATTGGCCGTCAGCAGGATGTCGATGGCCAGCATCAGGCCCTGCCTGCTTGCCGTGACCCCCCAGATCGTGACCAGCGGATCGCCCGGTGTCGTGAAGGGCAGAAGCGCGATCAGGAAGACGATGAAACCGTCCATCGCCGCCATGCGGCGCAGCGTCGGCCCCACGGGCAGGCCCGACAGCACCGCCAGCCCGGCCGCGACCGCCAGCGCCGCCAGCAGGACGGGTATCCAGGAACAGCCCACGGTGACGATGGCAAAGGTGACGGCCGCCAGGATGCGCGTGCGGGGATCGAGACGCGACAGCGGCGCCCCGGTCGCTGTCTTGCCGGTCGCGTCCGGGGTCTTCTGTCCCGCTGTCAGGATATGGCCCATCCTAATCAGCCCGCCAGCCTGCGCCGCGCGGCGAGGTAGAAGCCAAGCCCGAAAAGCCCGGCGATGTAACCGATCCCGCCAAGGATGGACTGAAGCTGGTGATGTTCCCTGAGCGCCGCGATCTCGCGGCGCAGGGGCCGCATCTCGTCGCGCATCATCGCGGCGATGGCGGCCTTGTCGGCCTCCGAAAGCCCGGCGGGGGCGGTTCGTGCCGCCGCGGGGTCCGGGACGGCCTCGCCCTGACCGAGGATCGCGGCGACCTCCTCGGCGGACAGTTCGGCCTGTGCGACATGGCCCGCGCCCAGATCGGCGCGCAGGACATGGGCCACGGGCCGGGTGGGCGCATAGGTGAAGAACCCGTCCGCATCGGTCGTTGTCTCGCCCAGCCTGTTGCCCGCGGTGTCGAACAGCTCGATCACCTGATGCGCGGCCATGTCGCCATTGGAAAAGCCCAGCTCGCCCTCGATGGCATCGCCCGCGGGATAGACCGAGAAGACCACCTTATGCGCCAGCGCGGGCAACGGATGGGCAACGAAAAGCAGGATCAGAAGAGCGGCACGCATCATCACGAGGCCCCTTTCAGAGTGAAAAAGAGATCGGGCTTGACCCGCGCCGCCAGATAGACCGCGGCGGCCGACAGCAGCGCCTCGACCACCATGACCGGGATATGGGCGAAGAAGACCAGCCTTGCGGCCAGAAAGAACGCACCGCCCGAAAGCGTCAGCGCCAGCCCGACGAGGGCAGTCGTCAACGCGATGGCCAGCGCCCCGCCGATACCGCCCCAAAGCGCCGCGATGACCGGGTTCCCGGCACGCATGCCGCTGCGGCAAAGGTAATGCACGATCACCGCGGGCAGGGCGATGGCGAGCGTGTTCACGCCGAGCACCGTCAGGCCGCCGAAGCCGAAGAACACTGCCTGCAACAGCAACCCGACAAACAGCGCCGGGAAGGCGGCCCAGCCGAGCACGAGCCCGGCCAGACCGTTCAGGATCAGATGCACCGAGGACGGCCCGATCGGCACATGGATCAGCGAAGCCACGAAAAAGGCGGCCGAAAGAACCCCGGCGGCCGGGATCCGTTCCAGCGGCAGGTATCTCAGCCCCAGCGCGATGCCGCCCGCCGCAAGGGCTGCGCCCCCCAGAACGACCGGGTTGGCCAGCGCCCCGTCCACGATATGCATGGCCCCGCCCCCTAGTCGAGGTCGTGGGCGCGGATCCAGATCACCGCGTCCTGGCTGAGTTCCTTGCCCTCATGTTCGGTGTCCGGCCCGACGCCGAGCGCGGCAAAGCCCCACCAGCCCGCGCGCGGAATGCCGAAGGTGAAATAGCCGTTCCCGTCCGAGATCGCGACCACCGTGCCGCCCGGCATCGGGCGGGCGGTGGGCGGTCCCGCGCGGCCCGTCGCCATGTCGGGCTCGGCTGCCATGAACTCGATCTCGATCTCGGCCCCCGCGACGGGGGTGCCGTCGGACATCACCCGGCCGGTGAAGGTCGAGCCCGCGATCACATTGTAGGGTTTCACCATCGGCACGATCTCGGCCTTCAGCCCCTGCGGCTCGGTCCAGTCGGTGGGCATCTGGCCGCGGTTCAGATAGGTCTTGGTGATCTGCTGGATATAGACGTCCTCGGACCCCTCGTAATAGGGGGCCGGAACCGTCACCAGAACGTAATCGCCCGCGCGTTTGACCGGCAGGATTCCGTCCCAAGCCATTGCTGCGTTGTCCGCGCCGGCAAAGGTGGTCCGGATCAGGCTGCCCTTCAGGTCGATCCTCTCGCCGCGATGGATGGCGTAGAATTCCAGCGGTTCGGCCATGTCCATGACATGGCCATTTTCGAACGGATGCCAGAAGATCAGCTTGACCGGGACGTCGCCCGGCCGGTCGATCAGCGCGTCGCCGGTATGGGACAACTGGAAATGCGCCGACGCGAGGCCGGGCACGAGGGTCAGCGCAAGCGCTGCCGTCACAAGGTTGCCGTGGAAGAACAAGGGTCGTCTCCTTTCATCGGTTGCGGCAGGGCCGCGATCGGAAAGGACGAACGGGGATAAACGGCTCGAACGGGCCGGGACACGGCCGATCCGGGCCAGACGCGCACCCCGGCGTCCGGTGGAAGCCGTGCCGGACAAGCGGCACGGGGGATCGGCAGGTCTCCTGGCTTGCGGGTCATCGCTTGGCTGGCCTTCCCGGGGGTCGCCCCAGTGGCATTCTCAGCCGCGCTCGCCGCTTACAGTTGCGGGGGCAGCCGCGGAATTGCCCGTTGCCGGGCGCACCGCGTTCCCTTTTCAGTTCCGGCCGCTTGCGCGGACGGAACAACCGATCACACCCTCGTCATGTCAGCGCGACACGGGGTTGTCAATCTCTCCGGACAGTCCCCGCCAGGCGGTTTGACGCGGGCGCCATTGCGGCCCATCCTGCGCCGGACAACGGACAGGGGGATGCCGATGACCGGGGCCGCGACACCTACCGACGACAATGCCCGCCACGCCGCCAAGATGGCCAGGCGCAAGGAAGCGAAAGACCGGGCGCTGGATGGAAAGACCGCCGACAAGGGGCTGCTCATCGTCCATACCGGCGCGGGCAAGGGCAAGTCCTCGGCCGGGTTCGGCATGATCCTTCGCTGCATCGCCCATGGGATGCCCTGCGCCGTCGTTCAGTTCGTCAAGGGTGCCTGGGACACCGGCGAGCGGCGGCTTCTGACCGAGCGTTTCGCCGATCTGTGCCAGTTCCACGCCATGGGCGAAGGCTTCACCTGGGACACCCAGGACCGCGCCCGCGACATCGCCGCGGCCGAACGCGGCTGGCATAAGGCGCAGGCACTGATCCGCGACCCCGAGATTCGGATGGTCCTGCTGGACGAGATCAACATCGCGCTGCGCTACGGCTATCTGGATTCGGGCGAGGTGATCGCCTTCCTGCGCGACGAGAAGCCGCCGCTGACCCATGTGGTCCTGACGGGCCGCAACGCCCCCGAGGCGCTGATCGAGGCCGCCGACCTTGTGACCGAGATGACGCTGGTCAGGCACCCTTTCCGGGCGGGCATCAAGGCACAGCCGGGGGTGGAGTTCTGAACTCGGTCTCAGCCCGGGGATATGGCGATGGTAACTGCGTCTTGGGGCGCGCGGCAGGGTTTGGCTACGTTCGTCGGCGGGTCGCAAGGGCGGTCCGCGCATCCATCGGTCTGCCCAAAGGCCCGTTGCGCAGACCGGGAAGGGATGCCATTCAAGGCCCGCGCCGTCGATCCGGGAATGCCATGCCTTTTTTGCCTGCCGCCGTTACGTCCCGCCAGCGCGTCCGTTGCGCCTGCGTTCCCGGACATTTCGGCGAGTTTCTGCAAGGAAGGCTGGGCTCCGAAGGGCCTGTGGCGCTTGTCACGTTGCCCTGCGACGCGCTGGCAGCGAGGGCGTGCTGGGATCCGGGGCAAGGGTTCAGATTGTGGCAGGGCGGGCGGTCTGTGCTTGCGCGCGATCAGGTCAGGGCGCTCTTTGCCGCGGTGAGGGGCGGTACTCCCCGAGGGCGGCTGCGCCTTTACGCCGGGATGCCGCCCGGTGGCGGGGCAGGGGCCTCGACCGCTTCGCTGCTTGCTGTGCTGCGTTGCCTCGCGGCGGGCAGGCTGTCCCCCGAGACCGAGGCCGC
Organism: Rhodovulum steppense; assembly: GCF_004339675.1. GTDB lineage: Bacteria > Pseudomonadota > Alphaproteobacteria > Rhodobacterales > Rhodobacteraceae > Rhodovulum > Rhodovulum steppense. Next base: position 148,452 of record NZ_SLVM01000004.1, read on the forward strand.
CTTGTGCCTTGCAATCGAAGGGGCGAGCGACCCGTTGATGTATCCAGTGCCGGATCGGCTGCTCTGGGCACCAAGAGTTGGCTGCGTTCTGGGCCGTCTGCCTGCGCTGCCGCGCCTCGACGTGGTGGGGGGGTTCAAGGGGCCGGGGCGGCGCACCGATCCGACCGATCGGGGTTTCGCCGACATTGCCGACCTCCTGGCCGAATGGCGGCAGGCGACCGGACCAGGGGCCTTTGCGGCCCTTGCCACGGAAAGCGCGCGCCGCAACCACGCGCTGCGCGGTGGACCGGATCCCGAACCGCTGTTGCGGGCCGGTCGCCGTCTGGGCGCGCTCGGCATCGTCGCTGCGCATACCGGAAGCGCACTGGGGTTGCTGTTCGCACCCGGAACGATGCCCGATGATGCGGCGGCGGTGCTGCGCGGATTGGGGCTTCGCCATGTGCTGCGCTTCCGTGCCGGAGGGCGGGGATGAGCGCGGCCGCGATTCTGCTGGCACTGGTGCTGGAGGGCGCGACGGGCTGGCCGAGTCGGCTGCATGCGCGGATCGGTCACCCGGTGGCCTGGCTCGGCGCGCTGATCGCCCTGCTTGACCGGCGCTGGAACCGGCCGGGGGATCCGGCGGCGCGGCGACTGTGGCTGGGCGTGGCAGCCGTGGCGGTAACGCTGACCGCCGCGGTTGTTCCCGCGCTTGCGGTTGCGGCGCTATTGCCCGGCGGCTGGTTGGGTGTGGCGCTGACCGGGCTTCTGGCCGCGCCGCTGGTCGCCGGGCGCAGCCTGTACGACCATGTGGCTGCCGTCGCCCGGCCGCTGACGGTGGGCGATCTGGCGGGCGCGCGCGGCGCGGTCGCGATGATCGTCGGGCGCGATCCGGCGCAGTTGGACGAGGCAGGGGTGGCGCGCGCCGCGCTGGAGAGCCTTGCCGAGAACGCCTCCGACGGGGTGGTGGCGCCGGTATTCTGGGGGGTGGTGCTGGGGCTGCCCGGGATCGCAGGCTACAAGGCGATCAACACGCTGGACAGCATGATCGGCCACCGCAACGCCCGTTACCTGCATTTCGGCCGGGTGGCGGCGCGGCTCGACGATCTGGCGAATCTGGTTCCGGCGCGGCTGACCGGACTGATCCTCTGCGCGGTTTCGGGTCAGCGGGACGCGGCGATCCGGACGATGCTGCGCGATGCGCGTGCGCACCGTTCGCCCAATGCGGGCTGGCCCGAGGCGGCAATGGCTGGCGCGCTCGGCGTGCGGCTTTCGGGACCGCGCGCCTATGGCGACAAGATCAGTGACGAACCCTGGCTGAACGCGGGTGCCGCCGATCCGGACGCGCGGGCACTGGACCGTGGGCTGACGCTTTACCTGCGGGCGATGGCGGCGCTGGCCATGGTGCTTGCGACCCTAGCCCTGATTGCATGAGCGAGACATGACAACGGAACGTGACCATGGCGGCGATCTCGCGGCGGCGACCCGCGCGTTCGGCGGAGCGCCTGCGGACTGGATCGACCTGTCTACTGGCATCAACCGCGTGCCTTGGCCGGTGCCGCCGGTTTCCCCGCATGCCTGGACTGCGCTGCCCGGCCGCGAAGCCCGTGACCGGCTGATCGCCGCCGCACGCTGTGCCTATGGCACGGACTGGCCGATCCTTCCGCTGGGAGGTGCGCAGGCGGCAATCCAGCTCTTGCCCGCGCTGGCGCCCGATGGAGCGGTGCGGATCGTAACGCCGACCTACAATGAATATGCCGGGGTTCTTGCGCTGTCGGGGCGGGTCGTCGAGGGTGTGCCGGAGGCCGCGGCGCTGGCGGGGGCCGGGATGGCGATTCTGGTCAATCCGAACAATCCCGACGGGCGGCGCGTTTCCGCCAGTGATTTGCGCGGGATCGCGTCCTGCGTCGGGCTTCTTGTGGTGGATGAAAGCTTTGCCGACCCGCATCCCGAACTTTCGCTTCTGACCGGCGCCTGTCCCGAGAACGTGATCGTCCTGCGTTCGTTCGGCAAGTTCTACGGGCTCGCCGGCTTGCGTCTGGGCTTTGCACTGGGCGCGCGGGCGCATCTCGACCGCATCGCGGCGATGGCCGGGCCTTGGTCCGTGTCGGGTCCGGCGCTGGAAATCGGTGCGGCGGCGCTGTGCGATGCCGACTGGCGCGCCGTCAGCACCGCCCGTCTTGGCAATGATGCCGTCCGGGCCGACAAGTTGGCCCGGGACGCTGGCTGGAACTGTCTCGGCGGCACGGCACTTTTCCGGCTGTACGAGACGCCGGATTCGACGGCTGCCCGCGCGCAGCTCGGCCGAGCGCGGATCTGGTCGCGTGTCTTCCCCTGGTCGCCGCGCGCGCTTCGCCTGGGTCTACCGGGCAGTTCCTGGGAATGGGCGCGGCTTGGCGAGGCCTTGGCGCGGGAGGCATGACCTGCGGCGCAGCCATGCCGGACCTTTGCGCCGGACGACCGGATGCAAGCAGGCTACCCATTGTCGGTCACAAGCAAGAAACGGGGGCGCCCGCGGGCGCCCCCTGGCTGGTTCCGTTACCTGGTCGGGAGGATCAGCAGCTGTAATACATCTTGAACTCGACCGGGTGGGGGGTGTGCTCGAAGGCGTAGACCTCTTCCCATTTGAGTTCCATGTAGCCGGCGATCTGGTCCTTGGTGAACACGTCGCCCGCGAGCAGGAAGTCGTGATCCTTGGCAAGGCTGTCCAGCGCCTCGCGCAGCGATGCGCAGACGGTGGGGATGCCTTCCAGTTCCTCGGGCGGCAGGTCGTAGAGGTTCTTGTCCATCGCCTCGCCCGGGTCGATCTTGTTCTTGATCCCGTCAAGACCTGCCATCAGCAGCGCCGAGAAGCACAGATAGGGGTTCGCGGACGGGTCGGGGAAACGGGCCTCGACGCGCTTGGCCTTGGGCGACTCGGTCCACGGGATACGGATGCAGCCCGACCGGTTGCGGGCCGAGTAGGCGCGCAGCACGGGGGCCTCGAAGCCGGGGATCAGGCGCTTGTAGGAGTTGGTCGAGGGGTTGGTGAAGGCGTTCAGCGTCTTGGCATGCTTCAGCAACCCGCCGATATACCACAGCGCCTCTTGCGACAGGTCGGCATATTTATCGCCCGCGAAGAGCGGCTTGCCGTCCTTCCAGATCGACATGTTGCAGTGCATCCCCGAGCCGTTGTCGCCTGCGATCGGCTTCGGCATGAAGGTCGCCGTCTTGCCATAGGCCAGCGCCACATTGTGGATGACATACTTGTATTTCTGCAGGTTGTCGGCCTGTTTCTTGAGGCTGTCGAAGATCATGCCCAGCTCGTGCTGGCAGGTCGCGACCTCGTGGTGGTGCTTGTCGACCTTCATGCCGATCCGCTTCATCGTGGACAGCATTTCCGAGCGGATGTCCTGGCCCTCGTCCGAGGGGTTCACCGGGAAATAGCCGCCCTTGTAGGTCGGGCGGTGGGCGAGGTTGCCGCTTTCATACTCGGTGTCGGTGTTCCAGGCCGCGTGTTCGACATCCAGCGAATAGGCCACCTTGTTGGGGCTGACCGCATAGCGCACGTCGTCGAAGATGAAGAACTCGGCTTCGGGGCCGAAATAGGCAACATCGCCAATGCCGGAGGATTTCAGGTAGGCCTCGGCCTTCTCGGCGGTGCCGCGGGGGTCGCGGTCATAGGGTTCGCCGGTGTCGGGCTCGACCACCGAGCAATGCACGCAGAGCGTCTTTTCGGCATAGAACGGGTCGAGATAGGCGCTTTCGGTGTCGGGCATGAGTTTCATGTCCGAAGCCTCGATCGACTTCCAGCCGGCAATCGAGGAGCCATCGAACATGAAGCCCTCGTCGAGGAAGTCCTCGTCCACCTGGTCGGCCATGACGGTGACATGCTGAAGCTTGCCGCGCGGGTCGGTGAAGCGGATGTCGACATATTCGACATCTTCGTCCTTGATGGTCTTGAGAACCTGTTCCTTGCTCATTGGACCGTGTTTCCCTTCTTCCTGGGTTGATCGTTACGCGCCGGGAAGCGACCCCGGCGGGTCAGTCGGTATGCTCAGAGGGCATCCTCGCCGGTCTCGCCGGTGCGGATGCGGATCGCCTGTTCGACGGGCGAGACGAAGATCTTGCCGTCGCCGATCTTCTCGGTCTTGGCGGCGTTCACGATGGCCTCGATGGCGGCGTCCACCTGGTCGTCGGGCAGCACAACCTCGATCTTCACCTTGGGCAGGAAGTCCACGACGTATTCGGCGCCGCGATAAAGCTCGGTGTGGCCCTTCTGGCGGCCGAAGCCCTTGACCTCGATGACCGAGAGGCCCTGAACGCCGGCTTCCTGCAGGGCTTCCTTGACCTCGTCGAGCTTGAAGGGCTTGATGATCGCCTCGATCTTCTTCACGGCGCGAGACTCCTTCTCGGTGGCTTTCGTTGCCCGACAGACCACTTTCCCCGGAGGCGCACAATTGGCTAGGCTGGCCCCAAGAGGGGCGCTTTCCTGAATCCTCAAGAATTGCCTGTTTTTTATGCGTGATGCCGTTTTTGCAGACAGTTTGTGAAGGAGAGATCCGCCGATCATGCCCGATCTTCTAAATTCCGCCCAAATGCGCGCCATCGAGGCCGCAGCGATTGCCTCGGGATTGGTCACGGGACTGGAGCTGATGGAGCGCGCCGGCCGTGGCGTGGTCGAGGCGATCTTCGAGGAATGGCCCGGGTTTCGGGCGGCGCCGCAGCGCGCCGTTGTGCTGTGCGGGCCGGGCAACAATGGCGGCGACGGGTTCGTGGTGGCGCGGCTGTTGAAGGAATGGGGCTGGGAGGTGGCGCTGTTCCTGTATGGCGATCCGGCGCGCCTGCCGCCCGATGCACGAGCGAATTATCTGCGCTGGTGCGGGTTGGGAGAGGTCCGAGATTTCCTGGGGGAGATGCCCGAAGGGCTGTTCGATGCCGCTCCTTCCGGTGACGGGGTCATGGTCGATGCGCTGTTTGGCACGGGGCTTGCCCGGCCGCTGGATGCGCGCGTGCGGGCGCGGCTGGCCGAGTTTCGCGCGCAAGGCCAGTTCTGCGGTCTGCACAGCGTGGCGGTGGACATGCCCAGCGGCATCGACAGCGATAGCGGGCGCTTTCTGGGCGAGGATGAGGGGTGGTCGGGTGTGCAGGCCGATCTGTGCGTGAGCTTTCATCGTCCGCGCGTGGGCCATTTCGTCGGGGAACCGTCGGTCGGGAGGCTGGTTGTCAAGGATATCGGGCTGGATGGCATCGCGGACAGGATGGGGCGCGGCGCGGCGTGCCGGGAATCGACGCCTGCCGCTGAACTGATCTGCCGTTGGTCGGGTGATCTGCGGAAGTCCGGCGGCCACAAGTATACCCATGGCCATGCCCTGATCCTGTCGGGGCCGCCGGGCCGGGGCGGGGCGGGGCGGCTGGCGGCGCGGGGGGCGCTGCGGATCGGGGCGGGGCTGGTGACGCTGGGCTGCCCGCCGGATGCCATGCCGGAGAATGCCGCGCGGCTGGATGCGGTGATGTTGCGGCCGGTTGCGGATGGCGAGGCGCTGGCGGAGCTGCTTGTGGACCCGCGGGTCAATGCGGTTTGTCTGGGGCCGGGGCTGGGGACGGGCGCGCGCGAGATGGACCTCGTTGCGGCGGCGCTGGGGGATGCGCAGCGGCGGGCGGTTGTTCTGGATGCCGATGCGCTGACGCTGGTGGCGCGGCATCCCGAGCTGTTCGCCCTGCTCCACGAGGCCTGCGTTCTGACCCCGCATGCGGGCGAGTTCGCGCGGCTTTTTCCGGATATCGCCGAGACGCTGGCGGTGCCCGCCACACGGGGCCCGGCCTTCTCGAAGGTGAACGCGGCCCGCGAGGCGGCGATGCGGGCGGGCTGCGTGGTGCTGTTCAAGGGGCCCGACACGGTGATCGCCGACAAGGCGGGGCGCTGCGCTGTGAATGCGGCGCTGCGCGAGCGGGCGGCGCCGTGGCTGGCGACGGCGGGGTCGGGCGATGTGCTGGCCGGATTCATCGTGGGGCTTCTGGCGCGAGGGTTTTCGCCCTTCGATGCTGCGTGCACGGGGGCCTGGCTGCATGTGAAGGCGGCGCGCCGCTTCGGGCCGGGGCTGATCGCCGAGGATCTGCCAGATGCGCTGCCGACCGTGTTCCGCGATCTTGGCCTGTGACGGTACCCGTTCCATCGATGTTGCACGTTGTCGGCCGGGGATGGGTATTTGGGCCAAGAAGAAGACAGGGGCGGGCGGGGGTTTCGGCCCGCTTTTTCCGCTCGCATACCGCGCGGCGCTTTGCTAGAAGGACGCGGATTTGAGGGGCGGCCCTTTGCGTCACGGGCTGCCCTTGCGCTTTTTGCGGGTGTGGCGGAACTGGCAGACGCACCAGATTTAGGTTCTGGCGCCGAAAGGCGTGGGGGTTCAAGTCCCTCCACCCGCACCAGGATGGGATGAAAAGGACAACGAGATGCAGGTCACCGAGACCCTGAACGACGGCCTGAAACGCGGCTACACGATCACCGTGACCGCCGCCGAGCTTGACGAAAAGGTCAACGCGAAGCTCGAGGAATTCCGGCCCCAGGTCGAGATCAAGGGCTTTCGCAAGGGCAAGGTGCCGATGCCGCTGCTGAAGAAGCAGTTCGGCCAGCGCGTCATGGGCGAGGTCATGCAGGAGACGATCGACGGCGCGATGAGCGCGCATTTCGAGCAGACCGGCGACCGCCCCGCGCTGCAGCCCGATGTCAAGATGACCAACGAGGGCTGGAAGGAGGGCGACGATATCGTGGTCGAGATGACCTACGAGGCGCTGCCCGAGATCCCCGAGCCCGACATGAAGGCGATCAAGCTGGAGAAGCTGGTGGTCAAGGCCGACGAGGACGAGATCGGCGAGGCGCTTGGCAAGCTGGCCGAGACCGCGCAGGTTTTCGAGGACCGGCGCAAGGGCTCGAAGGCGAAGGAGGGCGACCAGGTCGTGATCGACTTCGTCGGCAAGCTGGGCGATGAGCCCTTTGAGGGCGGCGCGGCCGAGGGTTATCCGCTGGTTCTGGGCTCGCAGAGCTTCATCCCCGGTTTCGAGGATCAACTGGTCGGTGCCAAGGCGGGCGACGAGGTGACGGTCACCGTGACCTTCCCCGAGAATTACGGTGCCGAGAAGCTGAAGGGTCAGGAAGCGACCTTTGACGTCACCGTGAAGGCCGTGAAGGCCCCGAAGGCGGCCGAGATCGACGACGAACTGGCCAAGCAGTTCGGGGTCGAAAGCCTGGATGCGCTGAAGAGCCAGGTTGCCGAGCGGCTGGAAGCGGAGTTCGGCGGCGCGGCGCGTGCGGTGATGAAGCGTGCGCTGCTTGATGTGCTGGACGAGACGATCAGCTTCGACCTGCCGCCTTCGCTGGTCGAGGCAGAGGCCAAGCAGATCGCGCACCAACTCTGGCACGAGGACCATCCCGAGGTTCAGGGCCATGACCACGCCGAGATCGTCCCGACCGACGAACATCAGAAGCTGGCCGGGCGACGCGTGAAGCTGGGTCTTCTGCTGGCCGAGATCGGACGCAAGGCCGAGATCAGCGTCTCGGACAACGAGATGACCCAGGCGGTGATGGCACAGGCGCGCCAGTTCCCGGGCCAGGAGCGGCAATTCTTCGAGTTCGTCCGCGAGAACCAGGCGATGCAGCAGCAGATCCGGGCGCCCCTCTTCGAGGACAAGGTAGTGGATTACATCTTTGAGCTGGCCGAGATTGTCGAAACAGAGGTCTCGAAGGCCGATCTGGAGAAGGCGGTCGAGAAGCTGGACGAGGAATGAGAGCGACGCAATCGCACTGACGGGAAAAGGGCCGCCCTTGGGGGCGGCCCTTTTTCATTGCGGTCCGCGGATGGAAGGTGCGGAGCGGGCATGATTAAAACGAGACGGGCCGCACCGGTGGGGTGCGGCCCGTGCCATTGCCTTGCGGCGAAAGAGTGGCCATGGTGGCGTGTGGGCCCGCCCAAGCTGGCCCTAGCGCGGCTGTTCCTCGCCCGAGCCCTGGGTCTCGGCGACGTCGGCAAGGAAATCGTCGTCCGCGGCCGAGCCGATGTCGTCGAACAGTTCGGAAATCTCGAACTCTGCGGCGGCCTCTTCCTCGGCAGCGAGTTCCCGGATCGACTTGCCCGAGGCCTGAAGTTCCGCTTCTTCGGTCGAACGGGCGACGTTAACCTTTACGGTGGCCTCGACTTCGGGGTGCAGCGTCACGATCACGTCATGCAGGCCAAGATCCTTGATCGGGCCGGTCAGGACAACCTGTTTGCGATCGACGGTGAAGCCCTCGGCGGTGGCCGCGTCGGCCACGTCCCGAGTGGTCACCGAGCCGTAGAGCGCGCCAGAATCGGAGGCCGAACGAATCACGACGAATTGCTGGCCGTCGAGCTTGGCTGCCAGCGCCTCGGCCTCTTTCTTCGTCTCGAGGTTGCGCGCCTCGAGCTGGGCCTTGTCGGCCTCGAAGCGGGCGATATTGGCCGCGCTGGCGCGCAGCGCCTTGCCCTGGGGCAGCAGGAAGTTGCGGGCGTAGCCGTCCTTGACGTTCACGACCTCGCCCATCTGGCCGAGCTTGGCCACGCGTTCCAGAAGGATCACTTGCATGGATCTCGTTCCTTATTTCACGGCGTAGGGCAGCAATGCGAGGAAGCGGGCGCGCTTGATCGCGCGCGACAACTCGCGCTGCTTCTTGGCCGAGACGGCGGTGATGCGCGAGGGCACGATCTTGCCCCGCTCGGAGATGTAGCGCTGCAGCAGGCGCACGTCCTTGTAGTCGATCTTGGGCGCGTTGTCGCCCGAGAAGGGACAGACCTTGCGGCGGCGGAAAAACGGTTTTGCGGCCATGGGTTAGGTTCCTCTTGGCAGGCTTTGGATCAGCGACGCTCGCGGCGGTCGCCGCGTTCACCACGCTCTTCGCGCTTCTGCATCTGCGCCGAGGGACCTTCTTCATGGGCCTCGACCTTGACGGTCAGCACGCGCATCACGTCGTCATGCAGCCGCATCAGGCGTTCCATCTCCTGGACCGCGGGCGCGGGCGCGTCAGTGCGCAGGAAGGCGTAATGCCCCTTGCGGTTCTTGTTGATCTTGAAGGCCATCGTCTTGACGCCCCAATACTCGTGCTCGACGATCTTGCCGCCGTTATCCGCGAGAATGGCACCGAAATGTTCGATAAGGCCCTCGGCCTGCGCGTTGGACAAGTCCTGACGCGCGATGAACACATGCTCGTAAAGCGGCATGCTGTCTCCAGTCCTGTTACGGGTGCGCTTCAAAGGGCGGGTCCGAAGGTCTTCCGCCTCCCGCCCACGAGAGGCCGCACCGATCACGTTCGTTGCGGAAGACCTGCGCCTTATACAGATGGAACCGCGCGATGCAAGCCCGCCGCCGCCGATCATGGGCCTGCCGCGGGACCGCCCGCAAATCTGCTCCCGTCCGGCCCATTGCTGCCGTTTTCCCGCGACAGGGTCGTGGCATCCGTTGCAAGGGAGCATGCGACCGACATGACGGCCGGCCTAGAAAACCGGGATGAGCGCGTTTCCGCACGCGCGGAGATCGCGTTGCCGGGGGTGACCGAGACCCGTTGGGGCTATGTGGTCATCGCCGGCGGAGCGGTCTCTCGCAGCGCTGGCGCGTTCGAGCGGGCTGCCTGGATCGGCGGTCTGGCACTTCTGTCGGCGGTCGGCGCGCTTTGGCTTGTCCTGCCTTTGCTGGGGTTTTTCGACCTGGGGGTGCTGGTGGCACCGAGCGGTGGGTTGGCCGTGGCGGGGCTGGCGCTGTGCTGGCTGGCCGAGCGCGGATTTCTCGAAGAGGTGCAGGTCGACCTTGAGGCACGATCCTTGCGCTGCACCCTGAGCAATGCGCGCGGCGGGTTGCGCATCCGGCGGGAGGTGGCCTTCGACGAGGTCGGCTCGGTCTTCGTACAGCGCGCCGAACGGCCGGGGCAGCCCTCCAAGCTGTTCGTGCGGGTGGGGACGGGCGACGACCTGATCGAGGTCGCGCGCGGGCGCGAGGCCGTTCTGACGGTTCTTCAGGCCCGAATGGCGCGCGATCTTCAGGGATCGAGCCTGCGAAAGGCGAATCCGGGACGCCGGATGCGGCGTCGCCGCGGCCTTGCCCGGCCCTTGACCCATGCGGCCTGAGCGGTCTGGTCTGTCCGCGACGAGGGAACTAGGCTTGCGGCGACCGAAAATCAGGGGCCGTGCATGCTGCGATTGTTCTCCGGGCGTCCGATCACCAAGCTGGGCCTGACGCCGCCCGCCCCCTGCACGGGGCGATCGGGACTTGCGCTGGTGCTGATCGTCCGGAACGAGGAGCGTCATATCGGCGAATGGGCGAGATTTCATGCAGAGGCCGGCGCGGCCCATGTCTTCGTCTATGACAACGGCTCGACCGACGCGACGATTTCACGTCTGGCCGAGGTCCTCGGCGCGCGTCTGACGGTGATCCCCTGGAACCAGAAGCTGTGGGATGCCGGGACCGGCCGCGAGATCCACAACCAGGTTCTGGCCTATGCCCATGCGCTGCGAAATTTCGGCGGGCGGTTCCGCTGGATGGCCTGCATCGATGCCGACGAGTTTCTGGTGCCCCGGCGCGCGGAGAGCCTGGAGGGCGCGCTGGCGCATCTGGGAGATATTCCCAGTGTGTCGCTGCCCTGGCACAATTTCGGACGGAACGGGCATGCGACGCCGCCCGAAGGTGGGGTTGTGGCGAACTACACGCGCCGCGCGGCCGATCCTCTGAGCGGGGTCCGCGGGGTGACGAATTTCAAGACGATCGTGGATGCGACCCGGGTGACGGCGCTGAAGGTGCATAGCGTCGAGATCGATGGGCAGGATGTGACCTGGAACGACCGGGGCCAGCGGGCGAGCCTGAAGGGGCGTTTCGCGCGCGGCTTCTATTCGGCGGATCATCTGCAGTTGAACCACTATTACACACGCTCCGAGGCGGAGCTGGCGGCCAAGATCGCGCGGGGATCGAACCAGAGCGTGGCGGCCGCGCGCCACGCCGCGCGGGTGCGGCGCAATGTGGCCAATATCGAGGCCAGCGAGATCGAGGACCGCTGTGCCATCGACTTCCTCGACCGGCTCCGCGGCGCGAGGTCGCCTGACTTTTCCGCCGACTTGTGAAGCCCCCGCTTAGCCGATAGACCACGCCGAAATCGGCGAGCGAGGGGACAAAACATGCGCGCATTCGTGTTTCCGGGTCAGGGAGCGCAGACCATCGGGATGGGCAGGGCGCTGGCCGATGCCTATCCTCTCGCGCGCGAAGTGTTCGAGGAGGTGGACGAGGCGCTGGGCGAGAAGCTCTCGGCGCTGATCTGGGAGGGCGATCAGGACGAATTGACGCTGACCCGGAACGCGCAGCCTGCGCTGATGGCGACCTCGATGGCGACGATGGCGGCGCTGGGTGCCGAGGGCGTCACGGTCAATGCGGCGGCTTTCGTGGCGGGCCATTCGCTGGGCGAATATTCGGCGCTGTGCGCGGCGGGGGCGATCAGCCTGGCCGATACCGCGCGGCTGTTGCGGCTGCGCGGCGAGGCGATGCAGGCGGCGGTTGCGGTGGGCGAGGGCGCCATGGCGGCGATCCTGGGGCTTGATCTGGAGGCGGTGCAGGCGGTGGCCGCGGCTGCGGCCGAGGGCCAGGTCGTGCAGGCCGCGAATGACAACGATCCGGCGCAGGTCGTGATCTCGGGCCACAAGGCGGGCGTCGAGCGGGCGGTCGCGCTGGCGCAGGAGCGGGGTGCCAAGCGGGCGGTGATGCTGCCCGTATCCGCGCCCTTCCACTGCGCGCTGATGGAGCCTGCGGCCCGGGTCATGGCCGAGCGTCTGGCCGAGGTGACGATCGAGGAGCCGCTGGTGCCGGTGGTGGCGAATGTCCGCGCGCAGGGCGTGAGCGATCCCGACGAAATCCGCGCGCTGCTGATCGAGCAGGTGACGGGCGCGGTGCGCTGGCGGGAATCGGTCGCGTGGATGGCGGCACAAGGTGTCACCGAGATCTGGGAGATCGGCGCGGGCAAGGCGCTGTCGGGCATGATCCGTCGGATCGCGCGCGACGTCGCGACGCGTCAGGTCGGACTGCCCGACGAGGTGACGGCAGCCGTGGACAGCATGAACTGAGGAGGGGGACATGTTCGATCTGAGCAGAAAATGCGCGCTGGTGACCGGCGCGTCGGGTGGCATCGGGGCCGAGATCGCGCGGGCGCTGCATGCGCGGGGCGCGGTTGTGGGCCTGTCGGGGACGCGCGAGGCGCCGCTGCGCGAGTTGGCGGCCGAACTGGGCGAGCGCGCCCATGTCCTGCCCTGCGACCTGTCTGATCCGGAGGCGGTCGAGGCGCTGCCCAAGGCGGCCATCGAGGCGATGGGGGCGCTGGACATTCTGGTAAACAATGCCGGGATCACGCGCGATACGCTGTTCATGCGGCTGAAGGACGAGGACTGGCAGGCAGTGATCGACGTGAACCTGACCGCGGCGATGCGTCTGTGCCGCGGTGCGGTCCGGGGCATGATCAAGGCGCGCTGGGGCCGGATCGTCAACATCACCTCGGTCGTGGGGACCACGGGTAACCCGGGCCAGGCGAATTACTGTGCGGCCAAGGCCGGGCTGGTGGGCCTGTCGAAATCGCTGGCCCAGGAGGTCGCGGCGCGGGGGATCACGGTGAACTGTGTCGCGCCGGGCTTCATCGCGACGGCGATGACCGACAAGCTGACCGATGAGCAGAAGGCCGGGATCCTGGGTGCGGTGCCGGTGGGCGCCATGGGCACGCCCGCCGACATTGCCGCGGCGGTGGTCTATCTGGCCAGTTCCGAGGCCGGATATGTCACGGGCGCCACGCTGCATGTCAATGGCGGGATGGCCATGGTCTGAGGGCGGGGAGCCGGTCCCGGACCCGGGTTTCGGTCTGCGACGGGAAAGCGTTTGCCAAGAACATGCGATGTGTTATAGGCGGCGCGAGTTCGTCGGGGGGCGTTCCCCGCGCTTGCGAGAGTCCCGCTTTGCGGGATCGGTGGTGGCCCCTCGTGGCCGACAGAACAAAGACGGGCAAATCGCCTGAACAAATGTGAGGAACAGACATGAGCGACATCGCGGATCGCGTTAAGAAGATTGTCGTGGAGCACCTGGGTGTCGAAGAGGACAAGGTGATCGAGAGCGCCTCGTTCATCGACGATCTGGGCGCGGACTCCCTGGACACGGTCGAACTGGTCATGGCCTTCGAGGAGGAGTTCGGCATCGAGATCCCGGATGATGCTGCCGAAACCATCCAGACCTTCGGCGATGCGGTGAAGTTCATCCAGGAAGCCGCCTGAGGCTTTCGAGCGAACGTGTTGCGGAGCGGCGCCCCCTGGGGCGCCGCTTTCGTTTCGGGAGGTCGGGTGCCCGTTCGGCGCCGTTGTTGCGCCCGGCTTGCCGAGCGTGGAAAAAACGCGGTATCAGGAGCGCCGGAAAGGCCGTGGACGAGAGCGAGGAGAGGCGGATGCGTCGAGTGGTAGTCACGGGGCTGGGGATGGTCACGCCCCTGGCCTGCGGGGTCGAGGAAAGCTGGTCGCGGCTGATCGCCGGGCAGTCTGGCGCGGGTCCGATCACGCGGTTCGACGCATCGCGCGTGGCGACCACCTATGCCGCCGAGATCCCGTTCGGCGACGGGGCGGACGGCACGTTCAACCCCGATGACTGGATGGATCCCAAGGAGCGGCGCAAGGTCGACGATTTCATCCTGTACGGCATGGCCGCGGCCACCCAGGCGGTGAAGGATTCGGGTTGGGAGCCGAAGACCGACGAGGACCGCGAGCGCACCGGCGTGATGATCGGCTCGGGGATCGGCGGGCTGTCGGCGATTGCCGATACGGCGGTTCTGTTGCAGGAGAAGGGACCCCGGCGGGTATCGCCCTTCTTCATTCCGTCTGCGCTGATCAACCTTGTCTCGGGGCAGGTCTCGATCCGGTTCGGGTTCAAGGGGCCGAACCATGCGGTCGTCACGGCCTGTTCGACCGGGGCGCATGCCATCGGCGATGCAGCCCGTCTGATCCAGTGGGGCGATGCCGACGTGATGGTGGCGGGGGGCGCGGAAAGCCCGATCTCCGAGATCGGGATCGCCGGGTTCAATGCCTGCAAGGCGCTGTCCACGAAGCGCGGAAACGATCCGCAATCGGCCTCGCGGCCCTGGGATGCGGACCGGGACGGCTTCGTGATGGGCGAGGGTGCGGGGATCGTGATCCTTGAGGAATACGAGCATGCCAGGGCGCGCGGTGCAAAGATCTATGCCGAGGTGCTGGGGTATGGCATGTCGGGCGACGCCTATCACATCACCGCGCCGTCCGAGGATGGCGAGGGGGGCTATCGGTCGATGGCCGCGGCGCTGAAGCGCGCGGGTCTGTCGCCTGCGGACGTGGATTACATCAACGCGCATGGCACTTCGACCATGGCCGACACGATCGAGCTGGGCGCGGTCGAGCGTCTGCTGGGCGCTGCGGCTGCCGCCACCACGATGTCGTCCACCAAGTCCTCCATCGGGCATCTGCTGGGCGCGGCAGGCGCGGTGGAAGCGATCTTCTGCGTTCTGGCGCTGCGCGATCAGGTGGCGCCGCCCACGCTGAACCTGGACACGCCGCCCGAGGGGGTGCGCATCGACCTGGCGCCCAAGGCGGCGCGCCAGCGCGAGATCGCGGTCGCGCTGTCAAACTCGTTCGGGTTCGGCGGCACCAATGCGACGCTGGTCATGGGGCGCGGTGATCGGTGATGTGGCGCTCGGTCGCCTCGAACGCGCTGACGCTGTTCATCGCGCTGTTTCTGTTGGCGGGCGGCCTGTTGCTTTGGGGCAAGCGGCAATACGAGGGCGCCGGGCCTCTGGCCGATGCGATCTGCCTTCGGGTCGAGTCCGGCGCGACGATGGCCGGGCTTTCGCGCCAGCTTGAGGGGCAGGGGGCGGTCTCGAATGCCGCGATCTTCCGGCTGGGGGCGAAATACACGGAGAAAGCCGATCTGTTGAAGGCCGGCAGCTTTCTGATTCCGCCCGGTTCCTCGATGAAGGAAATCGTCGACATCGTAACGCGCGGCGGGCGGTCCACTTGCGGCACCGAGTTGAATTTCAGGATCGGGGTGGTCAGCGCACAATTGCAGCTGCGCGAGGTCGATCCCGGCACGGGGCGCTATGTGGAAGTGCTTGCCTTCGATCCGGCGGCGGGCGAGATCCCCGAGGACTATGCCGAATTGCGCAATGCAACCGACCTGCGGTTCCGGGTGACGCTGGCCGAAGGGGTCACGAGCTGGCAGGTCGTCGAGGAACTGAAATCGGCGGATTTCCTCGATGGCGAGGTGGCTGACCTGCCTGCCGAGGGTAGTCTGGCACCTGACAGCTATGAAGTGCAGCCGGGCATGGCGCGAAGCGATCTGGTCGCTGAAATGCAGCGGCGGCAGGCGGCGATTCTGGACGATCTCTGGGCGCGGCGGGCCGATGACTTGCCGATCACGACGCCGGAGGAGGCGCTGATCCTGGCCTCGATTGTCGAGAAGGAGACCGGCGTACCCGACGAACGGGGCAGGGTGGCCAGTGTCTTCGTGAACCGGCTGCGGCAGGGGATGCGGCTACAGACCGATCCCACGGTGATCTACGGGGTGACCCAAGGCAGGGAACCGCTGGGCCGGGGCATCCGGCAAAGCGAGCTGCGCCGCGAGACGCCCTGGAATACCTATGTCATCGACGGGTTGCCGCCAACGCCGATTGCCAATCCGGGACGGGCCTCGATCGAGGCGGCGCTGAACCCGGATGATACGGATTTCCTGTTCTTTGTGGCGGATGGAACGGGGGGGCATGCCTTTGCCCGGACGCTGGCCGAGCATAACCAGAACGTGGCGCGCTGGCGCCAGATCGAGGCCGGGCGTCAGTAGCCTCCTGTTAACCCTTTGTTAAAGATAAACTTCTTGACTCTGCGCGCGCTCTGATCTATACCTTCAGGCAAGCTGGAAGACGTGGGTTAGCGGCCCGGGGTATCCCCCGAGGCCGTTTTTTCGTGTCTTCTCCTGCGACGGGGGGCCGGCAGGACAAGCAGGCAAGGACAGCATGGGAACGATAACTGCCCCGCAAGTGGGCGAAACGGCTGCCCGGGCGGTGCTTGAGGAAGCCGAAGAGCATTACAGGCGCACGATACGCGCCTTGAATGGGATCATCGAAGAAGTCGAGGCCGGCAAGACAGAGCGCGCCCGCGCATTACGGGGCGCGTTGACCGATCTCGGCAAGGCGGTCCAGACCGCGTTCGACGAAAGGTTACGAGTTGGAAAGCTTCTCCGAGACGAAGCGGGCGGCGCCTGCGACTATGCCCTCGACCTCGATGAGGCACGTCTTGAGGTCGGGCGCAGACTGGATCGCATGCGCGCCACGCGACGAACAGACGGCCTTTCTGAACAGCCTTGATGACGGCACGCTGATGGCGCTGCCCTTCCTGTTCGAGTTCTGGGCGTTGCCGCACCAGTTGCCGCCCGAGGGCGATTGGCGGGCCTGGGTGGTGCTGGGCGGCCGGGGCGCGGGCAAGACACGGGCGGGCGCCGAATGGGTGCGCGCCGAGGTCGAGGGGCCGCGGCCGCTGGATCCGGGCCGGTCGCGGCGGGTGGCGCTGGTGGGCGAGACGGTGGATCAGGTCCGCGAGGTGATGGTCTTTGGCGACAGCGGGCTGATGGCCTGTTCGCCGCCTGATCGCCGCCCGCGCTGGGAAGCGACGCGGCGTCGGCTGGTCTGGCCGAACGGGGCGGTCGCGCAGGTGTTTTCGGCGCATGATCCCGAGGGGCTGCGGGGGCCGCAATTCGATGCGGCCTGGGCGGATGAACTGGCGAAGTGGAAGAAGGCCGAAGAAACCTGGGACATGCTGCAGTTCGGGTTGCGGCTGGGGATATCGCCCCGGCAGTGCATTACCACGACGCCGCGGAATGTCGGCGTCTTGCGGTCGATCCTGGCGCTACCGACGACTGTCGTCACCCACGCGCCGACTGAGGCGAACCGGGCCAATCTTGCGGCCTCGTTCCTTGACGCGGTCCGCACGCGATATGCTGGCACGCGGTTGGGGCGGCAGGAACTGGACGGGGTGTTGCTTGAGGAGGCCGAGGGCGCGCTGTGGCCGCTTGCGGCGATCGAGGCGGCCCGGATCGACAGGGCGCCGGAACTCGACCGGGTTGTGGTCGCGGTCGATCCGCCGATCACGGGGCATGGCGGTTCGGATGAATGCGGGATCATGGTCGTGGGGGTGCAGAGCAAGGGGCCGCCGCAGGAGTGGCGCGCGGTGGTGCTGGCGGATGCCAGCCTTGCGGGCGTGGCGCCGACGGTCTGGGCGCAGGCGGCGATCGAGGCCATGGAACGCTTCGGCGCCGACCGGCTGGTCGCCGAGGTCAACCAGGGTGGCGATCTGGTCGAGACGGTGATCCGGCAACTCGACCCGCTGGTGCCGTTCCGGGCAGTGCGTGCTTCGCGCGGCAAGGCCGCCCGGGCCGAGCCGGTGGCTGCCCTTTACGAACAGGGGCGGGTCAAGCATCTGCCCGGCCTGGCCATACTGGAGGACCAGATGTGTCGCATGACCTCGCGCGGGTATGAGGGGCGTGGCAGCCCCGACCGTGTGGATGCCCTGGTTTGGGCGATCCACGAGCTGATGATTGCCCCCGCCGCCCATTGGCGGCGTCCGAGGGTGCGCAGTCTCTAGAGAATCACGGCCGCGGCGGCGCGGCCCTTGCGGAATGGCGAGGCCCGGCCCCGGAAAACCCGGGACGCGGGCCTTTTCCTTGGGCCCTTGACGGGCAGCGACAGCGAAACCGGAGGAGCTTTGCCCATGAAACTGAATATCTTCCGCCGTGCCGAAACGCGGGCGCCGGAGGCGAAAGCGTCTGCCACCGGCCCGGTGATCGCCTGGGCGGGGTCTGGGCGCGTGGCCTGGAGCCCGCGCGATACCGTCTCGCTGACCCGCAACGGCTTTGTCGGCAACCCGGTGGGGTTTCGTGCGGTCAAGCTGATCGCAGAGGCCGCGGCGGCGCTGCCGCTTGTCTGCCAGGATAGCGAGCGGCGCTACGAGACCCACCCGCTGCTCGAACTGATCGCGCGGCCAAATCCGGCACAGGGACGGGCCGAACTGTTCGAGACGCTTTACGGCCAGTTGCTGCTGTCGGGGAATGCCTATCTCGAAGCGGTCGGTGGCGAAGGGGGGATGCCATTCGAACTGCATGTTCTTCGATCGGACCGGATGCATCTGGTTCCCGGGCGCGATGGCTGGCCGGTCGCCTATGATTACACCGTCGGCGGGCGCAAACATCGGTTCGACATGATGGTCGACCTGCCGCCGATCTGCCATATCAAGAGCTTCCATCCCCAGGACGATCACTATGGACTTTCGCCGATGCAGGCGGCGGCAACCGCGATCGACGTGCACAATTCGGCCTCGCGCTGGTCCAAGGCACTTCTGGACAACGCGGCGCGGCCCTCGGGGGCGATCGTCTATCGTGGGACGGATGGCAATGCGACCCTGAGCGAAGACCAGTACGCGCGGCTTCAGGACGAGATGCTTAGCCATCACCAGGGGGCGGCGAATGCAGGGCGGCCGATGCTTCTGGAGGGCGGGCTGGACTGGAAGCCGATGGGTTTTTCACCCTCGGACATGGAGTTCCACCGCACCAAGGAGGCCGCGGCGCGGGAAATCGCGACGGCCTTCGGTGTGCCCCCGATGATGCTGGGGATCCCGGGGGATGCGACCTACGCGAACTACCAGGAGGCTAACCGCGCCTTCTATCGGCTCACAATCCTGCCGATGGTGGCAAAGGTCGCCGGTGCCGTCGCCGAGTTCCTGTCGCGCTTTGCAGGCGAGACAGTGAGCCTCAAGCCCGATCTCGATCAGGTGCCGGCGCTGGCGGCCGAACGCGATGCGCAATGGCTGCGGATCGCCGGGGCGGATTTCCTGACCGAGGACGAGAAACGTGCCCTTCTGGGTCTGCCCGCCCGGCCGGAGGGCAAATGAAGCCCCCGGCCGAGAGGTCGGGGTCCAGGTTTCTCTATGCGCCCTTCGAGGTGGCGAATGCGCGGATCGACGCCAATGAACGCGTCTGGGAGGAGCGCTGGACGGCGCTCGAATTCCGACTCGTGCGGATCGAGACGGCGCTCGAGCGGCTGGAACGACGAATGTGGCTGACCGTCTACGGCGTGGTGGCGGTGATCTTGACGGAAGGCGTGGCATCGCTCTTGGCGATCTCGCCGTGAAAAGGGGAGTTCGATGATCGGATATGACAGGGATACCGGGCTGGAACGCAAGTTCTGTCGGCCGGACGGGCCGCTGGCGTTGGCCGAGGGCGCGGTGATCGAGGGCTATGCCTCGTTGTTCGGTGCGACAGACCAGGGCGGCGACGTTGTGCAGGCGGGGGCCTACGGCGCCTGCCTGAAGCGGATGGCCGCCGAGGGTCGGCGGGTCAAGATGCTGTGGCAGCATGATCCCGCCCAGCCCATCGGAATCTGGGACGAGGTCCGGGAGGATGGCCGCGGGCTTTACGTCAAGGGGCGGTTGCTGCCGGAGGTCGTGCGTGCCCGCGAGGCGGCCGCCCTCGTTTCGGCGGGCGCCATCGACGGTTTGTCGATCGGCTATCGCACAAAGCGGGCCGAACGGGATGCAAGCGGGCGTCGGCTTCTGGCGGAGCTGGAGCTTTGGGAGGTGTCGCTGGTGACCTTCCCGATGCTTGCCGAAGCGCGGGTTGGCGCCAAGGGGAGGGACCCCGCCGAGGTGCTCTTGCGCGAACTGGCGGAAGCCTTTTCAGGCGCCCGCCGCATGTTGGCCGAGGGCTGATCGCCAAAGGCCGCGAGGACCGATCTCAACAAGGACAAGCGAGATGACCGAGACCGAGACCAAGTCCGGCGGAAGCCATGCTCCGGCGGTGGAAATGAAGCAGGCGTTGAACTCTTTTCTGATCGATTTCAGGGGGTTCCAGGCTGATGTGAAATCCCGACTTCAACAACAGGAAGAGCGACTGACCATGCTGGACCGGAAATCCCAAATGACCTCCGCCGGGCGCCCCGCCCTGTCGCGTGCCGCCGATCTCGAAGCGCCGCACAAGAAGGCCCTTGCCGCCTATCTTCGCAACGGAGACGATGACGGGCTGCGCAGCCTGGAAATCGAGGGCAAGGCGCTGGGGACCTCGGTCGCGGCCGAGGGGGGCTATCTCGTCGATCCCGAGACCTCGGATACGATCAAGTCGGTGCTGCGCTCGACGGCCTCGATCCGCTCGATCGCGCAGGTGGTTACCGTCGAGGCGACCTCGTTCGATGTGCTGGTGGACCATTCGGACATCGGTTCGGGCTGGTCGACCGAGACCGCCAACCAGATCGAGACCGGCACGCCGCAGATCGAGCGCGTGTCGATCCCGCTGCACGAGCTTTCGGCCATGCCCAAGGCCAGCCAGCGGCTGCTGGACGATTCCGCGTTCGACATCGAGGGCTGGTTGGCCGCGCGCATCGCCGACAGGTTCGCCCGCGCCGAGGCGGCGGCGTTCATCAATGGCGACGGTGTCGACAAGCCTACGGGGTTCCTGTCGCACCCCCACGTTCCCGAAGGTGCCTGGAACTGGGGCAGCCTCGGCTATGTCGCGACGGGGTCCGATGGCGATTTCGACGCGGTGTCGCCGGCCGATGCAATCCTCGACCTCGTCTACTCGCTGGGTGCGGAATACCGCGCGGGTGCCACTTTCGTGATGAATTCGCGCACGGCGGGCGCGGTGCGAAAGATGAAGGACGCAGATGGGCGCTTCCTGTGGTCGGACGGGCTGTCGGCGGGCGAGCCTGCGCGGCTTCTGGGCTATCCGGTCCTGATCGCCGAGGACATGCCCGATATCGCCTCGGACACGGTGGCGATCGCCTTCGGCGATTTCCAGGCGGGTTACACCGTCGCCGAGCGCCCGGACCTGCGGGTTCTGCGCGACCCGTTCTCGGCCAAGCCGCATGTGCTGTTCTATGCCACCAAGCGCGTCGGCGGCGATGTCAGCGACTATGCCGCGATCAAGCTTCTGAAATTCGCAACCGCCTGATGACCTGACCGAGACGTTGCCTTCGGCTGACCCCGGGGGCGGCCAGGCGCGCGCCGGACCTATCCGGTCTGTCCAGCTGTTCCCTCCGTCGGGACAGGCCGGGTCGGCGCGCGCCGACATTCAGCGGGGGGCCTAGCGGAGAAATGACGAGATGATGCTGATCGAGACGACGCTGCCCGCCGCCGCGCTGCCTCTGGAGCGGTTCAAGGCGCATCTGCGCCTTGGCACCGGGTTTTCCGATGACGGGGCAGAGGACGCGTTGCTGGAGGCATTCCTGCGGGCCTCCATGGCGGCGATCGAGGAACGGACCGCCAAGGTGCTTCTGGCGCGCAGCTTTACCTGGGGGGTGAACGGTTGGCGCGATGGAGCGCGTGAGCCGCTGCCGGTGGCGCCCGTGTCCCGCATCGCGGAGCTTCGGGTCTTCGACCGCAACGGCACCGTCTGCGTCTGCGATCCGGCCACCTATCGGCTGGAGCGGGACGGAACCTATCCCAGGCTGGCCGCGGTTCGGACCTGCCTGCCGACGATCCCGCAGGGGGGCGGCGCCGAGGTCGATTTCGATGCCGGTTTCGGTGCGGAGTGGGACAGCGTTCCTGCCGATCTGGGGCAGGCGGTCTTTCTGCTGGCGGCGCATTACCACGAGCATCGGCACGAGGCGTCTACGGGCGAAGGCCACATGCCGTTCGGTGTTGCGGCGTTGACCGAACGCTGGCGACGGCTGCGGGTGACGGCCGGAGGGGTGGCATGAAACGCCCGCCTGTTCTGAACCGACGCCTTGTCCTTGAAGCGGCCCAACGGCTGCCCGATGGGGCCGGCGGGTTTTCCGAGACATGGGTCGAGCTCGGAGTGATCTGGGCCGAGATCACGCCGCGCACGGGCGGCGAGCGCGCGGGGCAGGAACTGACCCTGACGCGGGTGCCATATCACATCGTCGTACGCGCCGCACCTTCGGGTTCGGCCCGGCGGCCCGAGCCCGACGAACGGTTTCGCGAAGGCGCGCGGATCTTTCACATCCGCGCGGTGACTGAGGCGGACCGGAAAGGGCATTACCTGCTCTGCTTTGCAGAGGAGGAGAAACCGTCATGAGCTATGGCGCGGCAGCCGCGCTTCAGGCGGCGATCTACCAGCGGCTGGCGGGTAATGCCGACCTTGCGGCGCTGGTGGGCGGGGCGATCTATGACGTGGTTCCGGCGGGCGACCTGCCGCCGACCTATGTCAGCCTGGGTCCGGAAGAGGTGCGCGATGCCTCGGACAAGACCGGGGACGGGGCGCTGCATCTGTTCACGATCACCATCGTCAGCCGACAGGCCGGGTTTGCCCAGGCCAAGGCGGCGGCTGCGGCGGTATCCGACGCCCTGGTGGACGCGCCCCTTGCGATGTCTCGCGGGCGGATCGTGGGCCTGTGGTTCGACCGGGCCCGCGCCCGGCGGGTGGGCACCCAGGGCGAGCGCCGGATCGACCTGCGTTTCGCAGCGCGGGTCGAGGACGACTGAACACCTAACCTGGAGAAAGCACGATGACGGCGCAATTCGGCAAGGATCTACTCATCAAGCTCGACCTGACCGGAGCCGGTCAGTTCGAGACCATTGCGGGGCTGCGAGCCACCCGCATCAGTTTCAACGCCGAACAGGTGGATGTGACCAGCCTGGAAAGCGAGGGCGGCTGGCGCGAGCTTCTGGCAGGCGCCGGGGTTAAATCGGCCGGAATCTCCGGGGGGGGCGTGTTCAAGGATGCGGAGACCGACGCGCGCGCGCGGCAGGTGTTCTTCGATTCCGAGACGCCGACCTTCCAAATCGTAATCCCGGGCTTCGGCGTGGTCGAGGGGCCGTTTCAGGTGTCCTCGCTGGAGTATTCCGGCAGCCATAACGGTGAGGCCACTTACGAACTGACGCTGGCCTCGGCCGGGGCGCTGGCCTTTACGGCGTTCTGACAATGGCCAATCCCCATGCAGGCGAGGTGGCGTTGGTCATCGATGGTGAACGCCGTGTGCTGAAGCTTACGCTTGGGGCACTGGCGGAGCTGGAGGCGGCGCTGGGTGCGGACACCCTTGTGGCGTTGATCGAGCGCTATGAGGAAGGCGCGTTCTCGACGCGCGATGTGCTGGGGCTGTTGCTCGCTGGGCTTCGAGGCGGGGGCTGGCACGGCTCGGCCGCCGACCTTGCGCGGGCGGATATCGGCGGCGGTCCGATTGCCGCGGCTCAGGCCGCCGCACAGCTTCTGGCGCGCGCCTTCACCCTTCCGGAGGCGCAATGCGATGGGCTTTGACTGGGGCGCCCTGATGCAGGCCGGGATCAGGGGACTGGGCCTGAAGCCGACCGAGTTCTGGGCGCTGACCCCGGCCGAACTGATGTTGATGCTGGGCGCGGCCGGTGGCCCCGCGCCGATGAGCCGCGCGCGGCTGGAAGAACTCGCGCGGGCCTTTCCCGACAACAGGTTGGATCAAGGATAACCAATGGCCCAGACAGAGGATTTCGACGCCTTCGACGCGCAGATCGAGGCGCTGGAGAAGACGTTGGGCGGCGCGCGGGGCACCGCGGCGGCCTTCGAGGTGGAACTGGTCCGGATGCGTGAGAGCCTGACACTGACCAACCGGGAGGTTGGCAGCCTGTCGCGTTCGATCGGCAGTGGATTGAGGCGGGCCTTCGACGGGCTCGTCTTCGACGGGGTGAAGCTGTCGGATGCGCTGAAGACCGTCGTCAATTCGATCGTGAACGCTACCTATTCGGCCGCGATCAAGCCGGTTCAGAACCAACTGGGCGGGCTTGTCGCGGGTGGCATCGAGGGGCTGGTCAGCGCCGCGGTGCCCTTCGCCAAGGGCGGAGCCTTTACCCAGGGCCGCGTCATCCCCTTTGCCACCGGCGGTGTGATCGACCGGGCCACCCATTTCCCGATGCGCGGAGGGACGGGTCTGATGGGCGAGGCCGGTCCCGAGGCGATCCTGCCGCTGGCGCGCGGCGCGGATGGTCGGCTGGGCATCAGAAGCGAAGGCGGCGGCGGACGACCGGTGCAGGTCGTCATGAACATCACCACGCCCGATGTGCAGGGCTTTGCCCGCAGCCAGAGCCAGATCGCCGCGGATATGGGGCGGCTGATCGCGCGCGGCCAGCGCAACAGATAACGCGGAGGAAAGGACATGGCATTTCACGAGGTCCGGTTCCCGGCCAACCTGAGCTTCGGCTCGGTCGGCGGACCCGAGCGGCGCACCGAGATCGTGACGCTCGCCAACGGGTTCGAGGAGCGCAACACTCCCTGGGAACATGGCCGACGGC
The DNA here is from genome assembly GCF_004339675.1 of Rhodovulum steppense. Classification (GTDB taxonomy): domain Bacteria; phylum Pseudomonadota; class Alphaproteobacteria; order Rhodobacterales; family Rhodobacteraceae; genus Rhodovulum; species Rhodovulum steppense. Next base: position 172,697 of record NZ_SLVM01000004.1, read on the forward strand.
GCTACGACGCGGGCGTTGCCATGCGCTCGCTCGACGATGTCGAGGCGATGATCGCCTTTTTCGAGGCGCGACGCGGACAGCTTTACGGGTTCCGCTGGAAGGATTGGTCGGACTTCAAGTCTTGCCTTCCCTCGCGCGATCCTGCCTTCGACGACCAGAGGATCGGTTTTGGCGACGGCTCGAAGACGCTGTTCCAATTGACCAAGACCTATTCCTCGGGCGGGCATTCCTATGTGCGCCCGATCGCGAAACCGGTCGCGGACAGCGTTCGACTTGGGATCGATGGGGTGGAACTGGCGGAGGGCCTGGATTTCACGGTCGATACCGCGACGGGGCTGGTGATGCTGGCAGAGGCGCCCGAATTCGGCGCGGCGGTGACAGCCGGTTTCGAGTTCGACGTGCCGGTGCGTTTCGACACCGACCGTATCCAGACATCGGTTGCGAGCTTCAAGGTGGGCGATGTCCCCTCGGTGCCGGTTGTGGAGGTTCGGGTCTGATGGCGATCTCCGAGGCATTGCAGGCGCATCTGGCGAGCGGCGCGACGACGCTTGCGCGGGCCTGGGCGATCACGCGGCACGACGGGGTGGTTCTGGGGTTCACAGACCATGATCGGGATCTTTCCTTTGATGGTGTGACGTTCCGCGCCGAAACCGGAATGAGCGCGCTGGCGCTGTCCCAGTCGACGGGTCTGTCGGTGGACAACTCGGCTGCGCTTGGCGTGCTCAGTTCCGAGGCGATCACCGAGGATGATGTCGCGGCGGGCCGTTATGACGCCGCATCGCTCTGTATCTGGTTGGTGAATTGGGCCGATGTCAGGCAGCGGCTGATCCTTTTCGTCGGTTCGCTGGGCGAGTTCGCGCGCACGGGCGGCGGGTTCGAGGTCGAGATCCGTGGCCAGGCCGAGGCGTTGAACCAACCGCTGGGGCGGGTCTACCAGAGCCCCTGCCAAGCGGTTCTGGGAGATGCCGCCTGCGGGTTCGACGCGACCCGTCCTGGCTTTTCGACGCTGGTGACAGCAGGTTTGATCGAAGCCCGGCGTATCTTCCGCTTCGAGGCGATGAACGAGTTTCAACCGCGCTGGTTCGAGCATGGTCGGCTCGAGGTCTTGTCCGGCCCGGCTGCGGGATTGTTCGGGGTGATCAAGGCCGACCGCCACGAGGCCGGGGTGCGCGTCGTGGAACTTTGGTCCGAAATCCGCGGTGCGGTCGGTCCCGGGGATTCGTTGCGGCTGATTGCCGGCTGCGACCGCTCGGCCGATACCTGCCGCTGGAAGTTTCACAACTTCGCGAACTTCCGTGGCTTCCCGCACGTTCCGGGGGAGGACTGGCTGATGGCCTATCCGTCCCAATCGGGTGTCAATGACGGGGGGAGCCTGAACCGATGAGCCTGATCGCAGAGCGTGCCGCGGTCGAGGCCCGGCGCTGGATCGGCACGCCCTATCACCATCAGGGCTCGATGCCGGGGGCGGGGGCGGACTGCCTTGGCCTGCTGCGCGGAGTGTGGCGGGCGATTTACGGCACCGAGCCCGAGGCGGTGCCGCCCTATACGCCCGACTGGTCCGAACCTCAGGGCGAGGAAACGCTTTGGGCGGCCGCTCGGCGGCATCTTCTCGAGAAGCCTGTAGCGGACTCGGCCGTTGGAGACGTCATCTTGTTCCGTCTGCGCGAGGCGGGTGTTGCCAAGCATCTGGGCATTCAGGGCGCGATCGGCGCGCGGGCGAGTTTCATCCACGCCTATCATGGCCACGGGGTGGTCGAGAGCCCGCTCTCGACGCCATGGGCACGCCGCATCGTGGCTCGGTTCGCGTTTCCCGAAAGGACTTAGACCATGGCAACAATCGTTCTGTCCGCAGCCGGTGCGGCGGCGGGCTCCGCTTTGGGCGGCTCGGTGCTGGGGCTGTCGAGCGCGGTGATCGGCCGGGCCGTCGGCGCCACGATCGGCCGGGCGATCGACCAGCAATTGCTCGGAACGGGCTCGCAGGCGATCGAGACCGGCCGCGTCGAGCGGTTTCACCTGACCGGCGCCAGCGAGGGGGCGCCGGTGACCCGGCTCTGGGGGCGATCGCGGCTGTCGGGACAGGTGATCTGGGCCTCGCGCTTCAAGGAGCGGGTTAAGAAGTCGGGTGGCGGAAAGGGTGCGCCGTCTCAGCCCAAGGTCCGCGAATACAGCTATACCGTCAGCCTGGCGATTGCGCTTTGCGAGGGCGAGATCGCGCGGGTGGGCCGGATCTGGGCCGATGGCGCCGAAATCGCCCCCGACGAGATCAACATGCGGGTCTATTCGGGCAGCGAGGACCAGTTGCCAGACCCGCTGATCGAGGCGGTCGAAGGCATGGGCCAGGCGCCGACCTATCGCGGCATTGCCTATCTGGTGATCGAGGATCTCGATCTGGGCCGGTTCGGCAACCGTGTGCCGCAATTCTCGTTCGAGGCGGTGCGCGCGGCGGCGGGCGAGGTCGAGGACCTTGCCCATCTCGTTCAGGGGGTCGCGCTGATCCCGGGCACGGGGGAATATGCGCTGGCCACCACGCCCGTCCATTTCGAGGATGCACCGGGCGTCGTACGTTCGGCCAATGTGAACACGCCGGGCGGCAAATCCGACATCGCGGTGTCGCTGGACACGCTGCGGGGCGAGTTGCCGCGCGTAGGGTCGGTGGTGCTGGTGGTGAGCTGGTTCTCGGGCGATCTGCGGGCGGGTATGGCGCGCATCGCGCCCGGCGTCGAACAGGACGATATCGACGGCAAGCCGATGCGTTGGCGTGTGGCGGGGCTGTCGCGGGACGAGGCCAATGTGATCCCGCGCATCGAGGGGCGGGCGATCTATGGTGGCACGCCGTCCGACCAAAGCGTCATCGAGGCAATCAAGGCGCTCGCCGAGGGCGGGCAGGAAGCGGTGTTCTACCCCTTCATCCTGATGGATCAGCTTCAGGGCAATACCTTGACCGATCCCTATTCCGGCGAAGAGGGCCAGCCCCATCTGCCCTGGCGGGGGCGGATCACGCTGTCCTTTGCGCCGGGCCATCCGTTCTCGCCCGATGGCACCCATGAAGCTGCCGCCGAGGTCGCCGATTTCTTCGGCTCGGCCCAGCCGGAAGATTTTGTCTTCGACGGCCAGACGGTCCGCTACACCGGAAACGATGGCTGGAGCTATCGCCGATTCATCCTTCATTACGCTCATCTCTGTGCCGCTGCGGGCGGGGTGGGGGCGTTCTGCATCGGGTCCGAAATGCGCGGGCTGACAACGATCCGCGGCCCCGCCAACAGCTTTCCCGCGGTCGAGGCGCTGCGCGCCCTGGCGGCCGAAGTCCGCACGGTGCTGCCTGGTGCGAAGATCGGATATGCTGCCGACTGGAGCGAATATTCGGGGTACCAACCGGCCCATCAGCCGGGCGACCGGTTCTTCCACCTCGACCCGCTCTGGGCCGATCCGAACATCGATTTCATCGGCATTGACAATTACATGCCGCTCTCGGATTGGCGCGAGGGTGAGGAGCATGTGGATGCCGATTGGGGTGCGATCCATGCGCTCGATTATCTGAAGGCCAATATCGAGGGCGGCGAGGGCTACGACTGGTATTATCCCAGCGTCGAGGCCCGCAATGCGCAGATCCGCGTTCCGGTCACCGACGGGGCGTATGGCGAGGCCTGGGTCTGGCGCTACAAGGATATCCGCAGCTGGTGGGAGAACCCTCATCATGACCGCGTCGGTGGCGTTCGGCAGGCCGTGCCGACGCCTTGGTTGCCGCGCTCGAAACCGGTCTGGTTCACCGAATTCGGCTGTGCCGCTGTGGACAAGGGCACCAACGCGCCGAACCTGTTCGTTGACCCGAAATCCTCCGAGAACGCGCTGCCGCCCTTTTCGACCGGGGCGCGCGACGACCTGATCCAGCACCAGTATCTTCGGGCGATTTTGACCTATTGGGCTGACCCTGCGAAGAACCCGGTGTCGGACGTCTATGGTGGACGGATGATCGACCTCTCCCGCGCTCATGTCTGGGCCTGGGACGTCCGGCCTTTCCCGCATTTCCCGGGCAACCGAGAGCTTTGGGCGGATGGTGACAACTACGCTCGCGGTCATTGGCTGAACGGACGGAGTTCGGCGCAGGCCCTTGATGCCGTGGTCGCCGAGATCTGCGCGGCAACGGGATTGGAGACCCCGCATGTCGAGCAGCTGTACGGGCTTGTGCGCGGTTACGCGGTGACGGGCAACGACGGTGCGCGCAGCGCGCTTCAGCCCCTGATGCTAGCCCATGGCGCCGAGGCGGCCGAGCGCGAGGGGAAGCTTGTCTTCTTCAACCGCAACGGGCGGCCCAAACGGGTCATCGATGCGGGGCGTCTTGTGGCAACCGAGCGGTCGTCCTCTGAGATCGAACATATCCGCACCCCCGAGGCCGAGACCGCCGGGCGGGTCCGTCTTTCCTTCATCGAATCCGAAGGCGCCTACGAGACCCGCGCCGCAGAGGCGATCCTGCCCGATGAAAGAAGCCGCACGGTCGCCTCCAGCGAACTGGCCCTGGTGCTGACTGGCGGCGAGGGGCAGGCGGTGGTCGAGCGATGGCTGGCGGAATCCCGCGTCGCGCGCGACCGGGCCCGCTTTGCATTGCCGCCCTCGATGATGGAGGTCGGGCCGGGTGACGTCCTGCGCTTGCCCGGCGGCGATTTCCGCGTCGACCGGGTCGATCTGTCCGGCGCGCGCGAAATCGAGGCGGTCCGGGTCGAACGTGGCCTCTACCCGCCGCCGAACCGCGATGAGGCGCCGGTGCGGCAGGCGGCTTTCGTCTCCCCGATGCCGGTTCATCCCCTGTTCATGGACCTGCCGCTGCTGACCGGCGAAGAGGTTCCACACGCGCCACATCTGGCAGTAGCGGCAACGCCCTGGCCGGGCAACGTCGCAGTTTATGGCGCGGTCAGCGATGCGGGCTATGACCTCAACACGCTGATCGGCCAGCCTGCGGTTATCGGCGTGACCGAAGGCCCGCTCGCGGCCGCCGCGCCTTCGCGCTGGGACCGAGGTGCGGCGCTCCGGGTAAGGTTGTCATGGGGCGCGCTGTCTTCGGTGGGCATGGCCGAACTTCTGGCAGGAGCGAATGCGGCGGCAATCGGCGATGGCAGCCCCGGCAACTGGGAGGTGTTCCAGTTCGCCCAGGCCGATCTTGTGGCGCCGTTGACCTATGATCTGCGTCTCAGGCTTCGCGGGCAGGCGGGGACCGATGGGGTGATCCCTGCCATTTGGTCCGCAGGTAGCCGATTCGTTCTGCTCGATGGTGCACCTGCCCAGATCACCCTGCCCTTGTCGGCCCGCGGGCTGGCGCGCCAATACCGGATCGGCCCCGGTACAAGGCCTTATGACGATGCCTCGTTCACCCATCTTGTCGCCGCTTTCGACGGAATGGGCCTCAGGCCCTATGCCCCCTGCCAACTGACCTCTCGTCCCGACGGGCATGGCGGTCTTGCCATCGGCTGGACCCGGCGGACGCGGATCGACGGGGATAGTTGGGCCTCGGTCGAGGTGCCGCTGGGCGAGACCCGCGAGGCCTATCATCTGCGGGTGATCGGAGCGGGTGGCGCAGTGCTGCGCGGGGCCACGACCGAGGCCCCAGGCTGGATCTACACCGCCCAGATGCGCATCGCGGATGCCACTGCGCAGCCTGTTGCCATCGAAGTGGCGCAACTGTCCGACCAGTTCGGACCCGGACCCTATCGAAGGATCGTGATCGATGAATGAGACTGCTAACCTGGCCCTGCCATTGATGCAGGCCGCGCAAGCGCAGAAGCATGTGACGGTGAACGAGGCGCTGGTGAAACTCGATGCGCTCGTGCAACTGCGCCTGCAAAGCCTCGGCCTTTCCGCGCCGCCCGAAACTGCACCCGATGGCCAGGCGTGGAGCATCGCGGCGGGCGCTTCCGGCGCATGGGCCGGGCAGGCGGGACGCATCGCGATTGCCGATAATGGCGGTTGGGTCTTCGCCGAACCGCTCGCCGGTTGGCGCGCCTGGGTCGTCGATACGGGCACGGATATGTGTCATGACGGGACGGGCTGGGTAGCGGTCGCGACCTCCGGGGCGGTTTCGCCGACCGGGGCGGCCTTCGAGGCCAGGGTCGTGGAATTCGACCATGTGATCGCGGTTGCTGGCCCACAGCCCACGTCGCAGCAGATCCCGTCGCACGCGATGGTCTTTGCGGTGACCGCCCGGGTTATCGAACCGATCACCGGAACGGCGGTGGCCTGGAGCCTCGGCACCGAGGGGGCGCTTGACCGTTTCGGCAGCGGACTTGGGATCGGGCTCAACTCATATGCGAACGGCGTTCTCGGCTGGCCGATGACCTTTTACGGTCCCGAACCGCTGGTGCTATCGCCCGAGGGAGGAGACTTTGCGGGAGGCAAGGTCCGTTTTGCGCTCCATTACGCCGAGTTCGGCCTTCCGGGCACGGTGTAGGATCATGCGTCCGGTCCTTCCCGGCGATGCGGTGGCGGCCGCGCGGGCGCTGTTCGCCCGTCCGTCCGGCGAACGCCCTGCCTCCATGGCTCTGATGCTTGTGCGCGCCCAGGCTGCGGATTCCTATCGCAAGCGGTTCGGCCGCGCGCATCCGGTCTGGGGCAACGGCTCGCTCATGGCCCTTGTCCAGAGGGAGTCCCTTCCGCCTGAACCGCTGCTCGACGATCCCGACTATTGCCGCTGCCTTGCGTTGGTCTTTTCCGCCCTCGCAGACCGCCGGACGGCCAAGGCTTGTCCCGCTTGATCGGGGTCTGAACCGCCCCGGGTTTACAGGAGGGCAAAACTCTCGAAGGATGCCTTCCCATGGACGGGAAGGAGAACACGACGCGCCCATACCCGGCCGAGTTCCGCGAGCGGGCGGTGCAGATGGTGGTCGATCATCTTGACAGCTATGCGAGCCTGACAGCTGCGGTGCGCGACATCGCCGACAAGCTCGGCTGCTCGCCCGACAGCCAGCGGGCCTGGTACAAGCAGGCGCGGCGTGATGCGGGCAAGGAAGCTGGGCCGACGAGTGCCGGGAGGGCCCGCATCAAGGAACGCGAGCGCGAGAACCGCGAGCTGCGGCAGGGTGAGGAGGGTCAGAAAACCGTCCAGTGGGCGGTTTTCCCGACGAACGAGATCCTGAAGAAGGGTGAGCCAGCGAAGGCGGTCGCCCGTCGTGGCGCCATCGGTCCGAGCCCGATGGCGAAGGCCGATCTGCAGGAGGCTGCCGATCACCCCGTCCACCTGGTCCGAACGCAAGGCCGCGCAGCGTGACCCCGCGCGCTTGTCGCCACGGGCGCAGCGCGACGCCGAGCCGAGGAAGACCCGGGAGGTCTGGACAGCCAACCGTGGGCTCTATGGCGCCCGGAAGGTCTGGTTCGCCCTCGGCCGCGCCGACATCGAAGTGGCCAGATGCAGCGTGGAGCGGCTGATGCGCGAGATGGGGCTCCGCGGCGTGGTGCGCGGCAAGAAGGTCGTGACGACCAACCCCGACACCGCGCGGCCCTGTCCGGACGACAAGGTCAACCATGTCTTCCACGCCGACCGGCCGACCCGGCTCCGGGGCGAGCCATTGTCCGCCATTGGTCCGAGGACAATGG
>NZ_SLVM01000005.1 GCF_004339675.1 Rhodovulum steppense
CGCCCTTCTCGCGCACGATCTGGCGGGCGGCGTGCAGAAGCTCGTCATGCGTCCGGTCGGCGCTGTAGCCGTCAGGAATGGTCTGGTCCTGACGGTGCCGCCCGCCGTCGAAGGGCACCTGCCCCAGATCCAGCGCGCCGAAGGACACGACCTTGGGTTGCCGTTTCAGGTAGGACAGGAACCAGTCCTTCCGGGTCGCGGTGGCGCCCTCGGAAAAGCTGACGGTCTCGGTATCGTCCAGGCTGGCCGCGAAGGCCACCAGCTCGTCCTTGAACACGGGCAGCACCCGGCCTTCGGCGATCAGCTCTTCCACCTCGCGTTCGCGCACCTGGCGCCGCAGCCGGGCCAGCTCGGTATCGGCCGCAGATGCCGGGGCGGCGAAGGCGTCCTGGTAGAAGGGCAGGCTGTCCCCGCCCGTGTCCGCGAACTTCACCGGCATGAGCCCCGGCACGGCGGGCGCCGCCGCACCGAGGAAGCCCACATGCTTGAGGTAGAACGATCCGGGCTTGGGATTCGCGGCCGCGTTGGGCACGAAGAGCGAGATCGAGACCTTCTTGAACCGTCCCGCCTGCACGGCGTCAGCGAACTCGGCCGCGGTCTGTTCCAGCGTGGCCTTCAGCACCCCGCGTTCCACATAGAGCGCTTCCACCCACCCGAAGGCCGGGGTATCGGTCTGCGGATGCCCGATCACGACCGGCGCCGGTGCCGTGTCGCGGTCATAGCCCGAGGCGATTTCCCGAAGGGTCGCCTCGGAGATCGTATGGCGCCCCCCGGTCATGTCGGTGAAGCTGCCCGCCCGGAACACCTCGACCGGGCCGAACTTGCCCGCGCCGCTCATCACGCAGGCTCCACGATGTTCTGGAACAGGAAGCCCGAGGCGATGCCCGTGAGCACCGGCTTGCGCTCGTAGGTCACGCCATAGACCCACGACCGGCGCCCGCCTTCCCAGCGCGGCGGCTCCACGAAGGGGTGGCCCTTGAGGGTGTAGGTGTAGCCGAACGAGGGCTGTTCCTGGGCGGCGTCCTGCGTCGGCACATAGGCCAGCACGGCGGCGTTGCCCCACGCCTCCTTGAACGGCGCGTCAGGCGCATCGCTGTCCACATAGGTGGCCTTGCCCACGGCCAGCTCGTCCAGCTCGAACAGGCCCGCCAGCATCTTGGTGGTGATGCTTTCGGACGTGGTGTACTTGAACCGTTCGATGATACGGGGGTGGTTCTTCAGCGCCCGGAATCCCGCGCTGCTGACCACCATGCGGTTCGGGTCGACGCCGCAGGTGGTGTGCACCCGCTCTTTCGCCTCTTCGATGTCCATGATCGGGTCGGTCGTCGCGCTGTTCCAGCAGCTCGACCCCGCCAGGGTGAGCTGGTTCTCGACCGGATAGTTTGCCGGATCGAGCGCAAGCTCGGCCTGTTCGATTTCCAGCGTCAGCGTCAGCGCATCCATCACGAGGTTGACGGCCCGCTTGCCCCCCGCGCCCGGCCCGTGCCAGATACTGGTCGATGAGACCGCATTCGTGCCGACGATGAATGCCCATGGCGGGGTGGTCTATTGCGGCGCCACGATGGCCTTTACCGCGGCCTACTGGGCGCTCTGGACCTGTCGGCCGCGGGTGATCGCGATGCTTGGTTGCGACATGGTCTACCCGCAGAGCGGCCCCACCCATTTCTACGGCACCGGCCGGGCCGATCCCTTGCGCGACGACATCACCCTGCAATCGCTGGAGGCGAAATCCGCGCGGCTGATGGTGCTGGCCGCAGCGGCGGGCTGTGCCATGGTCAACCTCTCGACCGGCAAGAGCCGACTGGTCTTTCCACATGCGACCCCGGCCAGCCTGCCCCGCGCGCCCGGCCGGTTCGACGCCCGCGCCGCGTTGGACCGCGAGGCGGCGCTTGGCTACCGGGCGCCGGAGGGGCTCGGCTGGAACGATCCCGCGCGCTTCGATCCGGCCGAGCTTCGCGCGCTTGACGCGCTGTGGCTGGCCGCGGCCGGGCAGGACGCCGATTGCATGGACATTCCCCCCGCAGCCGCCGATAGTCCGGCCGGGACCGGACGGCGGGCGGAGGGCTGATGCGGATTGCGACCTACAACATCAACGGGGTCAAGGCGCGGATCGAGACGGTGCTGGCCTGGCTCGACGACTCCGCGCCCGATGTGGCGCTGTTGCAGGAGATCAAGTCGGTTGACGAGGCGTTTCCGCGCGCGCCCTTCGAGGAGCGCGGCTATAACGTGGAAACCCATGGCCAGAAGGGGTTCAATGGCGTCGCGATCCTGTCGAAACGGCCGCTGGAGGACGTGACACGCGGCCTGCCGGGCGATGCGGGGGATGAACAGGCACGCTGGATCGAGGCCACCGTGATGGGGGCGCGGGCAGTCCGGATCTGCGGCCTCTACCTGCCCAATGGCAACCCGGCGCCGGGGCCGAAATACGATTACAAGCTGGCCTGGATGACACGGCTGGAGGCCCGCGCGAAGACTCTGCTGGCGAGCGAGGAGCCGGTGGTTCTGGCGGGCGATTACAACGTGATCCCGCAGGACGAGGACGCGGCGCGGCCCGAGGCCTGGGCAAGCGATGCGCTGGCCCTGCCGCAGACACGGGCGGCGTTCCGGCGGATCGTCAACCTGGGCTATACCGAGGCGTTCCGGGCGCGGGTGCAGGGGCCCGGGCATTATTCCTTCTGGGATTACCAGGCGGGCGCGTGGAGCCGCAATGACGGCATCCGCATCGATCACCTGCTGCTGAGCCCGCAGGCGGCCGATCTTATGACGGAATGCCGGATCGAGGCGGAGCAGCGCGGCCGCGAGAAGCCGTCGGACCATGTGCCGGTCTGGGTGACGCTGGACGCCTGAGCCGAAGCGGCGGGGTGCTCCCGCCCCCGGCCCGCGCGGGGCTTTCGCCCCGCTTGTCCGGGGTTGGGCGTGGCGCGGCCTTATGGCCGCGTGCCTCCGGCGGGGGTATTTCGGCCAAGAAGAAGGTGCCGGGGCAGGTTCTCAGGGCATCGGGGCGGCTGTCAGGGGGTAGCGGGCGGCGACGTCATGGGCATAGACCCAGTCGAAGCGCTTGAGCGCGCCGCCCGGGGCAAGCGCACCGCCCAGCCGCAGCGCGGTATGGGCAAGCGCGCGCAGGGGTGGCGAGCTGAGATGGTAGTTGCGCGCGTTCTTCGACGCCATGTCGACGATCTTCATCGTGCGCGGACGGCGTTCGGCCTGGTAGGCGGCGAAGGCGGTTTCGGTGTCGGGATGGCGTTCGAGGCAGGCGGCCAGCACCCAGGCATCCTCGAGCGCCATGTTCGCGCCCTGGGCGAGGAAGGGCAGCGTGGGATGCGCTGCATCGCCGAGGATCGCCGCGGGGCCCATATGCCAGCGCGCCGCCACGGGATGGCGGAACAGTCCCCAGAGGTTCACATGCGTGACCCGGGCGAGAAGCTCGGGCACCCCGGCGCCGAAATCGGCGAAGGCGCGGCGCAGGTTCACGGGAGCGTCATCATGGTTCCAGCCCTCGTCGGCCCAGGTTTCGCGTTCCTCGACGCCGACGATGTTGATCAACTCGCCACCGCGCAGCGGGTAATGCACAAGATGCCGCCCTGGCCCCATGAAGACCTGGGCCACCGGCGCGACCGGTCCGGTGGCGGGGACCAGCGCACGCCAGGCGACCTGCCCGGTGAAGTCGGGCGCGGCCATGCCGTTCAGGGCGCCGCGCACGACCGAATGCAGCCCGTCCGCGCCGATCAGCAGGTCTGCGCTCACCTGGGCACCATGGGCAGTCGTCAACTGGGCACGGCCCCGCTCGATCGCGACACCCATGACGTCGTGCAGCAGCCGGATCTGGACCCCGGCCGCCCGGGCCGCCCCGGCCAGCAATTCGACCAGGTCCGCCCGGTGGATGAAATGATAGGCGCCCGCGCCGGTCGAGAGATCGAGCCGGAGGACCTCGCGCCCCGCGCGGAAATCGCGCAGGTGGACCGCGCGCGCCCGCACGCCATGTTCGGCCAGCGCCGGGCCGAGGCCCAGCGCCTCGAGTACGGCCATGCCGTTGGGACTGATCTGCAGGCCCGCGCCGACTTCCCGGATCGCGTCGGCGCGTTCCAGAACCACGACCTCCGCCCCCCTTCGGGCCAGCGCTGCTGCCACCGCGAGGCCCGCAATCCCGGCCCCGAGGATCGTCACCTTCCGCCCAGTCAGGGGCATGCGCCCTCCCCCGTCGTCGTCTCAGTCGTCGCGATGCACCCGTTCGCGGCGTTCATGCCGTTCCTGCGCCTCCAGGCTCAGGGTGGCGATGGGGCGGGCATCCAGCCGTTTCAGCGAGATCGGCTCGCCCGTTTCCTCGCAATAGCCGTATTCGCCATTTTCGATCCGGCGCAGCGCCGCGTCGATCTTGGCGACCAGCTTGCGCTGGCGATCCCGCGTCCGCAGTTCCAGCGCGCGGTCGGTCTCCTCGCTGGCGCGGTCGGCGACATCGGGGATGTTGCGGCTGGAATCCTGAAGCCCTTCAAGGGTTTCGCGGCTTTCGTTGAGAAGATCGTTCTTCCAGGCAATCAATTTGCGGCGGAAATATTCGAGCTGGCGCTCGTTCATGAAGGGCTCGTCTTCCGCGGGACGGTAATCGTCGGGCAAGAACACTTCGGCTTTCATCCCTGCTCCCTTGTCTGGACCGGGCGAAAACTCATTCATCGCAATCTCTCCCCGGCACGTCACGGGGCTGGCTATAGCCCGATCGCCGCACCGTGTCACTAGCGTTGTGGCCTCATACATGGTGCTTGCCTGTTTTGGAAGGGGCGCTAAGGTCCGCCGGAATCGGTCCGATCTGGCGGGGGAGTGTCATGGCGTTCAACTCGACGGAGAGCTACATCGCCTCGGAAGATCTGCGCGTCGCGGTCAATGCCGCGGTCGCGCTGGAACGGCCGCTGCTGGTAAAGGGCGAGCCCGGCACCGGAAAGACCGAGCTAGCCCGGCAGGTTGCCCAATCCCTGGGCATGACTCTGATCGAATGGCACATAAAATCGACAACCCGCGCCCAGCAGGGGCTGTACGAATACGATGCGGTCAGTCGGCTGCGCGACAGCCAGCTTGGCGACGAAAGGGTGCATGACATCGCCAATTACATAAGGCGCGGCAAGCTGTGGCAAGCCTTCGAGGCGCCCGAGAGGGTCGTGTTGCTGATCGACGAGGTCGACAAGGCCGATATCGAGTTTCCCAACGACCTGTTGCAGGAACTCGACCGGATGGAATTCCACGTCTACGAGACCGGCGAGACGGTGAGCGCGCGCCATCGCCCGGTGGTGATTATCACCTCGAACAACGAGAAGGAACTGCCCGACGCCTTTCTGCGGCGCTGTTTCTTCCATTACATCCGGTTCCCCGATGTCGAGACGATGAAGAGAATCGTCGAGGTGCATCACCCCGGCATCAGGCAGGACCTGCTGCATGCCGCGCTGACCCGGTTCTACGAGATCCGCGAGATGGACGGGCTGAAGAAACGGCCCTCGACCTCCGAAGTGCTGGACTGGCTCAAGCTGCTGCTGGCCGAGGATCTGAAGCCCGAGGATCTGCGCCGCGACGGGCGCAGCGCCCTGCCCCGGCTGCATGGCGCGCTGCTGAAGAACGAGCAGGACGTACAACTGTTCGAGCGGCTGGCCTTCATGGCGCGGCGGGGCTGAGGCGAACCGCCACGACGCGGACACGGAACACGTTTCGGTTGCGGGCGCCCTTGTGCCGGGCCGCGCGCTCGCCCAAGATGGGGCGCGGGCGGCAGCCCGCCCTGCTTGCGAAAGGCCTCCCCTTGTCCGACGTCACCATCCGCCCGCTGCGCCCCGAGGACATGCCCGAATGGCGGCGCCTGTGGTCCGGCTATCTCGACTTCTACGAGTCGGCGGTGGCGCCCGATGTCTACGAGACGACCTTTGCGCGGCTGTTGCACGGGGGCGATCCGGATATGGGCTGCCGTCTGGCGCTGATCGGCGGGCGGCCCGCGGGGCTCGCGCATTTCATCTTTCACCGCCATTGCTGGAAACCCGAGGGGGTCTGCTATCTGCAGGATCTGTTCGTCGAGCCGCAATTGCGCGGCCGGGGCATCGGGCAGGCGCTGATCCGGGCGGTCTATGCGGTGGCGGATGCGCGCGACGTGCCGACCGTCTACTGGACGACGGCGGCCGACAACGCGGCCGCGCGCGCGCTGTATGACCGGATTGGACGCCTGACCCCCTTCATCAAATACGAGCGGGGCCCGCGGTGACGCGCCGCGCGGCGCTTCTGCTGGCCGCCTGCCTTGCGCTGGCGGCCTGTGCAACGCCGGTTGCGGAACTGCCCGACCGGGTGCCGCCGCTATCGGCCGCGCTGCCGCCAATGAAGAGCTTTCCGGTTCGACCGGCCGAGCCGCCGACGCGTTCGAACGCCCAGATCGCGCAGGATTTCCTGGACCTGTCCTTCCGCATGGAAAGCGGTCGGCCGCTGGCGGTGATGTCGCGTTTCGAGGGGCCGGTGCGGGTGCGGGTAACAGGGACGGCGCCGCCCAGCCTGGGCCCCGATCTTGCGGCGCTGATCGCACGACTGAGACGCGAGGCCGACATCGACATCACCCGCGTCGCCCCCGACCAGCCTGCCGAGATCACCATCGAGGTGCTGCCGCGCGCCCGATTGCAGCGCGCTGTGCCGCAAGCGGCCTGTTTCGTCGCGCCAAGGGTGTCGAGTTGGGAGGAATACCGCCGCGCCCGCCGCAGCGCGACCGTGGACTGGACCACACTGGTCACGCGCGACCGGGTGGCGATCTTCCTGCCCGGCGATGTCAGCCCGCAGGAGGTGCGCGACTGCCTGCACGAGGAACTGGCCCAGGCGCTGGGGCCGCTCAACGACATGTACCGGCTACCCGATTCGGTGTTCAACGACGACAATTTCCACACGGTCCTGACCGGGTTCGACATGCTGATCCTGCGGCTTTACTATGCGCCGGAACTGCGCTCGGGCATGACGCGCGCCCAGGTTGCGCAGATCCTGCCCGGGCTTCTGGCGCGGATGAACCCGCGCGGCGAAGGACGGCCGGGCGCGCCGCTGGCTCAGACCTCGCGCGACTGGATCGAGGCGATCGAGACCGCGCTTGGGGCGGGCACCTCGGCGCCGCGCCGACGCGCGGCCGCCGAGCGCGCCGTGGCCATCGCACGCGCCCGAGGCTGGCAGGACGGGCGGCTTGCGTTCAGCCTGTTCGCGCTGGGGCGGCTGTCGATCGGCGAGCGGCCCGAACTGGCGCTGGCGGCCTTTCTGCAGGCGGGCGAGATCTATGCCGCGCGCCCCGAGACGCGGATTCACCTGGCCCATGTCGGCATGCATCTGGCCGCCTTCGCGCTGTCGGCGGGCCAGCCGCGCGCCGCACTGGACATGGTCAACGCCAATCTCGCCGCGGCGACGCGCGGGCAGAACGCCGCCCTGCTGGCGACGATGCTGCTGATCAAGGCCGAGGCGCTGGAGGCGCTGGGCCGCACGGGCGAGGCGCGCACGGTGCGCCAGGACGCGCTGGGCTGGGGCCGCTACGGGTTCGGCAGCGACAACGAGGTGCGCAGCCGGATGGAGGAGATCGCGGCACTGAACCGCGCGCGGCGCAGCTGAGCCCCCTTCCCTGCGCGCCGCCGCCGCCCTATCCTGCATCCCATGTTCCTGCCGTTCTTCCAGTCGCTGCGCACCGCTGGCATCCCCGTTTCGCTGAGGGAGTATCTGGGCTTTCTCGAAGGGATGAAGGCGGGACTGGTGACCTATGACGTCGAGGGGTTCTATTACCTCGCCCGCACCGTGATGGTGAAGGACGAACGCCTTCTGGACCGCTTCGACCGCGCCTTTGCCGAAAGTTTTTCAGGGCTCGAGGAAATCGGCCCGGACGATGTGCTGGAGGCACTGGACCTGCCCGAGGACTGGCTGCGCAAGCTCGCCGAAAGGCACCTGTCCGAGGAGGAGCGCGCCGAGATCGAGGCGCTGGGCGGGTTCGACAAGCTGATGGAGGCGCTCAAGGAGCGGCTGAAGGAACAGCAGGGCCGCCACCAGGGCGGCAACAAGTGGATCGGCACCGCAGGCACCTCGCCCTTCGGCGCCTGGGGCTACAATCCCGAGGGCGTGCGCATCGGACAGGACGTCTCGCACCACCGCAAGGCGGTCAAGGTCTGGGACCGGCGCGAGTTCCGCAATCTGGACGACTCGGTGGAACTGGGCACGCGCAACATCAAGGTCGCGCTGAAACGGCTGCGCCGCTGGGCGCGCGCCGGGGCACATCACGAACTGGACCTAGAGGAAACGATCCGCGCCACCGCCGATCACGGCTATCTCGACGTGCGCACCCGGCCCGAGCGGCACAATGCGGTCAAGGTGGTCCTGTTTCTCGATGTCGGCGGGTCGATGGACGACCATGTGGGCGTGGTTGCGGAACTGTTCTCGGCCGCGCGCTCCGAGTTCAAGCACCTGGAGCATTACTATTTCCACAACTGCCTTTACGAAGGCGTCTGGCGCGACAACCGCCGCCGCTGGTCCGAGGTGATCCCCACCGCAGAGGTGCTGCGCACCTACGGGCCGGACTACAAGTGCATCTTCGTCGGCGACGCCAGCATGAGCCCCTACGAGATCGCCTTTGCCGGCGGCGCGAACGAGCACTGGAACGCAGAACCGGGCCGCGTCTGGCTGGAACGAGCCCGTGCGCAATGGCCGGACAACCTGTGGATCAACCCGGTGCCGGAACGCCACTGGCCCTATACCCAGTCGATCGAGATGATCCGCGGGATCTTCGAAGGGGCGATGGTGCCGATGACGCTGGACGGGATCGAACGCGGGATGAAGGCGCTGGGACGCTAGGCGCGTCCTCAGCCCGGGAAGATGCTGTCGATCTTGGCCGAGAACTGCGCCCAGGTCATGGTGGCCCGGTTGCCCGCATAGCCGTGGTAATGCGACTTGCCGCTGGAATTGGGAAAGCCCGCCCAGATCTTGGCGAGGTTGTTCATGAAGCTGCGCCGGTCGATGCTGCCCGCCAGGAACGCGCCCATCCCCGCCTCTTCAAGCAGCAGATCGGCCAGGCGGTCCTGCACCTCGGGCGAAAAGCGCGTGCGTTCGTCGATGCCAAGTTCATTGACCAGTCGGCGCAGGGTCGAGGGGATGAACTGATAGCGGCCGATGGCGTGGGGCTGGCGCGGGGTGGCCTTGATCCAGGCATAGATCTCGGCGATGGACATCTCGGTCGGGCGCCGGGGTGGCGGGATGCGCGCGCCATGCTGGACGGCATCATAGCCCTTGGACCCGGCCTCGGCCCGGGCGATCAGGTCGCGCACGCTGGCGGCAAAGAAGGCGCTGGTCCCCGAAAGCCGCAGCCCGGCCGGTCCATGGCCAAGCCCGTTCCGCCCCTCGCGCATGCGCATCCGCTCGGCCCGCGGGGTGCCGGGGGCGAACAGGCTTGCACCCTCGCGCCCGGCGAACAGGCTGGGACCAGCCCCCTCGTCCGTATCGGGCGCGTCCTGCATCACGGGCGGGGCATGTCGCACCGGCACGAGTGCGCTGCCCGCGCCGAAGATCCCCCCCTCGCCCAGAAGCGACACGGCCTGCGCGAGCGCCGCAGCGGGCAAGCCGGTGCAGACCGCCAGCAGGGCGAGTGCGAGTATCTGTCTGCGCAAGGGCGTGCGCCTCTCGTTCTGAGCGGGTGACATCGCGGCAAGGATCGGGGCAAGAGGTTCACATTTCGTTGCCGGTCGCGCGAAAGTCGTTGGCACCCCGGATTGCCAGCGCCCCCCGACTGCCCCATATCTGGCCCATGCTGAAGTTCACACCGATCCTTCTGGCGGTTCTCTACGCACTCGCGATGTATCATTTTTCGGTCTGGCGCACCGCGCGCGAACTGGATGCGCGGTCGTCCGAGCTGGCCGATGCGCGGCTCAAGCGGCTGACCGACCGGATGGCCGAGGCGCTCGATCTGCCGCGGGTCCGGGTGCATATCTACGAGATCGCGCCGGTGAACGGGCTGGCCGCCCCCGACGGACGAATCTTTCTGACGCGGGGATTCTACGACCGCTACCGGGCAGGCGAGGTCAGTGCCGAGGAACTGGCCAGCGTCATCGCGCACGAACTGGGCCATGTGGCGCTGGGGCATACGCGGCGGCGGATGATCGACTTCTCGGGGCAGAACGCGCTGCGCACGGCGCTGGCGATGGTGCTGGGCCGGTTCCTGCCCGGCATCGGGGTGATGATCGCGAACGCGCTGGCCTCGCTGCTGGCGGCACGGCTAAGCCGCCAGGACGAATACGAGGCCGATGCCTATGCCGCGGCGCTGCTGACCAAGGCGGGGATCGGGACCGGGCCGCAGAAATCGCTGTTTCACAAGCTCGACGAACTGACCGCGGGACGCGGCGGGATCATGCCCGCCTGGCTGATGAGCCATCCGAAGACCGAGGAGCGCATCAAGGCCATCGAGGCCCTTGAGGCGCGCTGGACAGCCGTCACCGGCCAGTGACGCCCGGCGCCAGGCGCGCGCTAGGCCAGCGCCTTGCCCAGACGCGGCAGCCGCGCGCGTTTCATCAGGGCGCGCAGGGGCAGCACATCGCCCGACAGCCGTTCGGCCTCTGCATGCACCCGCGCCACGACCGCCTCGACCGCGGCGGGCTGGGCCTGCCATAGCTCGCGCAGCATCTGGTCGGGGTCCACGCGCCGCAACCCTTCGTCGGCAAGGGTCTGGCGCGGGAAGTCCTGCGCGTTGAAGGTCACGATCAGGTCGGCCCCGCCGACGATGGCGGTGGCCAGAACGTGAATATCGTCCGGATCGGGCAGCCAGAGCCGTGCTTCGAGCCCCGGTTTCGGCGCGACCTCGGCCCCCGGCCAGGCGGCGCGCACCAGCGCGATCTCGGCGCGGGCCTGAATCTCGCCCGCCGGTCCCAGCTTGCGCGCGGCGCGTGCCCATTCCTCCAGGATGCGCGCCGACCAGAGCGGGGTGAACAGCCCCTCGGCCGCGACGCCCAGCAGGATTTCCCGCAGCACCGTGGGATAAAGCACGCAGGCGTCCAGCAGCGCCTTCATGGGGCCAGCCGGAACACCAGCGCCTTGAGATAACCCGACTCGGCCAGTTGCGGCAGCACAGGGTGATCCGGCCCGGCAAAGCCCGTGAAGACGATCTGCGAGCGCCGCCCCGCCTTGCCGATGCCGCGGGCAGACGCCGTGCGGAACCGCGTCAGGTCCGCCGCATGGGAACAGGAACACAGGCAAAGGAAACCGCCCGGCGCCACCAGCACCGCCGCCAGACGCGCCACCCGTTCATAGGCGCGCAACCCGGCCTCGAGCGCCTGTTTCGATGGCGCGAATGCGGGCGGGTCGCAGATCACCATATCGAACCGGGCACCTTCGGCCGCCAGCGCGGCCATCACGTCAAAGGCATCGCCCCGGCGGGTCTGGAACCGCTCGGCCGCACCCATCGCCGCCGCGCCCTGTTCGGCCAGGGCCAGCGCCGGGGCAGAACCATCCACCGCCAGCGCATGCACCGCCCCACCGGCCAGCGCCGCCAGCGCGAAGCCGCCGACATGGGAAAACACGTCCAGCACCCGCGCGCCCCGCGCCAGCCCCTGCACGAAGGCATGGTTGGGCCGCTGGTCATAGAACAGCCCCGTCTTCTGCCCGCCCATCAGATCGGCCATGTAGACCGCCCCGTTCATCGGCACCGGAACCGGACCCTCCAGCGTGCCGCGCAGCACTACGGTTTCCTCGGCCAGCCCTTCCAGACCACGGGCGCGGCCGGTGCCGTTCTTGACCACGGTCGCGACACCCGTGACCGAAACCAGCGCCTCGGCCAGCGCGTCCAGATGGGTTTCGGCCCAGGCGGCGTTGGGCTGGATCACCGCCGTCTCGCCGAAGCGGTCGATCACGACGCCGGGCAGCCCATCGGCCTCGGCATGGACCAGCCGGTAGAAGGGCGCGTCATACAGCCGCTCGCGCAGCGCCAGCGCGCACGACAGCCGCGCCGCCAGCCAGTCCGGCCCGATCACGGCCCCGGGATCGGGATCCATCACCCGCGCGATGATCTTCGAGGCCGGGTTGACGGTGACAAGTGCCAGCGGCTGACGCTCGGCATCCTCGATCCGGGCGAAACTGCCCGGCGCCAGCGCACGGGTGCGCCGGTCGGTCACCAGTTCGTCGGCATAGATCCAGGGAAAGCCGTGGCGAATGGCGCGGGCCTCGGCATTGGGGCGCAGGCGGACAGTGGGAAGCGTGTCGGTCATGCCCTCCCATACGCGCTTCGCCCGCGCGGGGAAAGAGGCGGCGCGGCCTTTCCATGTTAGCGCTAACCGGCTATATCCCCGGAACAGAGCGTTTCCCCAAGGAGTCAGGCCCATGGCGCTGAACCCCGTGCTGGCCGCGGTGACCGAGGCGATCGCCGCCCGCTCGCGCCCGACCCGCGCCGCCTATCTGGACCGGATCGCGCGCGCCGCCGAGCAGGGCCCGGCGCGCGCGCATCTGACCTGCGGCAACCAGGCCCATGCCTATGCCGCGATGGGCGCGGCCAAGGACCGGCTGGCCGAGGGGCGCGCGCCCAATCTGGGCATCGTGACGGCCTATAACGACATGCTGTCGGCGCATCAGCCGCTGGAAAGCTTCCCCGACCTGATCCGCGCCGCCGCAGCCGAGGCAGGCGCCACGGCGCAGGTCGCAGGCGGCGTGCCCGCCATGTGCGACGGCGTCACGCAGGGCCAGCCGGGGATGGAGCTGTCGCTGTTCTCGCGCGACGTGATCGCGCTGTCGGCGGCAGTGGCGCTGTCGCATGACTGCTTTGACGCGGCGGTGTTCCTGGGCGTCTGCGACAAGATCGTGCCGGGGCTGGTGATCGCGGCCGCCAGTTTCGGCCATATCCCGGCGGTGTTCCTGCCCGCGGGGCCGATGACCTCCGGCCTGCCGAATGACGAGAAGGCGAAGGTCCGCCAGCGCTTCGCCACCGGAGAGATCGGGCGCGAGGAATTGATGGCGGCCGAGATGGCGTCCTATCACGGGCCGGGCACCTGCACCTTCTACGGCACCGCGAATTCGAACCAGATGCTGATGGAGGTGATGGGCCTGCACCTGCCCGGCGCCAGTTTCGTCAACCCCAACACGCCCTTGCGCGATGCACTGACGGTGGCGGGGGCGAAACGTGCGCTGGAGATCACCGCGCTGGGCAACGCCTATACGCCTGCGGGCCATGTGCTGGATGAACGCGCCTTTGCCAACGGGATCGTGGGGCTGATGGCGACGGGCGGCTCGACCAACCTGGTGCTGCACCTGCCCGCGATGGCGCGGGCGGCAGGGATCGTGCTGGATCTTGACGATTTCGCCCGGCTGTCCGAGGTGACGCCGCTGATGGCGCGGGTCTATCCCAACGGGCTGGCGGATGTGAACCATTTCCACGCGGCCGGCGGGCTTGGCTACCTGATCGGCGAGTTGCTGGAGGCCGGGCTTCTGCACCCTGACACCCTGACCGTCGCGGGACCGGGCCTTGACCGCTATACGCAGGAACCGCGGCTGATCGACGGCGCGCTTCATTGGGTTGCGGGCGCGGGCATCAGCCTGAACAACGCGATCCTGCGCCCCGCCGCCGATCCCTTCCAACCCAGCGGCGGGCTCAAGGCGCTGTCGGGCAACCTTGGCCGCGGCATCGTCAAGACCTCGGCCGTCGCGCCCGAGCGCCACATCGTCGAGGCCCCCGCGCGGATCTTCGAAAGCCAGGAGGACGTCAAGGCCGCCTTCAAGCGCGGCGAGTTCACCCAGGATACCGTGGTCGTCGTCCGCTTCCAGGGGCCGCGCGCCAATGGCATGCCGGAACTCCATTCCCTGACCCCGACGCTCGCCGTCCTTCAGGATCGCGGGCTCAAGGTGGCGCTGGTCACCGATGGGCGGATGTCGGGGGCCAGCGGCAAGGTGCCCGCCGCCATCCACCTCACGCCCGAGGCGGCCGGGGGCGGCCCGCTTGCGCGGCTAAGGGATGGCGACGTGATCCGGCTGGATGCCGTGGCGGGCACGCTTGATGTCACGACACAAGGCGCGCTTGATCGCCCGCCCGCAACCCCCGACCTTTCGGCCAATGCGACAGGGATGGGGCGCGAGCTCTTCGCCGCCTTCCGCGCCCATGCCGGCCCCGCGACCGAGGGGGCAAGCCCGATCCTGTGACTTCTTCTTGGCACAAATACCCATGACCCGCCCCGCCATCCCACGAAAAGGCCCGCCATGACGCCCCACGCCGCCAGCGAGATCCTTGAAACCCTGTGCCGCCAGGCCCCGGTGATCCCGGTTCTCGTGATCGAGGATGCCGCCCAGGCCCGCCCGCTGGCCGAGGCGCTGGTCGCGGGCGGGCTGCCGGTTCTGGAGGTCACCCTGCGCACGCCCGCCGCGCTGGAGGCGATCCGCGCGATGACCCGCGTAGCGGGCGCGATCGTCGGCGCGGGCACGCTGATCACGCCCGAAGATGTCGAGGCCGCGCAAGGCGCCGGCGCGCGGTTCGGCGTGTCGCCCGGGGCGACGCCTATGCTGCTGGACGCGGCGCGGGCGGGCGCGCTGCCGCTGTTGCCGGGGGCGGCCACGGCGACCGAGGCGATGGCGCTGCTGGAACGCGGCTTCAGCGTGCAGAAATTCTTTCCCGCCGAGGCCGCGGGCGGCGTCGCGGCGCTGAGGGCGCTGGGCGGTCCCCTGCCCCGCATCCGGTTCTGCCCCACGGGGGGCATCGGTCCGGCAAATGCGGCCGACTACCTCGCCTTGCCGAACACGCTTTGCGTGGGCGGATCCTGGGTGGCGCCCGGGGCATTGGTGGCGGCGGGCGACTGGGCGGGGATCACGGCGCTGGCCCGCGCGGCCGCCGGGCTGGGGCGCTAGCCGCTGCGGTCGGGCTTTCGATCAGCTGCGCCGACCCCGGGCCCCGCCCCGCCGCCGCGCAATCGGACCGTCGTCGAGCCCGGCACGCAGCACAGCCGTCATCGGATGATCGGGCGCAGCCGCGCCATATTCCGCGATGAGCCGCTTCAATGCCTGCCCTGCGACGACCTCCGCGGGCAACGACAGCGCCCAGTCGAGAAAGATCGAGCGGCATTCCTCGGGCCCGATTCCCTCGATCCGGTAGGCCTCGCGGATCAGCCCCTTGGGGTCGGCCGCTTCAATCCGCATCGCGCGCTTCCACCGGGCCGCGTGCGATCACCGCCTCGATCACCTCTGCCGCCTTGGCGCGCCCCCGGTCAAGCAGCGCCTCGAGCGCTGCCGCATCCTCTGCCCCGGTGCCGCGCAAAAGGAAGGTCAGCCCGCCTTCGCCGAGCCGGGCCGGATCGAGCGGCGCCTCGGACATGAGCCGGGCCGCGCCCTGCACCTTTCGCGACAGCGTATAGGTGTCGCAAAGCGCCTGCGCCTCGTCCGCGCCCAGCCATCCGGACGCGACGCCGGCCTCCAGTTGCTCGGCCACCGAGGTCGCCGGGCTGGCCGCGATCAACGCCGCGGCCGAGGCGATCAGTTCGATATCCTGCCCCCGCCCCGGCCCCTGCTTGCCGTCCCAGGCGGATGTTGCGGGTCTGGCCTCGGCCAGCCTGCGGCGCATGTCGACCACACCGGCGAGCACCCGGCCCGGATCCGCCTTGTCGGCCAGAAGCTCGCGCCGGAACGCCTCGACCTCGTCGGCCAATGCAGGTTCGCCTGCCACGGGCCGCGCCCGCGTCAGCGCCAGATGTTCCCATGTCCAGGCCTCCTCGCGCTGGTAGTTGCGGAAGCTCTGGAGCGAGGTCGCCACCGGCCCCTGATTGCCCGAGGGGCGCAGGCGCATGTCCACCTCGTAAAGCTTGCCCTCGGCCATCGGCGCGGTCAGCGCGGTCACCAGCGCCTGGGTCAGCCGGGCGTAATAGGCCCGCGCGGCCAGCGGGCGACGGCCCTCGGACGCCTCGACCCCGTCGGCATCGTAGATCACGATCAGGTCCAGATCGGATTTCGCCGTCAGCGACCCCGCCCCCAGCGAGCCCATGCCCAGCACGACAGCCCCCTTGCCCGGCGGCGCCCCGTGCTTGGCCGCGAACCCCGCCACCACATGCGGCCAGAGGGCTGCCAGAACCGCCTGGGCCAGATCGGCATATTCGCGTCCCGCCTCGGCCGCGTCGATCAGCCCGCGCAGAAAATGCACGCCCACGCGGAAATGCCATTCCTTGGTCCAGGCGCGGGCGGCATCAAGCTGGCGTTCGTAATCCTTCAGCGCCGCCAGACGCGCGGACAGCGCCCCCTGCAATGCCGCGCGCCCCGGCCAGGGCTGGAAGAAATCGCCACCAATCACCGCGTCCAGCACGCCCGCATTGCGCGAAAGATACTGGGCAAGCTCGGGCGAGACGCTGGTGATGTCGATGATCAGGTCGATAAGCTGCGGATTGGCCTGGAACAGCGAGAAAAGCTGCACCCCAGCAGGCAGTCCCGACAGGAAACCGTCGAAGGCGGCGAACGCCTCGATGGGCCGGGGGGCGGCGGTCAGCCGGGTCAGAAGGTCGGGTTTCAGCCGGTTGAAGATCTCGCGCGCGCGGGCCGAGCGCAGACAGGGGTAATGCGGCCAGCGCTCGACAAACTCGCCTGCATTGTCGGGCAACTCGGGCAGGGACTGGTCCGTGCCGGGACGGCCGGGCTGAAAGAACCCCTCGGTCAGGCCCGAGACGCGGCCCAACCGGGCGGTCAGGTCGGCACGCCAGGCGGCAGGATCGCCCCAACCGCAGAAATGCGCGATCCGGTCCAGCCCCTCGGCCGTGGCGGGCAGTTTGTGGGTCTGGGCGTCGTTGACCATCTGCAAGCGGTGCTCGACCTCGCGATGGGCGCGGTAATCCGCGCTCAGCGTTTCGGCCACGCTCGGCGGCACCCAGCCCTTGGCCGACAGCCGCGCCAGCCCCTCGACCGTGCCGCGCACACGCAGGTCGGCATCGCGCCCGCCCGCGATCAACTGGCGGGTCTGGGTGAAGAATTCGATCTCGCGGATGCCGCCCTGGCCCAGCTTCATGTCATGGCCTTCCAGCGCAAGCGCGCCATGCAGCCCCTTGTGGTTGCGGATCTTCAGCCGCATGTCATGGGCGTCCTGGATCGCGGCGAAATCCAGATGCTTGCGCCAGACGAAGGGGCGCAACCGGTCGAGATAGGCCCAGCCCGCCGCGATATCGCCCGCGCAGGGCCGCGCCTTGATATGGGCCGCCCGCTCCCATGTCCGGCCAAGGCTTTCATAATAGCGTTCGGCGGCCTCCATCGACATGCAGACCGGCGTCACGCTGGCATCGGGGCGCAGCCGCAGATCGGTGCGAAAGACGTAACCCTCGCCGGTCATTTCGGACAGAAGGGCGGTCAGCCGCCGCGTGATCTTAACGAAACCGGCGCGAACCTCGTGGAAATCGGCCTCGTCGAAACGGTCCTGATCGAACAGCATGATCAGGTCGATATCCGAGGAATAGTTCAACTCATGCGCGCCCTGCTTGCCCATGGCCAGCGCAACCATGCCGCCCGCGGTTTCGGCATCGGCATCGGCCTCGGTCAGGCCGGGCAGCTTGCCGCGCGCGATCTCGGCCGCGACCAGGCGTTTCAGCGCGGTATCGACGCAGAGATCCGCCAGATCGGTCAGCGCGCCGGTGACACGTTCCAGCGGCCAGGCACCGCCCGCATCGGCCAGCGCGATCAGCAGCGCGGCGCGGCGCTTGGCCTGCCTGAGCCCCGATTTCAGCCCGTCGAGCGGCAGCGCGAGGATCTCGTCCAGCAGCGCGGTGAACATGGCATCCGGGTCGGCGGCCAGCGCCTCCTCCAGCCAGGCGGTTTCCTGCACCATCAGCCCCCACAGATAGGGGCTGCACCCGGCGGTTCCGGCCAGCAGCGCGCGGATCTCGGAGGGCTGCGCCGCAAAACGCTCGGCCGCCTCGGCGGCGCGGTCGGGCTCGTGCGGGAGGGGCGAACGGGTCAGGCGGGCGGCTAGGGTCATGGCGTCTTGATGCCGGGCGCAGGCGCGGGGGTCAACGGGGTTGCGCCCTGCCCTGCACGCGGCTAGTCCGGCCGCGAGAACGGAGGGCAGCGGATGAGCAAGAGCCTGAAACGGGTGCGCGCGGCGCTGGAGGCGGCGGGGCTGTCCGCCGATATCCGCGAGTTGGGCCAGACCCGCACCGCGCAGGAGGCCGCCGATGCAGTGGGCTGCGCGCTGGACCAGATCGCCAAGTCGATCATCTTTCGCGGCGAGCGCTCGGGCGAGGCGATCCTGTTCCTGACCGCGGGCGGCAACCGGGTGTGCGATGCCAAGGCGTCCGCGCTGGCGGGCGAACCGCTGGGCAAGGCCGATGCGGAACTCATCCGCGCCCAGACCGGCTTTGCCATCGGCGGCGTGGCGCCGGTGGGCCATCTGACCCCGATCCGCGCCTTCCTGGACCCAAGGCTGCTGGAGTTCGGCACGGTCTGGGCGGCGGCGGGCACGCCGCGCCATGTCTTTGCGCTGGACCCGCATGTTCTGCCCGCCCTGACCGGGGCAAGGCTGGCCGATTTCACGCTCTGACAGCGCCTATGTGAAAAAGGTTCACATGCCCCCTTGAACGGGCCGGGCGGGATACCGATCTGCGATCATGTGAAGGACATTCACATCGTGACCGAGGAGACCGCCCATGACCACATTCGCCACCTGGCCCGGACGGGCCGAAAGCTGGCTCGACGAGCGCGGCAAGGGGGCCTGGATCGCCGCCATGGTGATCGGGTTCATCCTGTTCTGGCCCGCGGGCCTTGCCCTTCTTGCCTACATGATCTGGAGCAAACGCATGTTCAACGGAAAGTGCCATTCCCGTCACCGCCAGTTCCGGCAAGCGCGCGATGCGTTCCGGTCCTCGGGCAATGCCGCGTTTGACGCCTACAAGGCCGATACGCTGCACCGCCTGGAAGAGGAACAGCGCGCCTTCGAGGAGTTCCTGCACCGGCTGCGCGAGGCCAAGGACAAGGCCGAGTTCGACCAGTTCATGGAAGACCGCGCCCGCCGCGCCCGCGAGACGCCCCCGGCGCCCGAAATGCCCGTGGGTGCCTGATTGCACCACCCGCGCGCCCGGCCAAGGGCGCGCGCCCCTTGCCCCGCCGGAAAGGTCCGCCCAAATGTTCGACATGACCGACCAGCCCGATCCCCTCTGGGGCCTGCCCGACCCCGTACTGCATGCCGAGTTCTACAGGAACGTGCCCGCCAAGCGCCTTGTCGCCTGGGTGGTGGACACGGTTCTGATCCTGCTGATCGCGCTGCTCGCGCTGCCCTTCACCGCCTTTGCTGCGGTCTTCGTGCTGCCGCTGTTCGTGGCGGTGGTGGGTTTCGCCTATCGCACGGTGACGCTGGCGCGCGGCTCGGCGACCTGGGGGATGCGGCTTGTGGCGATCGAGATCCGCAATGGCCGGGGCGAGCGGCTGGACCTGCCCACCGCGGCGCTGCACACGCTGTTCTATTCGCTCTCCATGGCCTTCGTGCTGCCGCAGGTGGCCTCGGTCGTGCTGATGCTGACCGGCGCGCGGGCGCAGGGGCTGCATGACCTGCTGCTGGGAACGGCCGCCATTAACCGTCCTGCAAGGTTCTGAGCCCGTTCCCCTTGGCAGCGCGCGCAATCGGGTGTTAGCTTTGTGACGAAACCACGACCGAATTTTGTCCGACCCCGAGCTTCATGCGCCACACTCTTCCGCTTGCGCCGCAATTCTATGTGACGGCTCCGCAGCCCTGCCCCTATCTGGCACGCCGGATGGAGCGGAAGCTGTTCACCGCGTTGCAGGGCGACAGCGCCGAGACGCTGAACGACGCGCTGTCCAAACAGGGGTTCCGGCGGTCGCAGAACGTGCTCTACCGCCCGGCCTGTGCCGATTGCTCGGCCTGCCTGTCGGCCCGCATCCGGGTTGCCGATTTCCAGCCCAATCGCAGCCAGCGCAAGGCGATGGCGCGCAATTCCGATCTGCGGCGGCAGTCAAGCGCGCCCTGGGCCACCGAAGATCAATACGCCCTATTCCGCCGCTATCTTGAAAGTCGGCATGCCAATGGTGGCATGGCCGACATGGACATCTTCGAATTCGCCGCGATGATCGAGGAGACCCCGATCCGCTCGCGCGTGGTGGAATACAGCGCGGCGCCCCTGCCCGGCAGCCGCCACCGTCCTCTTGCCGCGGTCAGCCTGACCGACATTCTCGATGACGGGCTGTCGATGGTCTATTCCTTCTACGAGCCCGACCGGATGCGCGCCTCGGTCGGCTCCTATGTGATCCTCGACCATATCGAGATCGCCCGGGAGGCGGGGCTTCCATATGTCTATCTCGGCTACTGGGTGCCGGGCAGCCCCAAGATGGGCTACAAGGCGAATTTCGACGCGCTCGAGATCTTCAAGAACGGCCAATGGCAGGATATCGGCGACCCGGCCTCGCACACGGGCGAGACCCATCCCCTTTCGGTGGCGCCCATCGCCGAACAGGTCGCGCGCATCACCCTGCCCGATACTCAGCCGATCGGGGGCTGAGCCCGGCCAACGGCGCCCCGGACGCGGTGCGACCTCCGGAATACCCGACCTGCAAACCTGCCCAAGGTAAGGAAAGACGGACCCCCGCGCCGCGCAATTCCGTGCTACAAGTGGAATTGTTCCAAACGAGTTTCAGACCGGTTCGTTCGACCGCAAGCACCTGATTTCAGGGGAGGATATTGCTGTGACCGTAGCTGTTAACCTGAATCCGCACCACGGCCGGGCCGGCCGCCACCCGACCCGCGCCCAGCTTGACCACCTGTCGGGGCATGACGATCCGGGCAGTTTCGGGCGCATGTTCCCCGGCCTGCCCGGGCTGCATGTCGATGACGACAAGCTGATGGCGCTGGCCGAGGCGATGATGGATGATGGCGGCCAGACCGACGACAACAAGGCGATCCCGACCGGGTTCACCTATCTGGGCCAGTTCGTCGACCATGACATCACGCTGGACCTGACCTCGCTGGGCGACAAGATGCGCGACCCGACCGCGGTGCGCAATTTCCGCAGCCCCGCGCTGGATCTCGACAGCGTCTACGGGCGGGGGCCGGACGGCAGCCCGCATCTTTATGCCCGCGACCCTGCCACCGGGCAGCCGACGCCGAAGCTGCTGATCGGGCACAACATCACCGTGGGCTTCGGCAATGTCACGGGCGAGTTCCGCAACGACCTGCCGCGCAGCCCCGAGGGGCAGGCACTGATCGGCGATCACCGCAATGACGAGAACCTGATCGTCGCCCAGACGCATCTGGCCTTCCTCAAGTTTCACAACAAGGTCGTGGACCTGCTGGCGGCGCAGGGCGTCGAGGGTCGCGCCCTGTTTCAGGAGGCCCGCCAGATCGTGACCTGGCATTACCAGTGGATCGTGCTGCATGATTACCTGGACCGGCTGGCCGGACCCGGCGCGGCCGAGCGCATCCTG
Organism: Rhodovulum steppense; assembly: GCF_004339675.1. GTDB lineage: Bacteria > Pseudomonadota > Alphaproteobacteria > Rhodobacterales > Rhodobacteraceae > Rhodovulum > Rhodovulum steppense. Next base: position 21,379 of record NZ_SLVM01000005.1, read on the forward strand.
CATGACGGACGCAAGTTCTACCGGTTCAAGAAGATGCCCTACATGCCGGTCGAGTTCTCGGGCGCGGCCTATCGGCTGGGTCATTCGATGGTGCGGCAGGATTACGACTACAACCGCGTCTTCCCGAACGCGACATTCGACCTGCTGTTCGGCTTTACCGGGCTGTCGGGCCGGATCCTCGGCGAGCTGGCCCCCGAACCGCCGCCCGCCGCGCCGCTGCCGGTCTCGCATCTGCCGTCGAACTGGATCATCGACTGGCGCCGGTTCTACGAGATCGAGGCAGGCCGCAGCCCGCAGGCCTCGCGCAAGCTCGATCCGATGCTGGCCGAGGAATTGCACCGGTTGCCCGGCGGTGGCGGCAACCTGGCCTTCCGCAATCTTCGGCGCGGGGTGCAGATGGGGCTGCCTTCGGGGCAGATGGTGGCCGAGGCCATGGGGATCGTGAACCGGATCACCGCCGACGAGATCGCGACCGGTCCCGATGGCGCGGTGGCGGCCCAGCACGGGCTGCACACGCAGACGCCGCTTTGGTACTACATCCTCAAGGAGGCCCAGGTGAAGAGCGGCGGCGCACGGCTGGGTCCGGTGGGCGCCACGATCGTCGCCGAAGTGCTGGTGGGCCTCGTGCATGGCGACCACCAATCCTACCTGTGGCAGCGCGGACCGGGCTGGAAACCCACCCTGCCCTCGGCGCAACCGGGCGATTTCACCATGGCCGACCTTCTGCGGCTGGTGGACGACATCAACCCCATCGGGGACGGCTGAGCGGCCCGCGCCCGGATCGGCCCCGGGCGCAAGGGCATGCCGTTCCCGGTCGGAGGGCAGCGCCAGCCTTTGGGGGTGGGCGGGTGCTGCCCGACGGCGCGGATCAGCCTGCGGGCAGCAGATTGGGCACGAGGGTCACGATCCCGGGGAAGGCCCAGAGGATCCCCAGCCCCACCACCTGGATGATGACGAAGGGAATGACGCCGCGATAGATATGCATCGTCGTGACCTCCCTGGGCGCCACGCCGCGCAGGTAGAACAGCGCAAAGCCGAAGGGCGGCGTCAGGAACGAGGTCTGAAGGTTAACCGCGATCATGATCGTGACCCAGGCCGGGTCGAAGCTGCCGCCATAGATCACCGGGCCGACGATCGGCACCACGATGTAGATGATTTCCAGGAAATCCAGCACGAAGCCCAGCACGAACAACACCAGCATGACGATCAGGAACACCTTGAACTCGTCATCGAAGCTGCGCAGGAATTGCTGGATGTAATGCTCACCCCCGAACGAGATCACCACCAGGTTCAGAAGCTGCGAGCCGATCAGGATGGCAAAGACCATCGTGGTGACCTTGGCCGTCTCGCGCACCACCGGCGGCAGGACCCCCGCGCGCAAAAGCACCCAGCAGGCATAAAGAATGCCGAACATCGCGAAGTGATAGGCGCCCTGCGCGACGAAGAAGGCCACCCAATCCTCGAAGGGCACGGTTGCGCGCCCCATCCGCAGGTCGAAATTCACGCCCACAAGGATCATGATGACGATGGCGAAGGACGCCCAGAGGATCAGGCGGCCCGAACGGTTCTCCTCGCGCAGCTTGCGATAGGCGGCCAGCATCAGCGCCCCGCCCGCCCCCAGCGCGGCGGCAGGCGTGGGGTTGGTGATGCCGCCCAGGATCGAGCCCAGCACCGCCACGATCAGCACCAGCGGCGGAAAGACCACGCGCAACAGATCCGACTGCGCCAACAGGCCGACCGCATGGCGCAGCCCGTAAAGCGCAATGCCGAGCGGGATCGCCAGCAGCAGGAACATCGCACCGGGCGAGGTGACGGGCGAGATCAGCACCGCATCGACCGCCAGCGCCAGCAAGAGCCCCCCCGCCCCAATCAGCAGCGGTCGGGGATCGGCCCCGGGCACCACCCCGCGCGCCGTGCTCAGTAGCAAACCCAGAAGCACCACGACCACCATCAGCGATGCGGACAGCGGTGCCGCGGCTGCGATCCTGGCCTCGCGCGCAAGGGCGCGTTCCTCGGGGCTCAGTTGATGGGCCTGCACCTCGCCGCCTGCCGCCTCGATGGCGCGTTGCTGTTCGACCGCGCGATCCCATTTTTCCTGCCCATGCAGCGCGATCATCGACGCCTTGCACTGGTCCGAGACATTGGTGCGCAGCACCGCGCCCTCGGTCTGCTCGGAAAAGCCGCTGACCGTGACATCCTGGCTGCCCACGATGCCCACCGCCCCCAGCAGGAAGGCGCCCCCGATCAGCGCCAAGGGCGCGGCCAGGAACCACCGAAATTTATCGCCGCGCGACTTGGCCGGGCCCGAGGCCGCTGCGAAGGACACCGGCGGCGCCTTGGAGGGGTAGAGCAGCGCGAAACCGAAGGCATAGGCGGCATACAGCACCGCCAGCAGGATGCCCGGCAGGATCGCCGCCTGGAACAGCGTGCCGACCGAAACCACCGCCGCCTTGCCCAGATAGGTCAGCGCATCGGTGCAACCCGCCACCTGCGCCCGGCTTTCCTGCGAGGTCGCATAAAGATCGCCCGCCAGCGTGCCCAGCAGCACGATCACGATCGAGGGCGGGATGATCTGGCCCAGCGTGCCGCTGGCCGCGATGACCCCGGTGGCCAGTTCCGGCGAATAGCGGTTGCGCAGCATCGTCGGCAGCGACAGCAGCCCCATCGTCACCACCGTCGCCCCCACGATGCCCGTAGAGGCGGCAAGGAAGGCACCCACCACCACCACCGCGACCGCCAGCCCGCCCGGCAGCGGGCCGAAGACCCGCGCCATGGTGGTCAGCAGGTCATTGGCGATCTTCGAGCGTTCCAGCGTGATGCCCATCATCACGAACATCAGCACCGCCAGCAGCGTCTCGATCGACTGGCCGGCCAGAACGCGCTCGTTGATGCGGTTGACGATGAAGCTGACATTGCGATCCATCGCCACTTCCCAGCCTTGCGGGAACAGCGCCGTCTCGTAGCGCGGCAGGTCTGGAAACCGGAACACGGATATGTCGTTGGGATGGATCCCCTGCGCGGTCAGCGCCGCATAGGCCGCGCTGCCGGTATCCACCGCCTGGTGGATCAACAGCCCCGCACTGTCCAGCGCGGCAATGATCCCGAACGAGATGACCGCCGCGCCGCCGATGGCAAAGGCCACCGGAAAGCCCGACAGGATCCCCGCGAACAGGCAGAGAAAGACGATGATCAGGCCGATCTCGATACCGTCAAGTCCGAACAACATGCGCCCGCCCTGCCCCCTTAATGTGTGGCTTCACGGGCGTCTTCGCCCGGGCCCAGACTGTCCCTGTCAAGGTATTTGCCCGCGCCCTCCTCGCCTTCCAGATATTCGAGCAGGGCCCGGTAGAAGACCGCGATGGCCTGAAGGAACACGAGCCCCGCAAAGGCCACCAGCAGCACCTTGAACAGGAAATAGCCGTTGAAGCCGTTGGGCGAGAAGCCGATCGTCTCGACATTCCAGCGCAGCGCCTGCGCCTTCGTCAGAAGCCGGTCGAGCGATTCCGAGGCCGAGGGCTTGGGCGTGATGAGGTGGCGCCAGAGGAAATACCAGGAATACAGCCAGACCAGCACCGCCATCGGCATCATGAAGACCAGCGCACCCGCCATGTCGATCAGCCGCCTGGTGCGGTGGCTGACATGGGCATAGACCAGATCGACCCGGACATGGCCCGACTGCACGAAGGTATAGCTGATGCACAGGCAGACGATCATCGCGTTGTAAAGCTTCAGCTCCTCGGACCACCAGCTCAGATCCTTGGAAAACGCATAGCCCAGCGGGCCAAGGCTGATCTCGGAGACGCGAAAGATGCGTTGCAGGAACACGATCATGATCTGTTGCAGCACCATCAGAAGCCCCGCCCAGGCAAAGAACCGCCCGATGGTGTTGGCAAAACCTTCCAGCACCCGCACCGATCCCCACATGATCGACCGCCGCCAAAGCCCCAGCCCGGTCAGCACCACAAAGGCGGCAAGCACGACGAAGAAGAACTCGGTCGAGGCGCCGTAATAGACCACGCGCATGATCGCCTGCGGGTTCGACCAGTCGAGCCACAACCCCGGATGGGCGATTGCATAGCCGAAATTGTAGAAGGCCAGCGCAAGGTTCTTGAAGAACCACAAGACCCCGCCACCAAGCGCGCCCAGCACCCCGGCCGATCCGGACCCGTCCATCTGCGCCCCCTATTGCCCAGCCGTCGCGGATCGACCCCCGGTCGGGGCGGATGCGGAAGGGCTGGCGCGGCGCCCCCGCTGCGAACGGGGGCGCCAGCCGGATTTCGGATCAGAGACCCATCACGCGGTTGCGCTGGGCGGTGAATTCCGCCTCGGCCCGGCCATTCCAGGCCGCCGAGCTTTTCAGCGACGCCATGTAGCTGTCATGGCATTTCTTGTAGAGCGGATCGCCCATCGGCTCGGCGATCACCTCGAGCGAGGCGGCGCCAAAGGCATCCCACACGCTGTCGGGATATTCGAGAACCCGCACCCCGCCCGCCTGAAGCCGGGTCAGCGCGGCGGCGTTGTTGGCCAGGAATTGCGACATCGACCAGATGTTGCAGGCCCCCGCCGCCTGTTCGATGGCCGCCCGGTGCGCCGGGGCCAGATCCTCGAACACGTCCAGATTGACCGTCAGGTTCAGGTTCGGCCCGGGTTCGTGGAAACCGGCGGTGTAGTAGATCTTGGTGATCTCCTGGAACCCGGCCTTCTCGTCCGCCCAGGGGCCGATCCACTCGGTCCCGTCGATGGCACCCGAGGCAAGGGCCTGATACACTTCGGATCCCGGCAGGTTCTGCACGCTCGCGCCCAGCTTGCCCAGCACCTGGCCGCCCTGGCCGGGCATGCGGAACTTCAGGCCCTGGAAATCCTCGGGGCTGTTGATCTCCTTGCGGAACCAGCCACCGGCCTGCGCCCCGGTATTGCCCGCCGAGAACGCCTTGAGCCCGAAGATGCTGTAAAGCTCGTCCGCCAGTTCGCGCCCGCCGGCATGGTGGATCCAGTTGTTGTATTCCTGAAACGTCATGCCGAACGGCACCTGGCTGAAGAAGGACAGCGCCGGGTGCTGGCCGAGGAAGTAGTAATCGACCCCGTGATACATGTCGGCCTGACCGGCCGAGACGGCGTCGAACACCTCGAATGCGCCGACCAGTTCGCCCGCGGCCTTGAGGTCGATGGTCAACTGCCCGTCGGTGATCGCAGTGATCGCGTCGGCGCAGTACTGCGCCGCGTCATGCACCCCCGCAAGGCCGCGGCCCCAGGTCGTGACCAGCGTCAGCGTCCGCCTGCCCTGGGCATAGGCGGGCGCGGCAAGGGTTCCGGCGGCGGCCGCGCCGCCCAGCGCGGAACTCCTCAGAAAAGAACGGCGATCCATCAATATTCCTCCCGGTAAGGCGCCCGCACCTTGGCGGGCGGATCGTTTGAGTGGCCGAAATCTAGCGGCAGGTTTGCCCCAGATAAATAGCCGCGAGCGGCTGACCGGTCTTTTTCGCGATGTCGAATGGCCGCGCCCCGACCACGCTCGCCCCGCCAGCGCCTGCAAAAATGCGGCTGCGACCGCCACTGTTTTCCGATCCATGCGCAAACGCCCCACTGCAAGCAACAAACGGAAAGTATTTCTTGCCGCGGGGCACGAAAATTCTGACCTTTGCGGGTTGACCCCCATCCGGCGCGCACCTAATGTCCCGCGCACGCAAGCAGGGGAACCCCGATGGCGGTCGTAGATGTAGCGGTGAAGGACAGGCGCATGGGCCGGTAGGGACCGACCCAGGGTAACCACATGCGCCCCCGCCTTGACCGGGGGTTTTTTTATGCGCTGCGGATGCACGGACGGACGCGGAAGGTACGGAGAGACAGATGACACAGATGACCGGCGCGAAGATGGTGGTTCAGGCGCTCAAGGATCAGGGCGTCGAGGTGATCTTCGGCTATCCGGGCGGCGCCGTGCTTCCGATCTATGACGAGTTGTTCATGCAGAACGACATCCAGCACATCCTGGTCCGTCACGAACAGGGCGCAGTCCACATGGCCGAGGGCTATGCCCGCTCGACCGGCAAGCCCGGCGTCGTGCTGGTCACCTCGGGGCCGGGCGCGACCAACGCGGTCACCGGCATCACAGACGCGCTGATGGATTCGATCCCGCTGGTCGTTCTGACCGGTCAGGTGCCCACCTTCATGGTCGGCAACGATGCCTTCCAGGAGGCCGACACGGTGGGCATCACGCGGCCCTGCACCAAGCATAACTGGCTGGTGAAGGAGACCGACCGTCTGGCGCACACGATCCACCAGGCGTTTCACGTCGCCACCAGCGGCCGGCCCGGCCCGGTTCTGGTCGACATCCCCAAGGACGTGCAATTCGCCACCGGCAGTTATGTCCCCCCGCGCGAGGCGGGCAACGCCCATTACCAGCCCCAGGTCAAGGGCGACCGCGAGATGATCACGCGCCTTGTCGAGGCGATGGAAACCGCCGAACGGCCGATCTTCTACACCGGCGGCGGCGTGATCAATTCGGGCGATGCAGCGACGCAATTGCTGCGCGAACTGGTCGAGGCCACGGGCTTTCCGATAACGTCCACGCTGATGGGTCTGGGCGCCTATCCCGCATCCGGCAAGAACTGGCTGGGCATGCTGGGGATGCACGGGCTTTACGAGGCCAATCTTGCGATGCATGATTGCGACCTGATGATCAATATCGGCGCGCGGTTCGATGACCGGATCACCGGGCGGGTGGCCGATTTCAGCCCCGGCTCGCGCAAGGCCCATATCGACATCGACCCCTCCTCGATCAACAAGACGATCCGTGTGGACATGCCGATCATCGGCGATGTCGCCCATGTGCTGGAGGACATGCTGCGGATCTGGAAATCGCGCGGACGCAAGATCAACAAGGAGGGCCTGGCGCGCTGGTGGGCGCAGATCGCCGAATGGCGGGCGGTCGAGTGCCTGCGCTACCGGAACTCGGACACGGTCATCAAGCCGCAATACGCCCTTCAGCGGCTGGAGGCGCTGACCAGGCACCGCGCCGACCGCTACATTTGCACAGAGGTCGGCCAGCACCAGATGTGGGCCGCGCAATTCCTGGGCTTCGAGGCGCCGAACCGCTGGATGACCTCGGGGGGGCTGGGCACCATGGGCTACGGGCTGCCCGCCTCCATCGGCGTGCAGATCGCGCATCCCGAGGCGCTGGTCATCAACGTGGCGGGCGAAGGCTCGTGGCTGATGAACATGCAGGAGATGGGCACCGCGATCCAGTATCGCACGCCGGTCAAGCAGTTCATCCTGAACAACGAACGCCTTGGCATGGTGCGGCAATGGCAGTCGCTGCTGCATGGCAACCGCTATTCGCACAGCTGGTCCGAGGCGCTGCCCGATTTCGTCAAGCTGGCCGAGGCGTTCGGCTGCAAGGGCATCCGCTGTTCGGACCCGGCCGATCTGGACGACGCCATCGCCGAGATGCTGGCCTATGACGGGCCGGTGATCTTCGATTGCCTGGTGGAAAAGCACGAGGACTGCTTCCCGATGATCCCCTCGGGCCGGGCGCATAACGACATGTTGCTCGCCGCCGATGCCGAAGCCTTCAAGCAGGGCGCAGCACTGGTCTGATGCGTGCGCAAGGGGGGCTTTCCGCCCCCCGTCCCCGCCTTGCGGGGACTCCCCCCGAGGATATTTGGAGCCAGAAGAAAAGACATGGCAGCAGCACTCAACATCCAGAAGGGCACGTCGAAGCATTCCGCCTACGACCTGCGCGACCCCAATTCGGACGTGATCGAGCGGCACACGCTGGCGGTGATCGTGGACAACGAGCCGGGCGTGCTGGCGCGCGTGATCGGGCTGTTCTCGGGGCGGGGCTACAATATCGACAGCCTGACCGTGGCCGAGGTCGACCATACCGGCCACACCAGCCGCATCACCATCGTCACCGTCGGCACGCCCGCCGTGATCGAGCAGATCAAGGCGCAGCTTGGCCGGATCGTGCCGGTCCACGAGGTGCATGACCTGACCGTCGAGGGCCCCTCGGTCGAGCGTGAACTGGCGCTGTTCAAGGTGGCGGGCGCGGGCGAGAAGCGGGTCGAGTCGCTGCGGCTGGCGGACATCTTCCGGGCGAATGTGGTGGATTCGACGCTGGAAAGCTTTGTCTTCGAGATCACCGGCACGCCGCAGAAGGTGGACGCCTTCGCCGAACTGATGCGCCCGCTGGGGTTGGTCGAGATGGCGCGAACGGGAATCGCGGCGCTCTCGCGCGGGGCCTGACGCCGACGCCCCCCCCCCCCGTCCGATGCATGAAAAGGGGCCCCCTCGGGGGCCCCAGTTTCGTGACCGGCACTCATCTTTTACCGCCCGTTTCTTGCCTGCGGCGCGGGCCACGTCTGGGGCGAGCGCACCCACCCCGGGATTTGTGCATTGAACTGATATCGCTAAGCCCCTCAGTTCTCCTGCAACTTTGAGAGCGCGATCCGTACAACCGGCTCAGTTACGCCGAAGTATTTAGCGAGTTTCTTGATATCCCCGCCAAGCAGCCCGTGTGCAGCAGCAAGCTGTCCTCCCCCGAAAAGGAGCGCCTCGGCGAAGGCATTGGCTTCCCGCTCTGCCTGGGTATCGACGTAGAAGGTTTGCCCGGTCGGATCAAAGTGCTCGTCCCAGCCCAGAGGATCCCTATGCTCTGTGTGCAGAAAATAGTGTGCGATTTCATGCAACACTGTGAACCGCTTGGCTTCAATGGAGAGGGAACTGTTCACTTCGATCACAAAGCCGTTTTCACTCCAGGGATCCCGCGCCAGTCGACCATTCATTCCACGCGGCAACCGGCGCTCCACAATGGCGAAACCCAAGTCCTCAGCAAAGGCTTTCACGGAACGCGCGCGCCCATCGACACGCGGGTTCAGGGTAAAGTTGCGGACCTTGTGCCGCAACTCCCCGTCTGCGGGAAGCGCTCGCATCGCTTCCCGCACGTCATACGGGAGGTATTCTCTCAGCTGCATCCGCTCGTCGCCCCGCAGGTGTTGCATTTCAGGCAGGTGCCGTTGCGGACCAGCGTGTAGTTGCCGCATTCGCCGCAGGGGTCGCCCTCGTAGCCCTGCATGCGGGCCTTGGCGCGGGGGTCGAGGGCGGCGACGGCGGTGGCGGTGCCGGTCTGGGGCGCGAAGCCCGCGACCGCGGCCAGCGGGTCGGAGGCATCCAGCGCGGTGGCGCCGACCCCGCCTTGCAGCACCACCAGTTCCTGCGGCAGCCGCTTGCGCAGATAGCCGGTCGAGCTGATCTGGCGCAGCACCTCGAGCGATTTCGAGGCCGCGCTTTCCGAAACCGGCTTCACGTTCGGCTTGCCCTCGGCATCGCCGCCGCCCAGATCGTCGAAGGCCGCGCCCAGCGGCTTGACATGGGCCAGATCAGTCCGGTCGAGATAGCTGACCGCCAGTTCGCGGAAGATGTAATCGAGGATCGAGGTCGCGTTCTTGATCGTCTCGTTGCCCTGCACGATGCCCGCGGGCTCGAACCGGGTGAAGGTGAAGGCCTCGACGAATTCCTCGAGCGGCACGCCGTATTGCAGGCCCACGCTGACGGCGATGGCGAAATTGTTCATCATCGCGCGGAAGCCCGCGCCTTCCTTGTGCATGTCGATGAAGATCTCGCCCAAGGATCCATCGGCATATTCGCCGGTGCGCAGATAGACCTTGTGGCCGCCGACAATGGCCTTTTGCGTGTAGCCCTTGCGCCGCTCGGGCAGCTTTTCGCGGTTCGAGCGGACGATCTCCTTGACGATCACCTTTTCGACGATCTTCTCGGCGATGACCTGGGCCTTTTCGGCGGGGGTGCCGGTGGCCAGGATTTCCTCGGCCTCCTCGTCATCCTCGACCAGCGATGCGGCCAGCGGTTGCGACAGTTTCGAACCGTCGCGGTAGAGCGCGTTGGCCTTCACCCCCAGCGACCAGGACAGTTCATAGGCGTTCAGGCAATCCTCGATGCTGGCATCGTTGGGCATGTTGATCGTCTTGGAGATCGCGCCAGAGATGAAGCTTTGCGCCGCCGCCATCATGTGGATGTGGCTTTCAACGGACAGGAAGCGCTTGCCCTTCTTGCCGCAGGGATTGGCGCAGTCGAAGACATGGTAATGCGCGGGGTCGAGATGCGGGGCGCCCTCAAGCGTCATGGTTCCGCAGACATGGTCGTTCGCGGCCTCGATCTCGGCCTTCGAGAAACCCAGATGGCGCAGCATGTCGAAGCCGGGATCGTTCAGCTTCTCGGCCGGGATGCCCAGCACCTCCTTGCAGAAGCCCTCGCCCAGGGTCCACTGGTTGAAGACGAAGCGGATGTCGAAGGCCGAAGGCAGCGCCGCCTCGATCTTGTCCAGTTCCGCCCGGCCGAAGCCATGGCCGATCAGCGCGGTGTGGTTGATGCCGGGGCAGTTGCCGAGCGAGCCGTGGCCGACCGCATGGGCGACGATTTCCTCGATCTGCGCCGGAGCGTAGCCCAGCGTTTCCAGCGCGGCGGGCACCGAGCGGTTGATGATCTTGAAATAGCCCCCGCCGGCCAGCTTCTTGAACTTGACCAGCGCGAAATCGGGCTCGATCCCGGTGGTGTCGCAATCCATCACCAGCCCGATCGTGCCGGTGGGCGCGATCACGCTGACCTGCGCGTTGCGGTAGCCGTGCTTCTCGCCCAGCGCCAGCGCCTCGTCCCAGGCGCCGCGGGCCAGCTCGATTAGCCGGGCATCGGGGCAATTGGCGTGATCAAGGGCGACCGGGCTGACGGCCAGCCCTTCGTAGCCCTCGGTCTGGCCATGGGCGGCGCGGCGGTGGTTGCGGATGACGCGCAGCATGTGACCCGCATTGCGCGCATGGCCTGGGAAGGAACCCAGTTCGCCGGCGATCTCTGCCGAGGTGGCATAGGCGATCCCGGTCAGGATCGCGGTCAACGCGCCGCACAGCGCCCGGCCCTCGGCCGAGTCATAGCCCAGCCCCATGTTCATCAGAAGCCCGCCAATATTGGCATAGCCAAGGCCCAACGTGCGGAAATCATAGGAAAGCTGGGCGATTTCCTTCGACGGGAACTGCGCCATCATCACGCTGATTTCCAGAGTCAGCGTCCACAGACGGGTGGCGTGGATGTAATCCTCGGCCCGGAACACGCCGTCGCCCTGGAAGGTCAGCAGGTTCATCGAGGCCAGGTTGCAGGCCGTGTCATCGAGGAACATGTATTCCGAACAGGGGTTCGAGGCGCGGATTGCACCATCCTCGGGGCAGGTGTGCCAGCCGTTGATCGTGTCGTGGAACTGGATGCCCGGATCGGCACAGGACCAGGCGGCATGGCCCACCTGCGCCCAGAGATCGCGCGCCTTGACGGTCTTGGCGACCTTGCCATCGGTGCGGCGGACCAGTTCCCAATCGGCATCCTCGCGCACGGCGCGCAGGAAGGCATCGGTCACGCGCACCGAGTTGTTCGAGTTCTGGCCCGACACGGTGGCATAGGCATCGCTGTCCCAGTCGGTGTCATAGGTCGGGAACTCGATCGAGGCATAGCCCTGACGTGCGTAATCCAGCACGCGCTTGACATAGGCTTCGGGGATCAGCGCCTTCTTGGCTGCGCGGATCGCGGCTTTCAGCCCCTCGTTCGCCGCGGGATCATAGGCGCTGGCCTCCTTGCCGTCCCAGGCCCGGATCGCGGCGAAGATCGCGTTCAGATGCTTTTCGTGCATCTTCGAACCGGCAACGAGGCTCGCGACCTTCTGTTCCTCGATGACCTTCCAGTTGATGAACTGCTCGATATCGGGGTGATCCATGTCGCAGATCACCATCTTGGCCGCGCGCCGCGTGGTGCCGCCCGACTTGATCGCGCCCGCCGCCCGGTCGCCGATGCGCAGGAAGCCCATCAGGCCCGAAGACTTGCCGCCGCCCGAGAGTTTCTCGCCCTCGGCGCGCAGGCTGGAGAAGTTGGTGCCGGTGCCCGAGCCGTACTTGAACAGCCGCGCCTCGCGCACCCACAGGTCCATGATGCCGCCCTCGTTCACCAGGTCGTCCTTGATCGACTGGATGAAGCAGGCATGCGGCTGCGGGTGTTCATAGGCCGAGGCCGACCGGGTCAGCTTGCCGGTCTTCCAGTCGACATAGAAATGCCCCTGCCCCGGACCGTCGATACCATAGGCCCAGTGCAGCCCCGTATTGAACCATTGCGGGCTGTTGGGCGCGGCCATCTGGGTGGCCAGCATGTAGCGCATTTCGTCGTAATAGGCGCGGGCGTCGGCCTCGGTGGTGAAATAGCCGCCCTTCCAGCCCCAATAGGCCCAAGCGCCCGCCATCCGGTCAAAGACCTGCTTGGCCGAGGTTTCGCCGCCGAAGCGGGCCTCCTCGGGCAGATCGGCCAGCGCCGCCTCGTCGGGGACCGAGCGCCAGAGGAACTCGGGCACATCCTTTTCGCGCACGCGCTTGAGCCGCGCAGGCACGCCCGCCTTGCGGAAGTATTTCTGCGCGATCACGTCGCTGGCCACCTGGCTCCAGCCCGCGGGCACCTCGACGGCATCCAGACGAAAGACCACGGTGCCATCGGGATTGCGGATCTCCGAGGTGGTGGTGGTGAACTCGATCGCGCCATAGGCGGCGGTCGCTTCGGTGGTGAATTTGCGTTCGATCTTCATCTGTCTGCCCCGTTCCTTCTGTCGCGAGCCGGAGGCAAGGGCGCCCCATCCGCGAATTCCGTGCCATCGGGAAAGGACATCCCGACCCCGGCCGTCCCTCGCCGCCGGGTCGCGCGCCCGCTGCCCGGGCTGCGCCATCTGTCTGCTGTCCTGTCCCGCTCTACGCTGACACTAGATATTGTGTTCCTGCGCTCAGCCAGCACAAATTGGCGTAGATCGCCATAATTGGTCAACGGAAATTTCATACTCGTCCCCAAGTTTTTCAGCTTGACCGCGCAAGCGAGTCCGGGTTGGGCGATTCACCGCCAGCGGGCGGCGTCGCCCCGGGTCGGGGGCAGTTGGGGAAAACCGCACGGATAGAGGGGCTTACACGCCAAGGCTGTATATCGCACTCGGGACAGGCCAATTGCCGGTAAGGAAAATTAACGCGGGCTCAAGGGGTTAACGCGGATGCCTTGGGCGGCATTTGCGCGGGAATCGGGCGTCCCGCGGACCCTGAAAGGGGCTGGTCGGGGCGGCGGGATTCGAACCCACGGCCTTCGGTACCCAAAACCGACGCGCTACCAGGCTGCGCTACGCCCCGTGCGCGCCTCAATAGCGTCCGCCGCGGCGCAAGGGAAGCGAATTAGGGACAGGGCCAGGCCGCATCCGGGCCAAAGGCGGGGTGGCGCAACTCGCTGCCCGGGCCGATCCCCAGCCGATCCGCCAGCCCGCCATTGATTTCCAGCACCGCCAGAACCCCCTCGCCCCCGTCGATCGGCGTGCGGTCGAGCGGGCGGGCGTTCTGATGCACCCTCAGCACCAGCCCCTCGGGGCCGACGAAGATCATGTCGAGCGGAATTAGCGTGTTCTCCATCCAGAACGCCACGCGCTGCGGCTGATCATAGACGAACAGCATCCCCGCCGAGGCGGGCATCGTCTCGCGATGCATAAGCCCACGGGCACGAGACATCTCGTCATCGGCGATCTCGACGGAGAAGCGCGCGCTGCCCCAGTCACCGCGAAGATCGACATGGTTCTCGGCACAATCCGCTGCCGCGGAGCCTGCCAGCGCAAGCGAAAGTCCAAGGATCAGCCCTGCGAATTGCCCGAGACTGCACTTTCCCATGGCCCCACCATCACCGCCAATTGTCCGCGCTGGCCTTCGGTCACACGGATCACGATCGCCTCGCCGGGCTGCAGATCGGCAAGACCTGATCGGCGCAGCACCTCTATATGGACAAAGACGTCCTGCTGACGGCCGAACACATTGGCAAAGCCGAAGCCCTTGGACTTGTCGAACCATTTGACCCGCGCAGGTTCCAACGGCAGCGCCGCGAGTTCCTCGGGTTCGAGCCGCAGCGCGTCCTCGAAGACCGGGCTGTCGCCATGCACGGGCGGGTCGATGCGCAAGACCTCAGTCGCCTGAAGCCCCCGCGCCGTCTCCTGTACCATCAGTTCCACGCCAGCCCCGTCGGTCACCGAACTTTGTCCGAAGTTCCGCAGGACATTGGCGTGAAGCAGGATGTCCGGCCCGCCGGTCTCGGCCACGACGAAGCCAAACCCCTTGGTCGGGTCGAACCATTTCACATGCCCCTCGACACGCCGGGGTGGCAGTTCGTTGTCCCTGGTCATGATCCCTTAACCGGATGCACCGATCCCCCCCGGGCACTCCCTTTTCACAGACCCGGACGACGATGCAAGTCGATTCCCGAGCCCCGCGCAGAAGCCTGCCATTCGCGAAGCGCGAATGTCAGGGGTAAAGCCGCGTAATCTGCCAAGCCGCATCGACCGTATCGCGTCGCCAACAAAATCGATCATGCAGACGGAACGCCCCGTCGGCCCAGAACTCGATTTCCAGCGGCCTGAGCCGGATACCGCCCCAGAAGGGCGGCCGACTTGGCGCCATTCCCTTCCGTGCCGTCACCCGCGCCACTTCGGCCATCAACGCACCCCGCGACTCCAGCGGCCGCGATTGCCGCGAAGCCCATGCGCCAAGACGACTTTGAAGCGCACGCGACGCAAAATAGGCATCCGCTTTCTCACCGTCTTCCCGTTCGGTCACGCCCCTCACCCGCACCTGACGTCTGAGCGTTTTCCAGTGTAGCACGAATGCGGCCTTGCCGGATGCGGAAATCTCGGAGCCCTTCGCGCTCTCGTAATTCGTGTAGAAGACGAAGGCATCCGCCTCGATCTCGCGGAGCAGGACCATGCGCACATTCGGCAGGCCATCGGCATCGACTGTCGCCAGCGCGATCGCGTCGGGGTCGTTCGGCTCGGTCTTCGCCGCCTCGGCCAGCCAGTCCCTTGCAATCCCGAAAGGGTCATCGCCGGCGAAAATCCCCTGCCTGTCGGTCATTTCCTATGCGCTCCTGCCCCGGGTCTGGCGGTCTTGATAGGTCGGGGCAATTGCCCTACACCCGCGTCAACTTCTTGCAAGGTGATCGAGGGACGCCGGATGTCAACGAAACTCTTGGAAGGCAAGCGTGGCCTTATCATGGGGCTTGCCAACGACAAGTCCATCGCCTGGGGCATCGCGCAGCATTGCGCCGCCCATGGGGCGGAACTGGCCTTTTCCTATCAGGGCGAGGCGCTGAAGAAGCGCGTTGGCCCGCTGGCCGAGAGCCTGGGCTCGGACATCGTGCTGGAATGCGACGTGTCGGAAGAAGCATCGCTGGACAACCTGTTCGACGGGCTCTCGGAACGCTGGGACCGGCTGGATTTCATCGTCCACGCCATCGGCTTTTCCGACAAGGAACAGCTGCGTGGCCGCTATGTCGACACCACGCGCGACAATTTCGCGATGACGATGGACATCTCGGTGTTCTCCTTCACCGCCGTCGTGCAACGCGCCGCGCGGATGATGACCGAGGGCGGGTCGGCGCTGACGCTGACCTATTACGGTGCGGAACGGGTGATGCCGCATTACAACGTGATGGGGGTGGCCAAGGCCGCACTGGAGGCCTCGGTGCGCTATCTGGCCGAGGATCTGGGCAAGGACGGCATCCGCGTGAACGCGATCAGCGCCGGGCCGATCAAGACGCTGGCGGCCAGCGGCATCGGGGATTTCCGCTACATCATGAAGTGGAACGAACTGAACTCGCCCTTGCGGCGCAATGTCAGCCAGGACGAGGTGGGCAAATCGGCGCTGTACTTGCTGTCCGATCTGGGCAGCGGCGTGACCGGCGAGGTGCACCATGTCGATGCGGGCTATCACGTCGTCGGCATGAAGGCCGTGGACGCGCCCGATATCGACGCGGTCACCGGGCGCAAGTGACGCGAGCCAGAGAGGAACGCCCATGTCGCCGTCCGACCGCCTGCCCCACGAGAAGGGCTTTCACGTCAGCTGGGACCAAATCCATCGCGACTCGCGCGCGCTTGCCTGGCGGCTGGACGGGCACGGGCCCGATTCCGGTGCCTGGCGAGCGGTGGTGGCGATCACGCGCGGAGGCATGGCGCCCGCGATGATCGTGGCGCGAGAGCTGGATATCCGGATCGTCGACACGATCAGCGTGAAATCCTACAATCACCAGACCCAGACCGCACCGCGCGTCATCAAGACCCCCGACATGGACGTAATTGGCGACGGTACAGGCGTTCTGATCGTCGACGATCTCGTCGATACCGGCCGCACGCTGGAGGTCGTGCGCCAGTTGATGCCCAAGGCACATGTGGCGACCGTCTATGCCAAGCCGATGGGCAAACCGATGGTCGACACATTCATCACCGAGGTCAGCCAGGACACCTGGATCTTCTTCCCTTGGGACATGGCGCTGCAATATGTGGAACCCTACCGGGGCACCTGAGCCATGCCGCGCCCGATGAACCCACGCATGGCAGCCACCTTTGCGCCCCCGGTGATGGAGGCGCGGCGCTGGTTGCAGGGGGTCGCCTTTCCCGCCCACCGACCGCTGATAAATGTCAGCCAGGCCGCCCCGATGGAGCCCCCACCCGAGCCGCTGCGCAAGGCCATTGCCGAGGCCGCACTGACCGATCCGGCGGCGCATCTTTACGGCCCGGTCCTTGGCCTGCCCGAACTGCGCGCGGAAGTCGCGGCGCAATGGTCGTCCGCCTATGGCGGCCGGATCGGTGCGGGACAGGTGGCGATCACCCAGGGCTGCAACCAGGCGTTCTGCGCGGCGATGGCGACGCTTGCGGGCGACGGGGACGAGGTCATCCTGCCAACTCCCTGGTATTTCAACCACAAGATGTGGCTGGACATGGCCGGGATCCGCACCGTGCCGCTGCCCACCGGCGACAGCCTGATCCCCGAGGTCCAACGCGCCGCGCAACTGATAACCGGGCGCACCCGCGCCATCGTGCTGGTGACGCCGAACAATCCCGCGGGTGTCGAATACCCGCGCGAACTGATCGCCGATTTCCTGGCGCTGTGCCGCCGCCACGGCATCGCGCTGATCCTTGACGAGACCTATCGCGACTTCCATTCCGGCACCGGCGCGCCGCATGATCTGTTCGCCGATCCCGACTGGTCCGATACGCTGATCCAGCTTTATTCCTTCTCCAAGGCGTATCGGCTGACCGGCCACCGCGTCGGCGCAATGGTGGCGCATGAGGACAGGCTGGCCGAGGCCGAGAAATTCCTCGACACCGTGGCGATCTGTCCGAACCAGTTGGGCCAGCGCGCGGCACTCTGGGGGATGCGCAATCTCGGGCAATGGCTGGCGGGGGAACGGGCCGAGATCCTTGAACGGCGCGCGGCGATCGAGGCAGGGTTTGCCGCGCTGGAGGGTTGGACCCTGATGGGGGCCGGTGCCTATTTCGCCTATGCCGCCCATCCCTGGCCGATTACGTCCGACGACCTTGCCCGTCGGCTGGTGGCCGAGGCGGGCGTTCTGCTGCTGCCCGGCACGATGTTCCTGCCCGAGGCTGATACGGGCGCACGCCAGCAGGTGCGGATCGCCTTCGCAAATATCGACCTGCAGGGCATCGGGCGGCTCTTCGAGCGGCTCTCGGCCTTCCGCCCCTGACGCTTGCGGGGATGGCCGCAAACCCCTACACAGCGTCGGAAACGCGCCAGCGCAGGGAGGCGAGACCCATGTCCAAATCCGTCGGAAAACAGGCATCCCGGGCCGCCGTCTGGGTCCTGATGGGGCTTCTGATCCTTGGGCTCGGCGGCTTCGGCATCTCGAATTTCGGCGGCTCGATCGACTCCATCGGCGAAGTCGGCGATGAGAAGATCGCCGTGGACTCCTATGCCCGCGCGCTTCGGCGCGAGTTGAACGCCCAGCAGGCGGAAACGGGGCGGGTCGTCACATTCGCCGAGGCCGAGGCGGGCGGGCTGCTCGAACAGGTGCGCGCGCGCCTGATCGGCGATGCCGCGCTGGACAACGAGACGCGCCGGATCGGCATCTCGGTCGGCGACGCGCGGATCGCCCGGGAGATCCTGGAGGTGCCTGCCTTTCAGGGGACCGATGGACAATTCAACCGCGAGACCTATCGTTTCGTGTTGCAGCAGAACGGGCTGACCGTCGCCCAGTTCGAGGAGCAGATCCGCAAGGATACCGCGCGCTCGCTGTTGCAGGCGGGCGTGATGGCGGGGCTTGGCGAGCCCGAGACCTATGCCGACACGCTTTACAATTTCATCGCCGAACGGCGCAGCGCTAGCCTGATCCGGCTGGACGCCGCCGCGCTGGACGCGCCCGTTCCCGACCCGACCGAGGCCGAGATCGCCGCCTATTACCAGACGAACCCCGCCGCCTATACCGCGCCCAGCATCCGCCAGATCACCTATGCCTGGCTGACGCCCGAGATGATGCTGGACCGGATCGAACCCGACGAGGCGCTGCTGCGCGAGCTTTACGAGGACCGGATCGACGAGTTCGTGCAGCCCGAGCGCCGTCTGGTGGAACGGCTGGTCTTCCCCACCGAGGAGGAGGCCGCTGCCGTCATGGCGGCGATCACGGCGGGGGAAAGCACGTTCGAGGCGGCGGTCGAGGCGCGCGGGCTGCGTCTGTCGGATGTCGATCTGGGCGATGCCACCGAGCTTGGCATCGGCGGCGCGGCGGGGGCGGCGGTCTTTGCGCTGGACGGCCCCGGCGTCACCGGCCCGCACCTGTCCGATATCGGCCCCGCGATCTTTCGCGTGAACGGCATCCTGGCCGCGCGCGAGACCAGCTTCGAGGATGCCCGCGAAGCGCTTGTCGACGAGTCGATCCGTGACCGCGCGGCCCGGATGATCGGCGATCTGGTCAACGATTACGACGACCGTCTGGCCGCCGGGGCGACGCTGGAGGATCTGGCCGCCGAGACAGAGATGGAGCTGGGCCGCATCGACTTTACCGGCGAACCCGCCGATGGCATCGCGGCCTATGAATCCTTCCGCGATGCGGCCGCCGATCTGGCCGCGGGCGATTTCCCCGAGCTTCTGGAACTTGAGGATGGCGGCATCTTTGCGCTGCGGCTCGATGCCGATCTGCCGCCCGCCCTGCGCCCGCTGGAACAGGTCCGCACCGAGGTCGCTGCCGACTGGCGCGCGGCCGAGACGCGCGCGCGGCTTGGCCGGCAGGCCGCCGCACTTGCGGGCCGCGTTGCAACGGGCGAGGCGTTCGACGCGCTGGGCCATCCGGTGGAGACCGAGGCGGCGCTGTCGCGGGGCGGGCTGACGCCTGCGGCACTGGGCGAGGCGCTGTTCGACATGGCCGCGCCGGGGGAAACCCGCGTCGTCACCGCGGGCGAAGGGGCTTGGCTGATCCGGCTGGACGCGATCCTGCCGCCCGATCCCGACGACCTGGCCGCGGGATTCCTGCGCGACACCATCGCCGCGCAGGCCGGTCAGGGCATGGCACAGGATCTGTATGGCTATTTCGCGCAGGAACTGGTGAACGCCGTCGGCCTGACGCTTGACCAATCGGCGCTTAACGCCGTTCACGCCCAGTTCCGGTAGGCCCATGGCGAAGATCGTTCCCGAATTCGCGGCATTCGAGGCCGCCTACGAGGCCGGCAAGGCGCAACTGGTCCATGCAAGGCTGGCCGCCGATCTGGACACGCCGGTATCGCTGATGCTGAAGCTTGCAGGCGCGCGGACCGACAGCTTCATGCTGGAATCGGTCACCGGCGGCGAGGTGCGCGGGCGCTATTCGGTCGTGGGCCTGAAACCCGACCTGATCTGGGAATGCCGGGGCGAAACCAGCCGCGTCAACCGCCACGCCCGGTTCGACGCGGCTGCGTGGGAACCGATGGCGGGCAGCCCGCTGGACACGCTGCGCGCGGTGCTGGCCGAAAGCGCGATCGAGATCCCCGACGATCTGCCGCCCATCGCGGCGGGGCTGTTCGGCTACCTGGGCTATGACATGATCCGGCTGGTCGAGCGGCTGCCCGATGTCAATCCCGACCCGCTGGGCCTGCCCGATGCGGTGATGCTGCGCCCTTCGGTCGTCGCGGTGCTGGACGGGGTCAAGGGCGAGGTGACGGTGGTCTCGCCCGCCCGGCCCGAACCAAGGCTGTCGGCGCGCGCGGCCTATGCCCAGGCCGCCGAGCGGGTGATGGACGCGCTGCGCGATCTTGACCGCGCGGTGCCCGCCGAGACCCGCGATTTCGGCGAGGCGCGCGAGGTGGGCGAGCCGGTCTCGAACTTCACCAAGGACGGCTACATGGCCGCCGTGGAAAAGGCCAAGGAATATATCCGCGCGGGCGACATCTTTCAGGTCGTGCCCGCCCAGCGCTGGACGCAGGATTTCCCGCTGCCGCCCTTTGCGTTGTACCGAAGCCTACGGCGCACGAACCCCTCGCCCTTCATGTTCTTCTTCAATTTCGGCGGCTTCCAGGTGATCGGCGCCAGCCCCGAGATCCTTGTGCGGCTGCGCGACGGGCAGGTGACGATCCGGCCCATCGCCGGAACCCGTCCGCGCGGCGCCACGCCCGAGGAAGACAAGGCCCATGAGGCCGACCTGCTGGCCGATCAGAAGGAACTGGCCGAACATCTTATGCTGCTGGATCTGGGTCGCAACGATGTGGGGCGCGTGGCCAGGATCGGCACCGTGCGGCCGACCGAGGAATTCGTGATCGAACGCTATTCGCATGTCATGCATATCGTCTCGAACGTGGTGGGCGAAATCCGCGAAGGCGAGGATGCGCTGTCGGCGCTGCTGGCCGGGTTGCCCGCGGGCACGGTGTCCGGCGCGCCCAAGGTCCGCGCGATGGAGATCATCGACGAGCTGGAGCCCGAAAAGCGCGGCGTCTATGGCGGCGGCGTGGGCTATTTCTCGGCCGGGGGCGAGATGGACATGTGCATCGCGCTGCGCACGGCTGTCGTCAAGGATGACAAGCTCTATATCCAGGCGGGCGGCGGCGTGGTCTATGACAGCGACCCCGAGGCCGAGTGGCAGGAGACGGTGAACAAGGCCCGCGCGCTGCGCACCGCCGCCGCCGAAGCCGCCCGTTTCGTGCGCAGGGGCAATGGCTGAGGCGCCGCGCTGTCAGGTCAGTAATCGCGTTCGTAGAAGATGCCGATGCCTGTATCGCCTTCGGCCCCCAGCCGTCCTCGCACCGTGACCTGGGGCGAAAGATCGAAATTCAGCTCGATCCGGGTCTGGCCCGCACCATCGACCGTCACCTCGGAGTAAAGATCGTCCGACAGATACTTGCCCACGCTGACCTCGGTTTCGCCATCGGCGGTCTGGCGCAGGTCTAGATCATCCAGCCCGGTGCCCTCGCGGACCCGGCCCAGCAGTCCGCCGCCATTTCCGCCCGCCAGCCCCGCGACCGCGGTGGCGAGTTGCACTGCCTGGAACGCCGAAAGCTGCTCGATGCCGCGCCCGAACAGAAGCCGCGCCAGCACCTCGTCCTCGGGCAGGTCGGGATCCGACAGGAAGCGGATTTCCGGCGCACTGGCCCGGCCGTCAAGCTGGATCCGAGCGGTGATGTCGCCGGTCTGCGTCGCCGCCACGAAGCGCAGATAGGGGTCGAGCGCGCCCTGGAGCGAGACCTGTCCCTCGGTCAGGTCGAAACGCCGCGACAGGATGTCGAGCCGCCCGCGGATCAGGTCGAACCGGCCATCGGGGATCATATCGGCCGTGGTGCCGCGCAGTCGCAGCGTGCCGCCCACCTCGGCATCAAGCCCGCGACCGCGCACGAAGACCTGCCCCGGCGCAAGGATCGTCAGGTCCAGCGGATAGGGCCGCCCGCCCCCTTCGCGCCCCGCCCCGCCCAGCAGCCCGGCACGCGCGCGGGTGGCGCGCGAGGCCGCGCTTTCGCCGATGTGGACGACGTCAGGAATCGGACCGCTCGCGGTGGCCCCGCCGGAGGGCACCGCGATCTCGGTGCGGCCAAGGTCGATCCGGCCCGCGATCCCCGCCCCGCCTGCAAGCGGCCCGCGCATGCTCAGCCGTGCATCAAGGCGGGTTTCGAAGAGCGTGTCATAGCTGATCCGGGCGCGGTCGAGCGCGATCGCCAGATCGCCGTCGAAGGGAGCGGCCAGTATCACCGGCCCCGCGACAGTCACGCGGCCCCGCCCGTCAAACGCCCCGCCAAGGTCGATCTGCGCTCTCCCGTCCGCAAGCGCGACCGAGCCGGCGATATCGGTCACGGCAAGGCCCAGCGTCGGCAGCGCCAGTCGCGCCCCCTCGGTCACCGCCCGGCCCGACAGCGAGGACAGCGCCAGCGGCCCGCGCAGCGCAAGATCATAGCGCGCCTGCCCGTCCAGGCTGCGCGGCGCGATGAAGCCGTTGGCCAGCGCAAGCGGCGCCGTGCCCGATGCGGTCAGATCGGCCCGCGCGCCGTCCAGCGCGAGCGACCCCGCCAGCCGCGCGGTTGTGCCGCCCGGCCCGGTCGCGTCAAGCGCAAGCCGCACATCGCCATTGCCGGGCTGCGCCCGGCCCGTGACCGTCAGCGGGCCGGGAAAGCCGGGGGCCAGCAGCGCAAGATCGGACAACCGCCCCGACAGGGTCAGCGCGCCGCCCCCGGCTTCGGTCGCGCTCACGCGCAGGACCGGCGTGGACAGATCCAGCGCCTCGATCATCGGCGCCCCGTCGCGGCGCGCGCCGCGGGCCGATATCCGGCTTTCGCCGCCGATCAGCCGGTCGATGGCGCCAAGCCCCAGCGCCAGCCCCTGCCCGCGCGCGTCAAGCTCGGCGCGCAGATCGCCGCGCAGCGCACCCGCCCCGGTCAGCGTGGCATCAAGCGACCCGCGCAACGGACGCCCGGCAAGCCCCGAGAAGGGTGCAAGATCGCGCGCGGCAAGCGTGACGCGCCCTTCGCCGGGCAGCGCCGGATCGTCGGGGCTGACCGCGCCCGTGGCCGTCAGCCGCGCGCCCGCGCCCGTCGCCTCCAGCCGGTCTATGCGGATGCGGCCGCCCTCCTCCCAGCCAAGGCCCGCCTCGATGCTGCCCGGCCCGGACAGCCGCCCATCGACCCGCGCCAGATCGCGGACCTCGCCCGACAGGCGCAGGCCCGCCGCGGCGGTGGACAACTCACCCTCGGCCGTCAGGCGCAGCGCGGACATTTCGATGGCCAGCGCGCGCAGCGCGGTCCCCGCAGGCCCCCGCGCGGCCGCAAGCGACAACCTGCCCACCCCGGCCAGCAGCGGATCGAGTCGCGGCGTCCCGGTCGTCAGATCGCGTGTGTCGGCCGCAAGGCGCAGGTCGAACACCCCGTCGAGCAGCCCATAGCGGCCCTGAACCCGCGCCTCGGCCGCGCCACCCAGCGCGGCGCCTGTCAGCGGCGCGATCCGGGCCAGATCGTCCAGCGCCAGTTCGGCCTGTCCATCCAGCGGCAGGCCCGCCCGCAGCGCGCCAAGCGTGCCGCTGGCCGTGGCGCGCAGCCCGCCTGCATCCAGCCGCAGCGCGTCGAGCCGCAGATCGGCCCCTTCGGCATGGACGATCCGCGCGGTGCCGCGCAGCGCATCGCCCAGCGCCCGGGCAAGGGCGGGATCATCATGGGCAAGGCCGGTCGCGACAAAGGTCAGATCGGCGGTCAGCGCGGTGGGGCTGACGGGCCGGATCGTGCCGCTGCCCGCAATCGCGGCCCGGCCAAGCGCCAGCCCCTCGCGCGCAAGCCCGTCCAGAACCGCCTCGGCCTGCCATTCCTCGCCCAGCGCGGCATCGAAACGGGCGGTCAGCTGCGCACCATCGACGCGGGTTTCAGGGCCCGCAAGCGGCAGCGCGACGGGGCCGGTCAGCGTGCCGTCCAGCGCCAGCCGCTCGGGCAGGCCCGACGGGGCCAGCGTCAGCGTGCCGCCCAGCGTCAGCGCGCCGGTTTCCAGATCGAGGCGCGAGAGTTCGGTGCCGCCATCGGCCCGCCTTGTGCCCGCAAGCTGCACGCGCGCGGCATCGCCAAAGAAGGGCCGGGCCTGTTCGGCCACCAGCGGCGCGACATCGCCCGCGATGTCCAGCGCGAAACGCGCGGTGCCGGGGCTGTCCGCGGGCTCGTCCAGCGTGAAGCGGCCGGTCACGCGCTGAACCCCGTCGGTCGCCAGCGCAAGATCGGCGCCGAAATTCGTCAGCGGCCCAGCCCCCGCCAGCGTCAGCGCAACCGGCGGGCCGCCCGGCAGCCCCAGAAGGCCCGAGACCAGCCCCCCCGCCCCCTCGGTCAGCGCGATGTCGAGCGCAAGGTCGCGGCTTTCGTTGGCATAGGAAGCCACCACCGCAAAGCGCCCCTCGGCATCGCTGCGCGTCGCGCTCAGATCGACCGCACCCGCCCCGCCCGCCAGCCGCAGCGCGGCCGTGATCGCAAGTTCGGCCGACTGGCCCAGCACTGCCTCGCCCAGTGCCAGCCGGGGCGTCGCGACCTCGCCGATCTGGATCGCAACGGGCAGGTCCGGCAACTGGAAGGGCTGCGCCTCGGCATCCTCGACCCGGGCGCCCTGATCGCCCACGGGGAGCCGGGTCAACTCGATCTCCTCGGCGCGCAGGCGGTTCACCTCGACCCGGCCGCGCAAGAGCGCAGCGCGCGACCAGTCAAGCTCGGCCCCGCGGATCGTCAGCCAGACCCCTTCGGCATCGGCAATGGTCAGCGTATCGAGCCTAGCCTGCGACGAGAGCGCGCCGCGAAAGCCGGTGATGTCGATCTCGCGCCCGGCCGAGGACAGCCGGTCGGCCAGGAACCGCTCCAGCAGGCTGCGGTCATCGTCTTGCGCGGCCAGCGGCTGGGCGGCGGCGATCATCAGGACAAGGGCAAGCCGCAATCGCATCAGAAGGCCTGCCCGATGCCGATATAGATCTGCACGCCATCCCCAGTGCCGCCGCCCACGGGTGCCGCGATATCCACCCGGATCGGGCCGATGCCGGTATCGTAGCGCAGCCCCAGCCCCGCGCCCGAATGCCAGTCGCCCTCGCCAAGCCACGACTCCGCGCCGACGAATCCCGCATCGGCAAAGGCCACCAGACCGATACTGCCGCGCACCGCCACCCGCGCCTCGGCCGACAGCCCGACGAAGGACCGCCCGCCGATCCGCTCGCCGCCGGGCAGATCGACCGCCAGCGACTGGTAGGGCTGGCCGCGCACCGTGCCGCCGCCGCCCGAGAAGAACAGCAGCGCGGGCGGCACGCCCTCGGCCCCCGCGCCGAGGATCGAGCCGAATTGCAGCCGCCCCGCCAGAACCACCCGTTCGCCCATGCCGCGATAGAGCCGTGCATCGGCCGTCAGCCGCGCGCCGCTTTCGGCCTCGCCCCCCAACGCGAGGAAGGGCATCACGCCAAGGCCCAGATAGCTCCCGCCCGTGGGGTTCAGCAGGTTGTCACGGTCGTCCCTTGTGGCCGAGACCGGCAGCATCGCATGGGTCATGCTGCGGCTGCCCAGACCGTCGCGCACGTCGGAATAGCTGAACAGCAGGGCCGCCTCGCCCGCCAGGCGTTTCGACAGCGTGCGCGTCAGCCCGATACCGAACCGGGCGGTATTCTCGCGGGAATCGGGCTCGTCCAGACGCTCGATGGCGGCCAGCGCAAAAAGTCCCGTATCGGGGCCGATGAAGGCCGGGCGGTCAAGGCGCAGGGCCAGCCGGTAATCCTCGCCGCCGCCTTCGGTGCCGCCGATCCCCGAGATCGCAGCGTCGAAGCGCAGCCGCTCGGCCCCGCCCATCAGGTTGCGATGCAGCCAGAAGGCCGACAGCGCGACACCTTCGAGCGAGGACAGCTCGGCGCCGAAACCCAGCCGACGCGGCTTGTCGTCGGTGACGTTCAGCGTGATGTCCATGCGCCCGTCCGGGTCCAGCGTCTCGGCCTCGGCCAGGCTGATCGAGCGGAAGGCGCCTGTGCGGCGCAGCCGGTCGGCGCTGCGCTCCAGCGCCTCGGGATCGAAGCGTTTTCCAGTGGGTAGCCCGGCAATCGCCCGCAGCCGTTCCGGCCTTACCGCCGTGCGCCCGGCGATCACCAGATCGCCGAACTGCACCACCGGCCCGGGCACCAGCCCCAGCCGCGCATCAAGCGTGGCACCGGGATGATGCGCGGTGATGCGCTGTTCGCCCACGCGTGCCTTGGCATGGCCTGTCGCGCGCCAGCCCGTGACGCCCGCCGTTGCGGCATCGCGAATCGCGGTGCTGCGCGCGCGCTTGCCTGGGGCGAAGCCCTCGGGCAATTCGGTGCCCCGCGCCAGTGGGGCGATCTGCGCCGTGGAAAAGGCGAAGGGGCGGCCGGTTTCGATGTCGATCTCGACGCGCGAAATCCTGTCGGGCAGCGACAGCGGCGAGATCTCGGTCGCCTCTCGCCCGTCGAGCCGAATGCGGATGATCGGTGCGTAATAGCCGCGCGCATAAAGCGCCCCGATCAGCCGGGCGTAATCGGCCCGGGCGGCGGCAAGGATGTCCTGCGCGCTGGCATCCGCCCCTTCGGCAGCCTCAAGGCTGAGCGCAGAAGCCCTGAGCGCGTCGCGCAACCCGTCCGATGCGCCGGGCGCGGACAGCCGCACCTCGGCCGCCAGCGCGGGCGGCGCGGCGAGCGCCAGCGCAAACAATGCTGCAAGCGTTGGGGATTTGTTCGATTCGGCCAAGTCGCGCCCCCTGTCGCCGCCCATACTGGTCCAAGCGGCGCAGGGATTGAAGGCCGAAGCGCGGAAACGTGATGCCGCTCAGGTCGAGCGACGCTCGGCACCGAAAACCTTTTGCGCAACAAGCGGGTAGGCCACCACGACCGTCACGACAAGAAACAGCAATTCGGCCCCATAGACGAAGAAATAGGGCGTTGCCGGGCCGAACAGCCCCGAGAAGGGCGACAACAGGATCAGGTCACGCGCGATCCCGCCCAGCGCGATCGCCACGCCTGCCGACGTGGCCTGCACTGCGCCCCAGGCGCCCAGCGCAAGGCCGACCTGCTCCTTCGGGGCGGCGCGCATGGTGGCGGTCAGGGTGCCGTGACTGAACAGCCCCGCCCCGAACCCGGCCAGCCCCGTGCCGATGATGAAGATGGCCGGGCTTTGCAGCGTGGCCGAGAAGGTGATCAGCGCAAAGGCCGGCACCCCCACCAGCGCCCCCGCACCCGCCATCACCATCGGATCGGCGCCGCGGCTGAGCACGCGCGAGGCCAGCGCAAAGCCGATCAGCCCGCCCATCGCCAGCGTTGCGGTCAGCCGCGTGGTCGAGGCGACGGACATTCCCAGCACCTCGCCGCCATAGGGCTCCAGCAGCACCTCGGCCAGACCGAAGCCCATCGTGCCAAGCCCGATGATCCACAGCAGCCGACGTGGATTGGCGCCGCGCATGAACAGCCCCCAGGCATCCGAGAAACTGGGGTCGGGCTCGGGATTGACGCGCTGGCGATAGGCCCGCTCGCGGTCGCGCGCCTCCATCTTCCAGATCGCAAGAACGTTGAAGACCAGCGTCATCACCGCCGCGCCCTGGATCACCTGGATCAGCTTGGGATGGCTGAAATCCTCCAGCAACCTGCCGAAGATAAGAGCACTCACGATCATGCCGACCAGCATCATCACATACATCAGCCCGACCACATTGGGCTGATCCTCGCGGGGTGCCAGATCGGTGGCCAGCGCAAGCCCGACGGTCTGGACGATATGCACGCCCGCCCCCACAAGCAGGAAGGCGAGCGCCGCGCTGACAAGACCGACCCAGAGCGGCGCATCGGCCGCGAATTGCTGTTGCGACAGCACGATCAAGGCCAGCGGCATGATCGCGAAGCCGCCCCATGCCAGCAGCGTGCCCTTCCAGATATAGGGCACGCGGCGCCAGCCAAGGGCAGATTTGTGGGTGTCGGACTTGAACCCGATCAGCGCCCGGAACGGCGCGAACAGCAGCGGCAGCGCGATCATCACGCCGACGATGGTGGCAGGCACCTCGAGTTCGACGATCATCACGCGGTTCAGCGTGCCGACCAGCAGCACCATGGCCATGCCGACCGACACCTGGAACAGGGCAAGGCGCAACAGACGCGACAGGGGCAGATCGTCGCTGGCCGCCTCGGCAAAGGGCATCACACGCATGCCTGCGTTAGCGATACCCTGGATCGCCATCCGGCTAAGTCGATTCATGCGGTCGCTCTCCGCACGGCGCGACGCGTCGCGGCCGTATTCCGATTGCCCGCGGGCGCGCGTTTCCACGTGTCAGGCCCTGACGGGAGGGCCGAGATGCGAAGGCCGAGGACTGATCCCCGGCCTTCGCCGTGTTCGTTACACGGATCGCAGACCCTTAGGCCGCGTCGGCTTCCGTGGTGGTGACCACGGCGGCGTCTTGCTTGTAGTAGTCGGCGAAGAAGCCGGACTGGGTCACGAGGCCCAGGTGGACCAGGAACGAGCTGATGGCAACGGCGCTCAGGAAGAGCGGGATGCCGACGGTCGGCTTAACGACGAGCCAGAGTTTCGCGTTGTTCATGAGTTGGTACTCCTCTTAGCCGAGCCACGGCGTGCCGACGGCAGCCAGGAAGTGCGCGACGAGCGCGATGGCGCCGAACACGCGGGTGCCAT
Organism: Rhodovulum steppense; assembly: GCF_004339675.1. Classification (GTDB taxonomy): domain Bacteria; phylum Pseudomonadota; class Alphaproteobacteria; order Rhodobacterales; family Rhodobacteraceae; genus Rhodovulum; species Rhodovulum steppense. The sequence continues at coordinate 49,835 of NZ_SLVM01000005.1, forward strand.
CGATCACTTGCTTGTGGACTTCTTCGGCTTCGGCCAGCGTCAGGCCGGTCGGCCAGACTTTGTTGGGATCGTCAGTCATATTGTCGTCTCCCCAATATGGTTTCGACTGCGTTGGCGTGCAGAACCTGCACCTCTTCGACAACACCAGACCGGTCAACCGCTTCCACTTTCATGTCCGCGACGCTGCCGGTCCAGCCTCGTCACTTAGAAACGATGTCACAAGCGATTGACGTTGGCAATGTCAACGTAGGCTTACAGAGGCCCCGGATCGTGCGGCATATTGAGCAGCCCTGACAGCCTGTCGCAGGAGTCGCAGCCCCACGGCCTGCGACCCTGCGGACCCTTGATCTTGGCGCCTGCGGATGGGGTAATCGGGGTGCCAAACTGCAACTGTCGTTCTTGTTGGACCGGAACCAAGCTTTCGCATCCGACGGCGACACAGACCCTGAAAAGAACTCTGGAGGAACGATGAACACCTATCCCTGGGACGCCTGGATGCCGAAACTCGCAGCCAACCAGCACATGACCGATGTCAAGATCGACCGCAGCAAGAGCACCACGATGTTCTCGGACGCGTTGGGCGTCGCGCTGCTGTCGGACAAGAAACCGAACATCGAGTTGAAGACGTCGAACCCGACGCCGCTGTCCAGCAAGATGGGCTGGGATCTTCTGGGCGGTAAGGGCGAAGGCAATGTCGTGCTGACCACCGCCGAGCCCTACCCGCTGTCCGCGCGCATGGGCTGGAAGCTGCTCAGCGAGCGCAAGTACTACGCCATCGCAGCGCACCAGCAATAAGCCTGAACGACGCCCCGACGCCCGCGCCGACCCAAGGTCTGCGCGGGCGTCTTGCATCTGGTCCCCCGGACAAGCCGCAAGAACCGGGGATTGACCATGGGAACGGGCCGACCCAGGCGGACCGGCCCTTCGAATTTTCTGGCCTGTTTCCGAAGGCGGCCGCGCCCTCAGCCGACCAGTTCGAGGCCCGAGAAGAAATAGGCGATCTCGACCGCGGCGGTGTCCTCGCCATCCGAGCCATGCACCGAATTCTCGCCGATCGACAGCGCGAATTCCTTGCGGATCGTGCCCTCGGCCGCCTCGGCGGGGTTGGTGGCGCCCATCACTTCGCGATTCTTCGCGACCGCATTCTCGCCTTCCAGCACCTGCACGACGATCGGTTCGGAGGCCATGAACTCGCACAGTTCGTCATAGAAGGGGCGCTCCTTGTGGACGGCATAGAACACGCCGGCCTGCGCCTTGGTCAGGTGGATGCGCTTCTGCGCGACGATGCGCAGGCCCGCTGCTTCGAGTTTCGCGTTGATCGCGCCGGTCAGGTTGCGGCGCGTCGCGTCGGGCTTGATGATCGAGAAGGTGCGCTGGATCGCCATGTCGGATGTCCTTGTGTGCTGCGGCACCCCCGCGCGGGGGTGCGGGAAAAATCGCGGCCCTGCTAGCATGGGGCCTGTCCGGTGAAAAGCCGCGATTGACGGCACGCGGCGGGGCTGGCACTGACCGCGCATGCTGCGCATCGACGAGATTTCCTTTGCCATCGAGGGCCGCCCGCTGTTCGAGCGCGCCTCGGCGGTGATTCCCGATGGCCACAAGGTCGGGCTGGTGGGCCGCAACGGGGCGGGCAAGACCACGCTGTTCCGGCTGATCCGCGGCGAGCTTGCGCTGGAATCGGGCGAGATCGCCCTCCCCGCCCGCGCCCGGATCGGGTCCGTTGCGCAAGAGGTACCCGGCAACGAGGTCTCGCTGCTCGATACGGTGCTGGCCGCCGATACCGAACGCGCCGCGCTGCTGGCCGAGACCGCGACCGACCCCCACCGCATCGCCGAGATCCAGACGCGGCTGGCCGATATCGACGCCTGGTCGGCCGAGGCCCGCGCCTCGGCGATTCTCAAGGGGCTGGGCTTTACCGAGGCCGAACAGGCGATGCCCTGCTCGGCCTTTTCGGGCGGCTGGCGGATGCGGGTCGCGCTGGCGGGGGTGCTGTTCGCGCGCCCCGACCTGCTGCTGCTGGACGAACCCACCAACTATCTCGACCTCGAAGGGGCGCTGTGGCTCGAATCCTATCTCGCGCGCTATCCCTATACGGTGATCCTGATCTCGCATGACCGCGGGCTGCTGAACCGAGCGGTGGGCCATATCCTGCATCTCGAGAATCGCAAGCTGACGCTTTACGCGGGCGGCTATGATGCCTTTGCCCGCGCCCGCGCCGCCGCCCGGGCCGTGCAGGCGGCCGAAGCCAAGAAACAGGAATTGCGCCGCGCCCATCTTCAGGGATTCGTCGACCGTTTCCGCTACAAGGCGTCCAAGGCGCGTCAGGCCCAGGCCCGGCTCAAGATGCTGGAGCGTCTGGAGCCCATCGCCGCCCCCGAGGATGCCGCGCGCACCGTCTTTACCTTTCCCGAGCCCGAGGAATTGTCGCCCCCCATCCTTGCGATGGAAGGCGCCGCGGTCGGCTATGACGGCAAGCCGGTGCTGTCGCGCCTGAGCCTGCGAATCGATCAGGACGACCGGATCGCGCTTCTGGGGCGCAATGGCGAAGGGAAATCGACCTTTTCCAAGCTGCTGGCGGGGAAACTGCCCGCGCTGTCGGGGCGGGTGACGCGGGCGGCCAGGCTGCGCGTGGGCTATTTCGCCCAGCATCAGGTGGACGAGCTGCATCTGGACGAGACACCGCTCGACCACCTGCGCCGCGCCCGGCCAGACGACGCACCCGCACGGCTGCGCGCGCGGCTGGCGGGATTCGGTCTGGGGGCCGATCAGGCCGAAACAGCGGTGGCGCGGCTGTCGGGCGGGCAGAAGGCGCGGCTGTCGTTGCTGCTGGCCACGCTGGATGCGCCGCAATTGCTGATTCTGGACGAGCCGACCAACCACCTGGACATCGAAAGCCGCGAGGCGCTGGTCGAGGCGCTGAGCGCCTATACCGGCGCGGTGATTCTGGTCAGCCATGATATGCACCTGCTGTCGCTGGTGGCGGACCGGCTGTGGCTGGTGAAGGATGGCCGGGTCAGCCCCTATGACGACGATCTGGACGCCTATCGCCGGATGCTGCTGGCAAGCGAGGCCCCCGAAACGGCGAAACCCGCGAAACCCGCGGCGAAGAAACCCTCGCGCGAGGCGGTGATGGCGGCCCGGGCCGAGGCGCGCAAATGCGAATCACGGGTCGAGACGCTGAGCGAGATGCGCGAGAAGCTGGCCGAGAAGCTGGCCGATCCTGCGCTGTACGATCCTGCGCGCCAGAACGACCGGATCCTGTGGCAACGCAAGTTCGCCGAGGTCGAGGAGGCGCTGGCCCGGGCCGAGGCGCTTTGGCTTGCCGCGATGGAAAGCCTTGAACAGGCCGAGGGCTGACTTGGACCCGACCTTCTACATATCGGCCTTTGTCACGCTGTTCGTGGTGATCGACCCGATCGGGCTGGCGCCGCTCTTCGTGGCGCTGACCCAGGGCATCGACTCGCGCGCGCGCCGTGCCATCGCGTTCCGCGCCGCCGCCATCGCCATCGGCCTGCTGACGCTGTTCGGCATCTTCGGCGAACAGGTGCTGGGATTCGTTGGCATCTCGATGCCCGCCTTCCGCATCGCGGGCGGGATCCTTCTGTTCCTGACCGCGCTTGACATGCTGTTCGAACGGCGCACGAAACGGCGCGAGGATCAGGCGCACGAGGATCGCCCCGATCCGTCGGTCTTTCCGCTGGCAACGCCGCTGATCGCGGGGCCCGGCGCAATGGCGACGATGATCCTGCTGATCGGCGCGGCCGGGCGCGAACCGGTCGCGATGGTGCTGATCCATCTGGTGATGCTGGCGGTGATCGGGGTCGTGCTGCTGATGTTCCTGGCGGCCGGGCTGATCGAACGCGCGCTGGGGCGGACCGGAATCAACGTGGTCACGCGGCTTCTGGGGATGCTGTTGGCGGCCTTGTCGGTGCAGTTCGTGCTGGACGGGTTGCGCGATTTCGGGCTTGCGCCGGTCTGACACCCTCGCGATTGCGGGGCCGGTCCCTATATCCGGAAAAGGAACCAGAAAGGAAGGCCATGGACGGCGACAGCCTTGCAAGACTGCTTTACCTCGTGCTGCTCGGCTCGGCGATTGCCGGGTATTTCTTCGTCGCGAACCGCCACCGTCTGGGCCAGGTCGCGCAACAGGCGGCGATCTGGGGGCTGATCTTCGTGGGCGTGATCGCGGGTTTCGGGCTGTGGTCGGACATCCGCCGCGACGTGGCCCCGCGTCAGGAGGTGTTCGCCGATCAGGCCCGTGTCGAGGTGCCCCGCGCGCCGGACGGGCATTACTACCTGACGGTCCGGATCAACGGCGCGCCGGTACGATTCGTGGTCGATACCGGCGCGACGGACGTGGTCCTGACCCGGCGCGATGCGCAGCGGGTGGGGCTTGACCCCGATGCGCTGGACTATATCGCCGAGGCGCGCACTGCGAACGGTGTGGTGCGCACCGCGCCGGTGCGGCTGGATCTGGTGGAACTGGGACCGATCGAGGATCGCGGCGTCCGCGCCTTCGTCAATTCGGGCGAGATGCGGGAATCGCTGCTGGGCATGGGCTATCTCAACCGCTTTGCACGGATCGAGCTTGTGCGCGACCGGATGATCCTGACCCGCTGAGGGTGCTTAGCCCCCGCTGTCGCGCCGAATCTCCCAGCGCCCCGAGTCCTCGGACCAGTATTGCGCGCGCAGCCCTGCCCCGGTCAGTGTCCGCCATTGGCCGCGCGCCGCCTCGACCGCGCCGGGATCGTTGCCGTCGAACAGGATGCAGACCCGTTCCATCGCCGCGGCCTCTTGCGGTGTGACCTGCGCGCCATCGACCGCCATCAGGCAGACCGCCCCGTTCGGGATGTCGGCGCCCGTGGTCAGCAGAACCGGCTGATCGGCGTCGAACGCGCCCCCCGCCCGGCCGTGCGGCAAGAACCCGTCGCCCTGCCACAGCCGTTCGTCCAGCCAGTCAAGCCGCCCGGCATCGCCCCCCCGCACCACGACACGCCAGCCCTGCGCCAGCGACTTGTCCAGAAGCGCGGGCAGCGTCGCCTCGATCGGGCGGCGGGTGAGGTGATAGAACATCGCGATGCCCATGCCCCGATGAAAGACCGGCCCGGACAACCGATTGCAAGCGGGAATCGCACGGGGCGCATCCCGCACTGGCCAGACACATTCAAATCTGTCTATGCTTGCGTCAAAAGGGAGGAGACAACCATGATCCGCAAGGCACTATTCTGCGCCCTGCTGGCCGCACCCGCCTTCGCCAGCGAGGACATCCCCGACAAATACCCGCAGTCGGTGCTCTATTCGAAGCCCGTCGAAGTGATCCCCAATGTCTTCTCGGCCATCGGCGCCACCGCGCCGCCCACCTACGAAAACGCGGGCCACAACAACAACCTGTCCTTCCTCGTCACCGGCGACGGGGTGATCGTCGTCAACGGGGGCGCCAACGCGAAACTCGCAGAGGCGCTGCATGCCGAGATCAGGGCCGTCACGGACCAGCCCGTGCGACTGGTCATCAACGAGAACGGCCAGGGCCATGCGATGCTGGGCAACAGCTACTGGGCGGCGCAAGGCGTCGACATCGTGGCTCATGTCGAGGCGAAGACCGTGTTCGAGGACAATTCCTTCCAGATCCTCGAAGGCATGAAGCGTTACGCCCTCGAAAACGCCGAAGGCACCGAAGCGGTGGGCCCCACCATCACCTTCGAAGACCGCTACGACATCGAGATGGGCGGCATGAAGATCGAGGTTCTCTATCTCGGCCCCGCCCATTCCGAGGGCGACGTCTCGGTCTGGTTGCCCGACGAACGGCTGGTGATCGCGGGCGACATCGCGTTCCACGAGCGCATGCCGCCGATTTTTGCCGAGACCTGCACAAGCTGCTGGATCGAGACCTGGGATACCGCCTTCGAACCCCTGGGCGCGCTTTACGTCATCCCCGGGCACGGCCATCCCACCAACATGGCCCAAGTCCGCCGCTATACCCGCGATTATCTGGTCTATCTGCGCGAGCAGATCGCCGAACATATCGATTCTGGCGGAACACTCGACGACGCCTATTATGTCGACCAGAGCCCGTTTGCGCATCTCGACACGTTCGAGGAACTGGCGACAAAGAATGCAGGCATCGTCTACACGGAAATGGAGTTCGAATGATGGCCGTCTCGACCCCCATCTGCGATTTCGGCTGGAAAGCTCCCGCTTTCTCGCTGCCCGGCACCGACGGGCGGACCTGGACGCTGGAGGATGTGCGCGGACCCAAGGGCACGCTGATAATGTTCATCTGCAATCACTGCCCCTATGTGATCGCGGTGCGCGACCGGATCATCCGCGATGCGCGCGATCTTCAGGCGCTGGGAATCGGGGTGGCCGCGATCAGTTCGAACGACGCCGCCACCTATCCTGCCGACAGCTTCGAGAACATGCAGCGGCTTGCGCAGGAACTGGCGCTTCCGTTTCCGTATCTCTATGACGAGGATCAGTCGGTCGCAAAGGCGTATGACGCCGTCTGCACCCCGGATTTCTTTGGCTTCGATGCCGGGCTGGGGCTGCAATATCGCGGGCGGCTGGATGCCTCGCGCAAGGAGGCGGGTCCGCCGGATCTGCGCCGCGACCTTTACGAGGCGATGAAACAGGTGGCCGAGACCGGCCAGGGACCGCAAGAGCAGATCCCGTCGATGGGCTGCTCGATCAAATGGAAGGACGCCGCGTGAAGGCCATCATCTTCGACCTCGACGGAACGCTGATCGACAGCGCGCCCGACATCCATGCAGCCGTCAACCGCACGCTGGCCGAGACCGGCGATGGCGAACTGCCGCTGGACACCATCCGCGGCTTCATCGGCAATGGCGTGCCCGTGCTGATCGAGCGGGTGATAGCAGCGCGCGGGCTGGACCCGGCGCGGCAGGCGGCGATGGTGGAAACCTTCATGCGCCATTACGAGGCCGACCCGGCCACGCTGACCACGCTGTTTCCCGGCGTCAAGGATGCGGTCGAACAGTTCCGCGACGAAGGCTGGGCGATGGGGGTCTGCACCAACAAGCCCGAGGCCGTCTCGCGCGCGATTCTCGACCGGCTGGGGATCGGCCCCTATTTCGGAACGGTGGTCGGCGGCGATACACTGGACGTGAAGAAACCCGATCCTGCCGTCGCGCTGGCTGTCAAGGAACGGTTGGGCGCGACGGTGGCGGTCTATGTCGGCGACAGCGAGATCGACGCGGAATGCGCATGGAAGGCGGGGATGCGCTTTGCCCTCTTCACCGAGGGCTATCACCGCGCCGATGACGTGGACGACATCCCGCAGGATGCGCGCTTCTCGGATTTCGACGTTGCGGTGGCCATCGTCGCCCGGCTGGCCGACGAGCTGCGATGAGCCTGCGGGCGCTGGTCTTCGACGTCGACGGAACGCTTGCCGAAACCGAAGAGGCGCATCGGCGGGCGTTCAATGACAGTTTCGCGGCCTGGGGCCTTGACTGGTCCTGGGACCGCGAGGCGTATCGCCGCCTGCTGCGCACCACCGGCGGCAAGGAACGGATGCTGGCCTTTCAGGCCGGCCTGCCCGACGGGGCGGCGCGGCTGAGCGACGATGAGATCGCGCAATTGCACCGCGAAAAGACCGCCCGCTATGGCGAGATACTGGCCGCGGGCGGTCTGGCGCTGCGCCCCGGCGTGGCCGAGTTGATCGCCACCGCGCGGGATGCGGGGCTGCGTCTGGCGGTTGCGACCACCACCAACCTGCCCAATGTCGAGGCGCTGGCGCGCTGCTGCTGGGGATGCGCGGCGCGCGAGGTGTTCGACGTGATCGCCGCGGGCGACGAGGTGGCGGCCAAGAAACCCGCGCCCGATGTGTTCGACCTGGCCCTTGCGCGGCTGGCGCTGGACCCCGATGCCTGCCTTGCCTTCGAGGACAGCCGCAATGGCCTGCTCTCGGCCATGGGCGCGGGGCTGCCGGTGATCGTCACCCCCAGCGCCTATACCGACCACGAGGATTTCACCGGCGCGGCGCATGTCCTGCCCACGCTCGAGCGCGCGCATTGGCCCGCCCCGCTGGCCGCCATCGCGGGCTGAGGGCTCAGCGCAGCGACAGGAACCGCTTGCCCGTCCTCAGCCGCATCCCCGATTTCCGGCGCGAGATCATCGGGAAATAGAAGAACGACGACAAGGGCGTGGGCCAGTCGGTGTTCAGCCGCGTTGTCGATGCCTTGCGCGACACCATCGGCAGCCCAAAGAAATCCGAGAACGGCGTGGCGCTGTTCCGGTCCAGGTGCCAAGTGTAATCGCTCATCACATAGTCGAAGGGGGCCACACTCTTGATGAAGGTGGAATCCTGCTTGCCTGCCATGGGGTTTCCTTTCGTCTGAACCCTGCCCGAGCGGGGATCAGACTACCTCAGCGTGCGCGTTCCCGAAAGATGCACGATCCGCACAGGCCCGGGTTCAGGCGGCAGGCAGCCGCGCCTCGACCATGCCTGCAAACCAGGACGATCCGAACGGGATCGCCGCGTCGGAAAACTCGTATTCGGGGTGATGCACCATCTGCGTGTCGCCATTGCCGACAAAGATATAGGCGCCGGGCCGTGCGTTCAGCATGTAGCTGAAATCCTCGCCCCCCATCATCGGCGCCACGTCGCGGCGCACCCGGCCCGAGACGGATTCGGCCACCTGCGCGGCAAACTCGGTCTGGTCGGGGGCATTGTCGGTCACCGGATAGCCGCGCCGCCAGGCAATGTCGGCCCGCGCGCCAAAACCAGCCGCAATATGCTCGACGATCCGGCGGAACTGCGCCTCGGCCCGGTCGCGTACCGCTTCCTCAAGGCTGCGCACCGTCCCGCGCATCCGCACATTCTGGGCGATCACGTTGCTGGCCTTGCTGTCGGTCTCGACCGTGCAGACCGAGACGACGACCTGTTTCAGCGGGTCGATGCCGCGCGAGGCGATGGATTGCAGCGCCACGACGATCTGGCTGGCCACCAGCACCGTGTCGATACATTCATGCGGCTTGGCGGCATGCCCGCCCTTGCCGGTGACGGCGATCTCGAAATCATCGGTCGCGGCCATGATCGGCCCGGTGCGGATCGCGAACTCGCCCACCGGCAGGCCGGGCATGTTGTGCATGCCGTAAACCTCGTGGATGCCGAACCGCTCCATCAGCCCGTCCTCGACCATCGCCTTGCCGCCCGCGCCGCCCTCCTCGGCGGGCTGGAAGATCACCACCGCATTCCCGTCGAAATTGCGCGTCTCGGCCAGATATTTCGCCGCCCCCAAGAGCATCGCGGTATGCCCGTCATGGCCGCAGGCATGCATCTTGCCCGGATGTTTCGAGGCATGCGGCAGCCCCGTCGCCTCGATGATGGGCAGCGCGTCCATGTCCGCGCGCAGCCCGATTGCCCGCCCCCGGCTGTCCGTGCGCCCCCGGATCACACCGACCACGCCCGAGCGGCCGATCCCCTCCACCACCTCGTCGCAGCCGAACGCGCGCAGCTTTGCCGCCACCAGTCCGGAGGTGCGCGGCAGGTCGTACATCAGTTCGGGATGGGCATGGATATCGCGCCGCCATTCGGCGATCTCGTCCTGCAATTCGGCGAGGCGGTTCTTGACGGGCATCTGTCTCTCCTGAGGGCGCGGCGTTTGCCGCATCACGGTCGACAAGGTGAGCCGCCCCCCGCCCAAGGTCAAGCCGGGCCGGTTTCGGGGCTGCGGGTGAAATAAGAACGCCCGTCCCGCCCCCGTCCCCCGTGCCGCACCCTGGTTCGCGCGCGGCACCGGCCCGCGACCGCCAGTTCCCGCCGGACCCGCAGGCGCGAACAGCGTTCCGGTCCCGCGCGGCCCGGGGCAGCGCCCGAGGCTTGATCGGCGCGAGCGCGCGGGGCATCTGCGGTCCCACACATCCGGAGTATCCGCCATGTTCGAGACCTTCGGCTTCGAGACCCTTACCGCCCCGCAGGCAGCCCCGTTCCTTGGCCTTGGGCTGGGGCTTATCTTCGGCGTTCTGGCCGAGGTGACGGGCTTCTGCTTTCGCCGCGCCGTCGCCGGCCCGGCCGAGACGCGCCGCCCGGCGCTGGGCATCTGGATGGCCGCGCTTGCCGTCGCGATCCTAGGCACGCAGGGGGCGGTCGCGGCCGGGCTGATCTCGTTTCAGGGCCATCGCTTCCTGTCGCCTGACCTGCCGGTGCTGGCGATCCTTGCGGGCGGGCTGATGTTCGGGGCGGGCATGGTGCTGACGCGGGGCTGCATCGGGCGACTGACGGTGCTGAGCGGCAGCGGCAACCTGCGCGCGGCGCTGGTGCTGGTGATCGTCGCGATTGCCGCGCATGCCACGATGAAGGGCGTTCTGGCGCCGCTGCGGGTTGCGGCGTCCGAGTTCACGCTGCCCGTGGGCGAGTGGGGCCTTGCCGCGTTGCCGGGCGGCGCGCTGCTCTGGGCGGCGATCCTTGCCGCCGGTGCCGGGGCGCTGGCCTGCTGCTCGGGCGCGCCGCGGGGCAAGCTGGCGCTGGCGGTGCTGCTGGGCCTTCTGGTTCCGGCGGGCTGGGTGGGCACGGGCTTCGTGCTGTTCGACGAATTCGACCCGATCCCGCTGGAAAGCCTGTCCTTTACCGCACCCGCGGCCGATGCGCTGTTCTGGTCGGTCGCGTCCACCGCCGTTGCGCCGGGCCTTGGCGTCGGGCTGATCGGCGGCGTTCTGGCCGGTGCGCTGGCATCCGCGCTGATCGCGGGCCGGTTCCGCTGGAAAAGCTTCGAGGGTCCGGCCCAGACCGGCCGCTATCTTGCGGGCGCGGCGCTGATGGGCGTGGGCGGCGTGCTGGCGGGCGGCTGCACGATCGGCGCGGGGCTTGCGGGCGTGCCCACGCTTGGCATGTCGGCCTTCATCGCGCTGGGCGCCATCGCGCTGGGGGCGCGCGCGGCCGAGGCCGCGCTCAGCGCTCCATCCCGCGACGGATCGAACGCACCATCGCCCACACGCCCACAACGACAAGGGGCGTGAGCAGAGCGGTCAGAAGCCCGGTCGAGACCTCCAGCGCATCGGCCAGCGGATAGACCATGTAGGACACAAGGCTGACGGCGTAATAGCTGATCGCCACGACCGACAGCCCCTCGACCGTGCGTTGCAGGCGCAGTTGCAGATCGGCCCGCTTGTCCATGCTTTCCAGAAGCTTCTGGTTCTGCGCCGAACGTTCCACATCGACCTGCGTCCGCAGCAGGTTCGCCGCCCGCACCGCGCGCCGTGTCATGTTGTTCAGCTGCGCCTCGGTCGCCTTGACGGTGCGCATCGAAGGTTCGTAGCGGCGCATCATGAATTCGCGGAAGGTCTGGCGATAGCCGAACCGTTCTTCGCGCAACACCTCGATGCGCTGGTTGACAAGCGCCTCGTAGGCGGTGGTGGCCGAGAACCGGAACGCGGTCTGCGCCAGCAGGCTTTCCAGTTCCGCCGAGACCGCCAGAAGGTTGCGCAGCGTCTCCTCGGGCTGGCGATGACCCTCACGCATCTCGCCCACCAACTCGGTCAGTTGCGGATCGAGTTCGGCCAGCCAAGCGGACAATTGCCGCGCGCGCGGCAGGCCAAGCATCGACATCGCCTTGTAGGTCTCGATCTCGGTCAGCCGCTGCACAATCCGGCCCACGCGCCGCTCGCCCGTGCCCGGCCGCGCGAAGACCGCGAAACGCATGTGCCCGCCCGGGTCGATGCGGAAATCGGTCGCCATGATCCCGGCATCGTCCAGGATCGACGAGGCACACAGGCTTTCGGCCACGAACCACTCCGACAGCCGCGCATCAACATCATCGCGTCCCTCGCGCAACTGTTCCACCCGGATCAGCGCCGAGGTCAGCCGCGCACCCGGCGCCCTTTCCAGCCAGTCCTCGGGAAACACTTCCCATGCGGCTGGGTCGAAGGGTCGCTCGGCCACGCCGGGGGCGAAGATCGTGTAGGTCACGAACTCCGCATGGCTTTCCCACTTGATCTTGTAGCGCCCCATCGCGCCGAAGAAATGCGTGTCGCCGGGCTTGGGATGCTGGGCGCCGAACCGGTCCAACAGGTCCAACAGGTGCGCACGGTCCGCATCCCGGTCACGGCTGACCGCATCCCGCGGCGGCTTGATCGCCAGGAAGGCCGCATGACAGGGCGGCTGAAGCGACGGGAACGGCCGCGCGTGCAGCTCGTTGGTCAGCATGTAGCGCAGCGGGTGGTCTTCGATCGGGGCCATGGCGGGCTCTCGGCTGACTCGGGGCTCACCCAAGCTCTAGCGCATGGATGGGGATTGTAAACGTGACAGGGACGCGCCCCGAAGACATGTCAGGGTCTTACGCCGGGACAGGACTGCTCTGCCTGCCCCTTCTTCTTGGTTCAAATACCCATAACCGCACGAAGTGCCGGAAGGCTTGCGCCGAAGGCGCTCAATTGGAAACGTCAGCGAGAATGCAAAACGCCCCGCCAACCGGGCGGGGCGTCCGGACCGCACTGCGCTCCCGTTCAGCGCAACTGTGAGAGCAGCTTGTCGAGGCTGTCCTTGGCATCGCCGTAGAACATCCGCGTATTCTCCTTGTAGAACAGCGGGTTCTCGATGCCCGAATAGCCGGTGCCCTGGCCGCGCTTCGAGACGAAGACCTGTTTGGCCTTCCAGACTTCCAGAACCGGCATCCCCGCGATGGGAGAGTTCGGGTCGTCCTGCGCTGCGGGGTTCACGATGTCGTTCGAGCCGATGACGATGACCACGTCCGTCGAGGGGAAATCGTCGTTGATCTCGTCCATCTCCAGCACGATGTCATAGGGCACCTTGGCCTCGGCCAGCAGCACGTTCATGTGCCCGGGCAGACGGCCCGCCACCGGGTGGATGGCGAAGCGGACGGTCTTGCCCTGCTTGCGCAGATGCTCGGTCAGCACCGACACCGCGTTCTGCGCCTGCGCCACGGCCATGCCATAGCCCGGCACGATGATGATGCTGTCGGCATCGTCCAGCGCAGCGGCCACGCCCTCGGCGTCGATGGCGATCATCTCGCCCTCGACCGCCGCCGCCGGCCCCCCGGTGCCGCCGAAGCCGCCCAGGATCACGCTGACGAAATGCCGGTTCATCGCGCGGCACATGATGTAGGACAGGATCGCACCGGACGAGCCCACCAGCGCGCCGACCACGATCAAGAGGTCATTGCCGAGGCTGAAGCCGATCGCCGCCGCCGCCCAGCCCGAATAGGAGTTCAGCATCGAGACGACCACCGGCATGTCGGCGCCGCCGATGCCCATGATCAGGTGATAGCCGATGAACAGCGCCAGCAGCGTCATCAGGAACAGCGCCAGGAAGCCGCCGCCCTGGAAGTACCAGACCGCCGTCACCACCGACAGGATCGCCGCGGTAGCGTTGAGCAGATGCCCGCCGGGCAGCTTCTTGGCCGCCGTGTTCACCTTGCCCGCCAGCTTGCCATAGGCAACGACCGACCCGGTGAAGGTCACCGCCCCGATCCAGATCCCCAGCACCAGTTCGACGCGCAGGATGTTGATCTCGACGGGCGTCTTCTTGGCCACAATCGCGGCGAAGCCGTTGACCAGCGCAGCGCGGCCCTCGTCGGTCATCGCCAGAACACGGGTCGTTTCGAAATCCGCGTTGAAACCGACGAACACCGCCGCAAGGCCGACCAGAGAGTGCATGATCGCCACAAGCTCGGGCATCTGGGTCATCTGGACCCTGGTGGCCAACTGGTAGCCAATCGCCGCGCCGCCCGCGATAAGGATCAGCGACATGAGCCAAAGCCCCTGCCCCGGCCCGACCAGCGTCGAGACGACCGCGATGGCCATGCCGACGATGCCGTACCAGATCGCGCGCTTGGCGCTTTCCTGTCCGCTCAGCCCGCCCAGCGCGAGGATGAAGAGGACAGCCGCGACCACATAGGCCGCTGTCGTGAAGCCGAAATCCATTGTCCCCATCCCTCTTTACGATTTCTGGAACATGGCGAGCATGCGCCGTGTCACGAGGAAGCCACCGAAGATGTTGATCGACGCCATAAAGATCGCGAGGATCGACAGCAGGATCACCAGATAGGAACCCGATCCGATCTGCATCAGTGCGCCCAGGATGATGATCGACGAGATCGCGTTGGTGATCGCCATCAGCGGCGTGTGCAGTGAGTGCGAGACGTTCCAGATCACCTGGAAGCCGACGAAGACCGCCAGCACGAAAACGATGAAATGCTGCATGAAACTCGCGGGCGCCACGAGGCCCACGGCCAGCAGCAGAGCCCCGCCCCCGGCCAACAGGCCGACCTGGGTCAGCGTCTGCTTCCTGAACGCGGCCACTTCCTTGGCCCGTTTCTCCTCGGGCGTCAGTTCCTTGGGCTTTTCCTTCTTCGGCGCGGCGGCAATCGCCTTCACCTTGGGCGGCGGCGGCGGGAAGGTGATCTCGCCCTCATAGGTCACCGTCGCGCCGCGGATCACGTCATCCTCCATGTTGTGAACGACCTTGCCATCCTTGCCGGGCGTCAGGTCGGTCATCATGTGACGGATGTTGTTGGAATAAAGCGTCGAGGATTGCGTCGCCATGCGGCTGGGGAAGTCGGTATAGCCGACGATGGTCACGCCGTTGCCGGACACGATCTTCTTGTCGGCCACCGTCAGGTCGCAGTTGCCACCCTTCTCGGCGGCAAGGTCGATCACGACAGAGCCGGGCTTCATCGCCGCGACCATGTCCTCGGTCCACAGCTTGGGCGCGGGACGGCCGGGGATCAGGGCGGTGGTGATGACGATATCCATGTCGGGGGCAAGCTCGCGGAACTTCTCGAGCTGCTTTTCCCGGAACTCGGGGCTCGACGGCGCGGCATAGCCACCGGTGGCGGCGCCGTCCTGGGTGGCGTCCTCGAAATCGAGATAGACGAACTCGGCGCCCATCGATTCGATCTGCTCGGCCACTTCGGGGCGCACGTCAAAGGCATGGACGATGGCGCCCAGCGAGGTCGCCGTACCGATCGCGGCAAGGCCAGCAACACCGGCGCCGACGATCAGCACCTTGGCCGGCGGTACCTTGCCCGCGGCGGTCACCTGGCCGGTGAAGAAGCGGCCGAAATTGTTGCCAGCTTCGATCACCGCGCGATAGCCCGCGATATTCGCCATCGAGGACAGCGCGTCCATCTTCTGGGCGCGGGAAATGCGCGGCACCATGTCCATCGCCAGGACATTCGCGCCCCGGTCCTTGCAGCGCTGCAACAGCGCCTCGTTCTGAGCCGGCCAGAAAAAGCTGATCAGCGTCTGGCCCTTGCGCAGGTTGTCGGCCTCGGCCTCGGACGGCTCGCGCACCTTGACCACGATATCGGCCGCCTGCCACAGCGCGGCGGCCGAATGAACGACCTCGACCCCGGCCTTCTGATAAGCGGAATCAGAGAATCCCGCCTTTTCGCCCGCGCCGGTCTCGATCAGACAGCTATAGCCCAGCTTTTGCAGCTGGAGCGCGCTGTCCGGGGTCATGGCCACGCGGGCCTCGCCCTCGAATATCTCCTTGGGTGCGCCGATCTTCACGTTGTCTGTCCCCTCTCTCAGGCGACGGGACCCGAAGGCCCCGCGTCAAGTCGCAGTCTCTTACCATCGCGCAATTAAGTTTCACAAGCGCATCGCCAAGGATTCCGGAACGCATCCTTTGGTCGCAACGCCGCATCACAGCCAGCGGCGCACCCGCGCGCAATAGGCATCGAAGGCGGGGCCGAAATGCGCGCGCAGCAGCGTCTCTTCATGGCGGATGAATCGCGCCTCGATCACCTTCACGAAAAGCGGCACCAGGATCAGGCTGGGCAGCGCATCCCAGATCAGGATCAGCCCCAGCAGGATCGCGACATCGGCCAGGTAGATCGGGTTGCGCGAGAACCGGTAAAGCCCGGTGGTGACCAGTGTATCGGGCCGCATGCGCGGGATCAGCGAGGTGCGCGCCAGCAGGAACTGGAGCGCCGCCCAGCCCATGACGGCCAGTCCCGCACCGACCAGCCCGGTGCCGATCACATCGCCCGCCCGCCCGGTGACCTCCATCGGGAAAAGCCGCGCCTGCAGCCAGGCCAGCGCGGCGAACAGGGCCAGCCAGACCGGCGGCAGTTCGACATGATGAATAAGATGAATAAGCCGTTTCATGGCAGCCTTCCGCCCATGCGGCGTCCCTGCAACAGTGCCGCGGTTTTCCGCCCTGCCGGACCGCGACAGGACGTGACCTGCCCCCTCTACCCGCCCCGCGCCGCACCGATCAAGGACAGATCGCCCCCTTGCGCGCCAGCCCGCCCGCGGGCAAGGCTGACCGCAAGGAGAGCCCGATGACCGGTTTCGCCGCCACACGCAAACTGTTCCACCTGCCCCGGGGTGTGATCTATCTCGACGGCAATTCGCTGGGTCCGATGCCCGTTGCCGCCGCCGACAGGGTCGCGCAGACCATGCGCGAGGAATGGGGCGAGATGCTGATCGGCGGCTGGAACAAGGCGGGCTGGATGGCGCAGCCGCGCGCGCTGGGCGACCGCCTGGGCCGGCTGATCGGGGCCGAACCGGGCAGCGTGGTGCTGGGCGACACGCTTTCGGTCAAGGTCTACCAGGCGCTTGCCGCGGCGCTTGAGATGCGGCCAGACCGGCGCGTGATCCTCAGCGATTCCGGTAACTTTCCGACCGATCTTTACATGGCCGAAGGGCTGGTCGCCGGGCTTGGCCGCGGCCATCAACTGGTCACCGTCGCGCCCGAGGCGGTCGAGGACCGGATCGGCCCGGATGTCGCGGTGCTGATGCTGACCGAGGTGGATTACCGCACCGGCCGACGCCACGACATGGCGCGGCTGACCCGCGCGGCACATGACGCGGGCGCGTTGGTGCTCTGGGATCTGGCACATTCCGCCGGGGCTTTTGCGGTCGATCTGGCGGGCACGGGGGCCGATTTCGCCGCCGGTTGCACCTACAAATACCTCAACGCAGGCCCCGGCGTGCCCGCCTTCATCTATGTCGCCCCCCGCCATCAGGACGCCGCGCGCCCCGCGCTGTCAGGCTGGCTGGGCCATGCCGCGCCCTTCGCCTTCGAACCGGCCTACCGCCCCGGCGCGGGCATCGAACGGATGCGCGTGGGCACGCCGCCGGTGTTGCAGATGGCCGCGCTCGAATCCGCGCTCGACATCTGGGACGGCGTCGACATGGCCGCGCTGCGCGCCCGCTCGGTCGAACTGACCGAGCTGTTCATCGTGCTGGTCGAGCCGCGCTGCCCCGATCTGCACCTTGCCACTCCGCGCGACCCGGACCAGCGCGGCAGCCAGGTTTCGTTCCGCTTCCCCGACGGATACGCGGCCATGCAGGCCCTGATCGCGCGCGGCGTGATCGGCGATTTCCGTGCGCCCGACATCATGCGCTTCGGCTTCGCCCCGCTCTATATCGGCGAGGACGAGGTGCGCCGCGCCGCCGATATCCTGGCCGATGTGATGGAGAACAGGCTGTGGGACGACCCCGCCTATCATGTCCGCGCGGCCGTGACCTGATCGCGCCCCGGCTGCGCATGCGCCCCGCCCGGCCAGGCGACGGGGTGGCCGCGCATGCGGTTTTCTATGCCGCTGTCCATCACGGCACATCCGCCGCCTATGGCCCCGAGGAACGCGCCGCCTGGGCCCCCTCGCCCGAGCCCGCCCCGGGCTGGGAGGAACAGCTGCTGGCCGGAACCACCCTTCTGGCCGAGGCCGGGCGAAAGATCGTGGGCTTCATGACGCTGGACGCCGACGGCCATCTGGAATTCGCCTATGTCGCGCCCGACCGGATGGGCCAGGGCATCGGCGCGGCGCTGCATGACGCGATCGTGGCGACCGCGCGCAAGGCCGGACTGGGGCTGTTGACCACCGAGGCCAGCCTGATCGCCCGGCCCTTCTACGCCCGCCACGGCTGGCGCGAGACCGGCCGCCAGAGCGTCATCCGCCACGGCATCGCCCTGACGAATTTCCGCATGGAACTGGCGCTTTGACGCCGCTCAATGGATGCCGTTCGCGCGCTGCACCTCGCGCACGAAGGCGATGATCGCGGCGATCTCATCATCTCTGACACCGGGCACCGAGGGCATGTCGCCGAACGGCCAATGATGCGCGACCACGCCGCGCCGCACGGCCATCCAGAACGCAATGTCGCCGTGATGCGAGGGTTCATAGACACGGTGAATCAGCGGCGGCCCGAGGCCCAGCCGCCCTCCGGCATCGGGGCCATGGCATTCGGCGCAATTCCGGCCAAAGGCCGCCTGACCGACCTGCGCCATGTCGCTTAGCCCGGGCAGGGCCACCTGAACCATCGCCCGGGGCTCGACCGGCGCGGGCGTCTGGCCGAAAGGCACCATCGACACCGCCGCCAGCGCGACCAACGCCACAGCCCCCATCCCCGCGATCCACCAGCGCCGCATCCGCCCACCCTTGTTCGGCTGAACAAGTCTGAGCCTTCCAGCAGGGGGAACCTCAAGTCACAGCGCCGTGTGCCCTGATCTTCTTCTTGGAAAAAATACCCGATGCACCGGCTCAGGCCAGGCGCCGCACCGAAGGGCAATGCCCTGCCGCCCAGGCCGCCACCGCCTGCCCGAACGCCTCGAACAGCGGGCGCGAAACCGGATCGCAGGCGGCCTTGTATTCGGGATGCCATTGCACCGCGAGGGCAAAGCCCGCCGCGCCCTCGACATGCAGCGCCTCGGGCGTGCCGTCGGGCGCCCAGCCCTCGATCACGATGCGCGCGCCGGGCGACTTGATCCCCTGCCCGTGCAGCGTGTTGGTCATCACCTCGGTCGCGCCCAGCAGCCGGTGAAAGATGCCGCCTTCGGTGAATGTCACCTTGTGGCGCAGGGCGAATTTCTCCTCCAGCGTGCCATCGGGCGGCATCCGGTGGTTCATCCGCCCCGGCAGATCGCGGATCTCGGGATGCAGAGAACCGCCCAGCGCCACGTTCACCTCCTGAAAGCCGCGGCAGATGCCGAAGAAGGGCTGCCCGCGCTCGACCAGCGCGCGGATCAGCGGCAGCGCGATCGCATCGCGCGCCCGGTCGAACGCGCCATGCGCCTCGGTCGCGGCCTCGCCATATTCCTCGGGATGCACGTTCGGCCGCCCGCCGGTGAACAAAAAGCCGTCGAAACTGTCCAGCAACTCGGGCACCGAGACGAAACGCGGATCGGCCGGGATCAGGAGCGGCAGCGCGCCCGCCACCTCGGCCACGGCCTCGGAATTCATCGTGCCGCCGGCATGGGCAGGATACTCATCGTTGATCAGATAGCTGTTGCCGATGATGCCGACCCGAGGGCGCGCCATGTTGTCCTCATGTACGGAAGCTACCTCACGATATAGGGCTTTTGGGGCGAGGTGAAGAGCCAGCGTCCCTGGCCCCCCTGGTCCTGCAGCGGTCCGAGCAATAGCGCACCTCCGCCCAGTCCTTCGCCCATTTGCGCCGCCAAGCGAAGGGCCGCCCGCAGGCGGCGCAGGTCTTGGTGGGCAGGTCGCCCTTGCGGCGCATCTTCCCGCTCACAGATCGAGGCTCAACTGCCGCGCGTCGCCCCGGAGCCGCGGGGCGCGGTCGTTGACGAAACGGCCCGCGCGATCCTTGCGCGAGGCGTGGCGTTCGACGATCAGCGCCGCCTCGTCGTGAAAGCCTACCCGCGCCCGCACCGCCCAGACCGCCATCCGCGCCGCCCGGCCCGCGGCGGTCACGTCCACGATCGGCGCCGGATAGCGGCGGCCCAGAAGCCGCCCCGCCCCCTCCCAGCGCCAGGGCTCCTGCAGGAACGCATCCGGCACCGCGGCAAGTTCCGGCAGCCATTCCCGGGTGAACACGCCTTCCGGATCCTGCTCTTGCCCCTGCTTCACAGGGTTGTAGATGCGGATCGTGTTGATCCCCGTGGTGCCCGCCTGCATCTGCATCTGCGGCCAGTGGATGCCGGGTTCGTAATCGGTGAACATCCGCGCCAGATGCGCCCCCGTCGCCCGCCAGTCCAGCCACAGGTGATGGGACGCGACAGAGACCAGCATCGCCCGCATCCGGAAGTTGAGCCATCCCGTCGCGATCAGCGACCGCATGCAGGCATCGACGAAAGGCAGCCCGGTTTCGCCCCGCGCCCACGCCGCCAGCCGCGCGGGGTCGGGATCGCGGGGGCGCAGCCCCTCGTAGGCCGGGTGCAGGCAAAGGCTTTCCAATCGGGGTTCGTCCTCGAGTTTCTGCATGAAATGATCCCGCCATGCCAGCCGCGACGCAAAGCTCCCGAGGCTGCCCGCCCAGCCGTCCCGGGTGCCCCGCGCCTCGGTCCGGCGCCGCGCCGCCGCCTGCTCGACCTCGCGCGCCGACAGCGTGCCCAGCGCCAGATGGGGCGACAGCCGCGAACAGGCGGTGGCACCCGACAGGGGCGAGGCCATGGCGCGGCGATAGTCCTGTCCGCGAACGTCCAGAAAGGTTTCCAGAAGGCCCAACCCCTCGGCCCGCCCGCCCTTTTGCCGCCCCGGGCAGGGATCGAAGCCGAGGCCCAAATCCCGCGCCTCGGGGATGGCGCCGGGCAGCATGCCGGGCAGACCGCGCAGCGCGGCCGGGGGCGGGACCGGCGGTGCGCGCATCCTGCGGTCCCGCGCCGCGGCCCAGCCGTCGCGCCCCTGCAACCGCCGCACCACGCCCGATTGCGGAACTTCCTCCCAGCGCAGGCCGCAGCCCCGTGCCCAGGCCGCCACGCGCCGGTCGCGGGCATAGGTCCAGCCGTTGCCGGTTTCCTCGTGGCTGACCAGCCGCGCCACGGGCAGGCTGCCGGCCAGCGCGTCGAACACCTGGACCGCGTCGCCCACCACCACCTGCAGGGACGCGCCAAGCCCCGACAGCGCCGCCGACAGGTCGCGGAGCGATTCCGCCGTGAAACGCCATTGCCGGGCCGAGACGTCGGGCTGGCGCCAATAGTCCGGCTCGACGATGTAAAGCGGCAGCACCGCGCCCTCGCCCGACGCGGCCAGCGCCAGGGCGGCGTGATCGGCAAGCCTGAGATCGCGCTTGAACCAGAGAATCGTCACGTCCATGGCGAGAACATAAATCGAACATTCGAGGCCGCAATGCGGGCATCTTGCACCCGCCGCGCCAAAGGATAGGTCTTGGGCAGCCCAAGTGGAGAGAGTGATGAAAGACGCAAGCCCCCAGGCGCTGTACCTCGCCGACTACACGCCCCCCGCCTATCTGGTCGACCGGGTGGAGCTGACCTTCCGCCTGCATCCGACCGCAACGCGGGTCGTCTCGCGCATCGCCTTCCGCCCGAACCCGGCCACGACCGACCGTCGGTTCTTCCTGCATGGCGAGGGGCTGACGCTGATCTCGGCGGCGATCGACGGCAGCCCCGTGACCCCGGACATCACCCAAGAGGGGCTGACCTGCGACGTGCCCGACGCTCCCTTCACCTGGGCGGCCGAGGTCGAGATCGCACCTCAGGAAAACACAGCCCTCGAAGGGCTCTACATGTCGAACGGCATGTATTGCACGCAATGCGAGGCCGAGGGCTTTCGCAAGATCACCTGGTATCCCGACCGCCCCGACGTGATGGCGCCGTTCCGCGTGCGGATCGAAAGCGACCTGCCCGTGCTGTTGTCGAACGGCAACCCGGTAGCGCAGGGGCCGGGCTGGGCCGAGTGGGACGATCCCTGGCCCAAGCCCGCCTATCTGTTCGCGCTGGTGGCGGGCGATCTGGTGGCGACATCGGACCGCTTCATCACCTGCGAGGGGCGCAATGTGGACCTGAACATCTGGGTCCGCCCCGCCGACCAGGGCAAGGCCGATTACGCGCTGGACGCGCTGATCCGCAGCATGCGCTGGGACGAAGAGGTCTATGGCCGCGCCTATGACCTCGACGTGTTCAACATCGTCGCGGTGGACGATTTCAACATGGGCGCGATGGAGAACAAGGGGCTGAACATCTTCAACTCGCGCTATGTTCTGGCCTCCCCCGAAACCGCCACCGACCGCGATTACGAGAACATCGAGCGGATCATCGCGCACGAGTATTTCCACAACTGGACCGGCAACCGCATCACCTGCCGCGACTGGTTCCAGCTCTGCCTGAAGGAAGGGCTGACGGTGTTCCGCGACCAGCAATTCGCGGGCGACGCGCGGTCCCACGCGGTCAAGCGGATCGAGGATGTCATCACGCTGCGCGCGCGCCAGTTCCGCGAGGATGGCGGGCCGCTGGCGCATCCCGTGAGGCCCGAAAGCTATAACGAGATCAACAACTTCTACACCGCGACCGTCTACGAGAAAGGGGCCGAGGTGATCGGCATGCTGCGCCGGCTGGTCGGCCCCGAGGGCTATGACACGGCGCTGGCGCTCTATTTCGACCGGCATGACGGGCAGGCCGCCACCATCGAGGACTGGCTGAAGGTGTTCGAGGACGCGACGGGGCGGGATCTGTCGCAGTTCAAGCGGTGGTATTCGCAGGCGGGCACGCCGCGGCTGACCGTGACGGACGACTTCAAGGACGGCACCTATACCCTTAACGTCGAACAGAAAACCCCGCCCACGCCCGGCCAGCCCGACAAGCACCCGCAGGTGATCCCGCTGGCGGTGGGCCTGCTGTCGCCCAATGGCGACGAGGTGGTGCCGACGACCGTGCTGGAGGTGACCGAAGCGCAGCAGTCCTTCACCTTCGAGGGGCTAGCCACGCGGCCGGTCCCCTCGCTGCTGCGCGGGTTATCGGCGCCGGTGATCCTCGACCGCGAGACTACGGCCGAAGAACGCGCCTTCCTGCTGGCGCACGACACCGACCCGTTCAACAAGTGGGAGGCGGGCCGGGCGCTGGCCCGCGATGTGCTGGTGGCGATGGTGACCGAGGGCGCCGCCCCCGCGCCCGCCTACCTTGACGCGCTGGCCGCCATGGCGCGGGACGAGGCGCTGGACCCTGCCTTCCGCGCACTGGCGCTCGGCCTGCCGGGCGAGGACCAGCTGGCCGAGGACCTGCACGGGCGCGGAATCACCCCCGACCCGCTGGCGATCCACGCCGCGCGCGAACGGCTGAGATCGGCGGTCGCGGCGCATCTGAAACCGCTCTGGGTTCCGCTCTACGACCAGATGACCTGCCCCGGCCCCTACAGCCCCGGCGCGGCCGATGCCGGGCGGCGGGCGCTGCGGCTGGCGGCGCTGGGCCACATGGCGCGGCTCGACGGCGGGGCGAAGGCGCGCGGCCACTTTGCGCAGGCCAACAACATGACCGACGAGATCGGCGCGCTGGCGATCCTGCTGGAGATCGGGACGGGCGAGGACGAACTGGCCCGCTTTGCCCGGCGCTGGACCCATGACCGGCTGGTGATGGACAAGTGGTTCGCGCTGCAGGCCTCGCTGGCCGCGCCCGACCGCGCCGTCGACCGCACGAAGATGCTGACGGAACATCCTGATTTCACGTGGAAGAATCCCAACCGCTTCCGCGCCGTGATCGGCGGGTTCACGATGAACGCGGCAGGCTTCCACGACCCATCGGGGGCGGGCTACGATCTGGTCGCGGACTGGCTGATCCGACTGGATGCGGTCAACCCGCAGACGGCGGCGCGCATGTCGACCGCCTTCGAGACCTGGACCCGCTACGACAAGGACCGGCAGGCGAGGATGCGCGCCGCGATGGAACGTATCGCCGGGCGCGAGGGGCTCAGCCGCGACATGGGCGAGATGCTGGGTCGACTGCTGGCCGCCGGGCCATAAGTCGCCGCACAAGGCCGAATCGTTTTGACCGCATGAGGGCGAATCGGCTCTGCTGTCACCGCGACGTCATGCGGGTATGGTGAGAAGCATCATGCAGGACCGAATCGACCCTCTCATCGAGGAACGGGCGCCGTGGCTCTTTGCCAGCCACCCGTGGAGCGCGCCCGCGCGCCGGATTCTCAACAACGTTCTGGGCTATGCGCGCACGGTGGCGCTGGGCGAGGTTCTGCAACACCACCCAGCCCCGGTCATCATGGACGAGATGGCCCGGCTTCTGGCGCGTGACCTGCGCGCCAGCGGTCTCGACAACATCCCCGCCTCGGGTCCGGCGCTGATCGTGGCGAACCACCCCACCGGCATCGCCGACGGCATCATGCTCTGGAGCCTGTTGCGCGAACGGCGGCCCGACCTGTTCTTCTACGCCAATCGCGACATCCTGCGCGTGCTTCCGCAGATGGGAGACATCATCGCCCCGGTCGAATGGCGCGAGGAAAAGCGCAGCCACGCCAAGATGCGCGAGACCATGGCCTATACGCGCGAGGCGATCGAAAAGGGCCGGATCGGCGTGATCTTCCCCTCGGGGCGGCTCGCGAAGCGGCGCGGGCTTTCGCTGCATGAACGGCCCTGGATGGCGTCGGCGGCGACGATCGCGCGAAAGTTCGACCTGCCGGTGATTCCGATCAACATCCGGTCGCGCAACTCGGCGGTGTTCTACCTGTTCGACCTGATCCACCCGACGCTTCGGGACATCACGCTGTTCCACGAGACGCTGAACAAAGACCGCCAGCCCTACCGGGTGACGGTCGGCGCGCCAATCTCGCCGGGCGCGCTGCCGATGCGGTCCGAGGACGGGATCGAGTTTTTGCGCGCCGCGACACTGGCGCTTGGCGGCCGCCACGCACCTCGGGTCAGCCTGTTGCAAGTCACCCGTCGTCCCCGTTGGGCGAAGTCTACGGCACTGGTCTGAACCGCTCCGCTCACACCAGGCCCGACA
Organism: Rhodovulum steppense; assembly: GCF_004339675.1. Taxonomy (GTDB): domain Bacteria; phylum Pseudomonadota; class Alphaproteobacteria; order Rhodobacterales; family Rhodobacteraceae; genus Rhodovulum; species Rhodovulum steppense. The sequence continues at coordinate 74,466 of NZ_SLVM01000005.1, forward strand.
GGGGAGGCGCCAGGGCGTTGCAGCGCCTGCAGGGTTCCGACGCCATGCAGGCGGTACGGGTGTCGCCCTGGCGATGCAAGCTCCGCGCACAAGGCAAAGGCTACAGCGTCGCGTTCACCGCACCGCCATCGAGCAGGATGTTCTGCCCGACGATGAACCCCGCATACTGCGAGCAGAGGAAGGCGCAGGCCGCGCCGAACTCGGCCGGGGTGCCGTAGCGCCGGGCGGGGATCGTTGCGGCACGCCGGGCGCGGGCCTCGTCAAGCGTGATCGCCTCGGCCTCGGCCACCGCACGGTCCAGCGCATTGGCCCGGTCGGTGGCGTGAATGCCGGGCAGCAGGTTGTTGATCGTGATGCCATGGGGCGCAACCTGCCGGGCCGTGCCCGCGACATAGCCCGTCAGCCCGGCCCGCGCGGCATTCGACAGCCCCAGCACCGGGATCGGCGCCTTGACCGACTGACTGGTGATGTTGACGACCCGGCCCCAGCCGCGGGCGATCATGCCGGGCAATAGCGCCTTCATCAGCGCGATGGGCGTCAGCATGTTGGCGTCGAGCGCGGCGATGAAATCCGCCCGCTCCCAGTCGGTCCACATCCCCGGCGGCGGGCCACCGGCATTTGTTACGAGGATGTCGACCTCGCCCGCAGCCGCCAGCACCCGCGTGCGGCCCTCCTCGGTGGTGATGTCGGCAGCAACCGCGGTCACCGTCACGCCATGTGCGGCGCGGATCGCCGCCGCGGCCCGCTCCAGTGCCTGCGCGCCGCGGGCGTTCAGCACAAGGTCTGCCCCCGCAGCAGCCAGCGCCTCGGCGCAGCCCCGGCCAAGCCCCTTCGATGCGGCACAGACCAGAGCCCGCTTGCCCTCAATCCCGAGATCCATGAACACCCCTCCTTTCCCGCCCGTTCGGCAGAAACGACCCACCCGCGCGACCTATCAGGACGTCAGCGCCCCAAGCAACGGGGTCCATTGCGCGCGCATCGGCGCATAGACCTTCCGGTTGCTGTCGAACACCGTCAGCCCCGTCTCGGCCAGATCGCAATAGGCCACCCGCTCGTGGATCGTCGCCACGGGCACCTGTCCGATCTTCTCGGCAAAGGCGGCAATGCGCTTGGCATCACGCCCCCGCGGACGGACACGGTTGGCCACCAGTTCCACCCCCGCCTTGCCCTTGCGGATGCGCTTGATCCCCGCGATCTCGCGCAGAAAGCGCCGCGTCGCATCGGCATCGAAGAACGAGGGCAGGACAGGCACCACCACCGCCCGCGCCTCGGCCACCAGGGCCGCAGCGTCGTCCTCGTAGATCGAGCCGGGTGCATCCACGATCACCCAGTCCGCACCCTTGGTGCCGCTGCCCAGCGCCCCCGCCGCCGTCCAGTCAAGTGCCCTGATCGGCGCGGCATCCGCGGGGCGGCGACGAAGCCAGCGCCAGGCCGATTTCTGCGGATCGGCATCGGCCAGCGCCACCCGCCATCCGCCATCCGCCAGCGCCGCGGCCAGCGTCACCGCGATCGTGGTCTTGCCGCAGCCGCCCTTGCGGTTGGCGATCAGAACCGTCTTCATGGCGTGCCCCTCCACCCCGCGCGCAGCCGCCAGCATAACGCCTGCGCTCCGCTCCGCAATCGCGCGCCGCCGGTGCGCTTGACAGGTCCGCCCGCGCCGCCCGATCCTTTGACGGCACTCAGACGGAGACCACCGATGCCAAAAACCTTTCTCGTCGCCACCGATCTCAGTCCGCGCGCCGACCGCGCGGTGCAGCGGGCATTCCGGCTGGCGGGCTGGGTCGGGGCCGATCTGGTGCTGGTCTCGGTGATCGACGCCGACCTACCCGCCGAGATCGCGGGCCAGATGAACGCCGCGGCCGAACTGCGGCTGGCCCAGTTCGCCGCCTCGATCCCCTACTCGGGCGAGGTCAGCCACGACACCAGGATCGTCCTGGGCGATCCGTCCGAAGCGATCCCGACGCTGGCGGCGGAACTGGACGCGGCTCTGGTGATCCTCGGGCTGCACAGGCCCCGCGCCTTTCTGGACATCCTGCGCGAAACGACGATGGAGCGGATCGTGCGTCACTCGCCACGCCCCGTGTTGCTGGTCCGCGATCCGGTCGATCACGCCTATGCGACCGTGCTGGCCGCGCTCGACTTCGCGCCTGCCGCGACCGCGGCGCTGGGACTCGCCGCACAGCTTGCGCCAGAGGCCGACATCCATGGGCTGCATGCGCTGCATGTTCCCTATCGCGGCTTTCTCGCGCCCGAGCCCGCGCCCGGCACGCCCTCGCCCCTGCGTGCCGATGCCCTGACGCGGCTGGCCGCGTGGCGCGATAGCCACGTCCTGCCCGCCCACCTGCGCGAGGTCGAGATCGTCGAGGGACCGGCGCATCGGGTGCTGGCAGAGCGGATCGAGGCGCTGCAGCCCGATCTGATCGCAATGGGTGCTCATGGAAGGGCGGGTGCCGCGCCCTCGATCCTGGGCAGCCTTGCGAACGACACGATGCGCGACCCGCCCTGCGACCTGCTGATCGCGCGTTAGGGACGATTGCGCCCCCCTGCCCCCGCCGTTATATCCGCGCCCATGCTGGACGCCCCCAAGAACCGCCCCACCCTGCCCCCGGAAATCGCCCGGCGGCGTACCTTTGCCATCATCAGCCACCCCGATGCGGGCAAGACCACGCTGACCGAGAAGTTCCTGCTTTTCGGCGGCGCGATCCAGATGGCCGGACAGGTGCGCGCCAAGGGCGAGGCGCGTCGCACGCGGTCGGACTTCATGCAGATGGAAAAGGACCGGGGCATCTCGGTCTCGGCCTCGGCGATGTCCTTCGATTACGGGAAGTACCGCTTCAATCTGGTCGACACGCCCGGCCACAGCGACTTTTCCGAAGATACCTACCGCACGCTGACGGCGGTGGATGCCGCGATCATGGTGATCGACGGCGCGAAGGGCGTGGAAAGCCAGACCCAGAAGCTGTTCGAGGTGTGCCGCCTGCGCGATCTGCCAATCCTGACCTTCTGCAACAAGATGGACCGCGAGGCGCGCGACACGTTCGAGATCATCGACGAGATCCAGGAAATGCTGGCGATCCATGTGACGCCCGCAAGCTGGCCGATCGGGATGGGCCGCGATTTCCTGGGCTGCTACGACATGATCAACGAGCGGCTGGAACTTATGGACCGGGCCGACCGCAACCGCGTGGCGGAATCGATCCGGATCGAGGGGCTGGACGACCCGAAACTGGCCGAGCATGTCCCGGACGACCTGCGCGAGAAGCTGATCGAGGAGGTGGCGATGGCGCGCGAGCTTCTGCCCCCCCTCGATCCGCAACAGGTTCTCGAAGGGCACATGACGCCGATCTGGTTCGGCTCGGCGATCAATTCCTTCGGGGTCAAGGAGTTGATGGAGGGCATCGGCGCCTATGCGCCCGAACCCCAGGTCCAGCCCGCCGAACCCCGCCAGATCGCCCCCGAGGAATCCCGCGTCGCGGGTTTCGTGTTCAAGGTGCAGGCCAACATGGACCCCAAGCACCGCGACCGGGTGGCCTTCGTGCGGCTGGCCTCTGGGCATTTCCAGCGCGGGATGAAGCTGACCCATGTGCGGTCGGGCAAGCCGATCACGGTCTCAAGCCCGGTGCTGTTCCTGGCCGCCGACCGGGAACTGGCGGAAGAGGCCTGGGCGGGCGACATCATCGGCATCCCGAACCACGGGCAATTGCGCATCGGCGACACGCTGACCGAAGGCGAGGTGCTGCGCGTGACGGGCATTCCCAGCTTCGCGCCGGAACTGCTCAAGGTCTGCCGGGCGGGCGACCCGATGAAGGCCAAGCATCTGGACAAGGCGCTGATGCAATTCGCCGAGGAGGGCGCCGCCAAGGTGTTCAAGCCGATGATGGGTTCCGGCTTCATCGTGGGCGTGGTGGGCGCGCTGCAATTCGAGGTTCTGGCGAGCCGGATCGAGCTGGAATACGGTCTGCCCGTGCGGTTCGAGCCATCGCAATTTACCTCGGCGCGCTGGGTCCATGGCGACAAGGCCGCGGTCGAGGCGTTCACCCAGAAGAACAAGCAGCATATGGCCACGGACAACGATGGTGACGTGGTCTACATGACGCGGCTGCAATGGGATATCGACCGGGTGGCCCGCGACCACCCGGAATTGAGCCTGAGCGCGACCAAGGAAATGCAGGTCTGAACTCGGGCGCGGGGACCGCTCACGCGGCCCCTGCCGCCTCAGCGGGTCAGCAGCGCGGCGATGACGCGCGGGTTCATCACGCTGTCGGCGCAGCCCGACGTGTCGGGCAGCATGTGACAGGCTTGGAACATGGCCCGCAGCGTCTCGCGCGTGGCGACGCCGTCGAGCGGACCTGCATAAAGCCCCTCGTCGCGCATGCGCTTCTGCAGCAGGTAGATCGCGAAATTCGGGTTGGCGGCGTTGAGCTGCCCCGCGAACCATGTCGAACGCAGCGGCCCGACCATGCCCAGCGCCTCGGCCAGCGGTGCGAAATCCTGCGGCGTGCGCGCCTCGGCCACCCGCAGGCTCAGGCCCAACTGGGCCGCCTCGGTGGGGGTCAACAGTTCGCCGTAGCGGTCCAGCGCCTCGCGGGCCCCGGCCTGGTCGCGGCGCACGTTCATCCCGTTGCCGTCGCGCTTCAGCGCGACCAGCGCCTTAAGCGCCTCGGCATTGCCCCGCTCGACTGCCTCATCAAGCATCGCGAGCGCCGCGGGACCGTTCGCCCGCATGCTGATGCCCCACATCTGCCGCTCGGCCTCGAGCACGGCGACACGGTCCTGACCGACAGCCCGGGCGCGCTCGGCGAAGGCCGGGAACTTGGAGCGCGAGTCTGCGCCCAGGTAGCCATACATCGCTCCCTCCGCCAGCTTGGTCCAAGCCCCCGCCTGCCCCATCTCGGCCGCCCGCCGGAGATAGGCCTCGGCCCGGGAAGGACCCCGCCGAGTCCACATCAGCCATTCGCCATAGCTTTCCAACCCTGCGCCATTGCCGGCCTCGGCCGCCGCCTCGAACTGCACAAGGGCCGCTTCGGGGTCGGTGTCCAGGCCGATCCCGTAAAGCAGAAAACCACCCAGCGCGATCCGCGCATCGACATCGCCCGCCGCAATGGCGCGGTCCAGCCAGGCCCGGCCCGCCATGGCATCGCGCTCAAGTGTCCAGCCGCCGACGAGGTTATCGCCCAGCACCCGCATCGCATCGACATCGCCCGCCTCGGCGGCCGTAGTCAGCAGCGCCCTGGCCCGCGCCGGATCGGCAGGAACCACGATCCCGTCAAGCAACATCTTGCCCAGGCTCGCGCGGGCCGCCACATCGCCGCCCGCCGCCGCCTCCTCGAGCAGGCGCAGGCCCTCCGCAACGTCCTGCCTCAATCCGTCGGTTCCGGTGACAAGCGCCTCGCCGATGACCCGCGCCCCGGCCGCGTCACCCGGAACCGCGGCAACGTCGCCTTGCGCCAGCGCCCCCGGCCCCAAGGCAAAGCCCGCAAGCAGGCTGCCAGCCAGCGCCATCCCCCTGACCGACCGATACGCCATGATACTCCTCCCGGATTGGTGCCTCTTCGATTTCCAATGCCGGTGCGTTCAAACCCTTGTCAACACGCGAAGGTTACAGCGATACCGCACGATCCTTGATTTTGCGCCAAACCGGCGCGACATCGGAAATGGGGTGCCACCGGCCGCCCCGGCAACTGATACCGCAGTTCCCCGGCAGGGCGGCCGAACGCAATGCGTGCTGACGACGACTGGATCATCTCGTCCCTGCTGGAAGACCTCGGCGCGCTGGCGCTTGCCCGCGACCGGGTCAGCGTCCACGATCTGGTCGAGACCATCGGGCCACGCGGCTTCGGTCCGCTGCTTGTCCTGCTGGCGGGGATGCTGATCCTGCCGACGGGAATGATCCCCGGCGTGCCGAACGTGGTGGCACTGTTCCTGATCCTGATCGGCGGGCGCATGATGACCGGCGCCCAGGAGATCTGGGTGCCGGACCGGTTGGGAAGGGTCAGCTTTTCGGGGCACATGCTGGCCGTCTCGGTCGCCCGGGCCCAGCGCTGGGCGCTGTGGCTGCGCCCGCATCTGATGCCTCGCCTCGTCTTCCTGGTCGAAGGCGCGGTGGCGCGCCGTGCGATCGCGCTGATCCTGCTGCTGACCGGGGCGGTCATGACACTGGTCGGCCTGATCCCGGGCTTTCCCTTCGTGCTGTCGTTGCATGTGGTCGTTCTGGGGTTGGCGTTGTCGTCGCGCGACGGGCTGGCCGCGCTGGTCGGCTACACGCTGATACTGGCCGAAATTCTGTTCATCACGGCCTTCTTCCTCTGACGCGGTCAAGCGCCGTTCGGTCGCCGGGGGAGCGAACCTTGACGAAACCGTCCCCATGCCCTAATGACCCTGACACGAGAACGAGACCGGCAATCCGGCCGGTCGGGCCGCGCGGAACGGAGCGGCCATCGAAAGCCGCAACCACGCCAAGGACCCACATGACCACTTTCGCCGATCTGGGGCTTGACCCCAAGGTGCTTTCCGCAATCTCCGACGCCGGCTACACCGAGCCAACGCCGATCCAGGCAGGCGCAATACCTCCCGCTCTCCAGGGCCGCGACGTGCTGGGCATCGCCCAGACCGGCACCGGCAAGACCGCCAGTTTCGTGCTGCCGATGATCACGCTGCTGGGCCGTGGCCGAGCGCGGGCGCGCATGCCGCGCAGCCTGGTGCTGGCGCCGACCCGGGAACTGGCCGCGCAGGTGGCCGAGAATTTCGACACCTACGCCAAGAAGACGAAGCTGACCAAGGCTCTGCTGATCGGCGGTGTCAGCTTCAAGGAGCAGGACGCGCTGATCGACAAGGGCGTGGACGTGCTCATCGCGACGCCCGGCCGCCTGATCGATCATTTCGAGCGGGGCAAGCTTCTGCTGACCGGCGTCCAGATCATGGTGGTGGACGAGGCCGACCGGATGCTCGACATGGGCTTCATCCCCGATATCGAGCGCATCTTCCAACTGACGCCCTTTACCCGCCAGACGCTGTTCTTCTCGGCCACCATGGCGCCCGAGATCGAGCGGGTGACCAACACCTTCCTCTCGGCGCCCGAAAAGGTCGAGGTCGCGCGCCGCGCCACCACCGCGGAAAGCATCGAGCAAGGCGTCGTCCGCTACATCGCCACACGCAAGGACATGCAGGCAAAGGAAAAACGCGCCCTTCTGCGCGCGCTGATCGACCGCGAGGGCGAAGCCTGCACCAACGCGATCATCTTCTGCAACCGCAAGACCGAGGTCGATATCGTCGCCAAGTCGCTGACCAAATACGGCTATGACGCGGCGCCGATCCATGGGGATCTGGACCAGTCCCAGCGCACCCGCACGCTGGATGCGTTCCGTGCCGGAACACTTCGGCTGCTGGTCGCATCGGACGTTGCCGCGCGCGGCCTCGACGTTCCCGCCGTGTCCCACGTCTTCAACTACGACGTGCCCTCGCACGCCGAGGATTACGTCCACCGCATCGGTCGCACCGGCCGTGCCGGTCGGCTGGGCAAGGCGCTGACGATCTGCGTGCCGCATGACGAGAAATACCTCGCCGCGATCGAGGCGTTGGTCCAGAAGGAAATCCCCCGCGTCGAAAGTCCGCTCAAGGGCGGTGATGCAGTTGGTGACCGGCGCGAAAGGGAGGCCTCTCCCCCGACCGCCACCCCGCGGGAAAAGCAGCGCGATGTCCCTCGGCGCACGGCCGAACCCGGTCCCGCCGAGCCGAGACCCGACCGGCCGGACAGAACAGACCGCGCCGGACGCAGCGAGCGGACCGACCGAGACCGCCGCGCCCCCAAGCCCGGCCGGGACGGCCCGGTGATCGGCATGGGCGACCACATGCCCGCCTTCCTCACCCGCTCCTTCAAACCGAGTTCCGAGCCCGCCGACGAGTCGGCCGACTAGAATCCAACGTCGGCCGGATCCTGCGGCGGGACTCACATGACCCTCGCGGCGTTCTGTCTTCTTGTGGCTGGAAGTATCCTGGGGGTCCGGAGGCAATACCCCCCGGCCTCTTTCAGGGCGACCGGACCCGCAGCACCCAGTGGAAATGCCGACGCATTTTTTGGGGTAATGTGATACCTATTTTTCAATTAATTGATAACATTGATTTTTTCGAAGGTCGCCTCCCTTGACTGCACGGCCGAAATGCTTAGAACTCCGCTATCCCGACCGGGGCCGGGCCCTGCCCCGCCCCCTGGACCTCCCAGCAATAGGGCAAGAGAAATGAAGACCTTCACCGCTACCCCGGCGGATATCGAGAAGAAATGGATCGTGATCGACGCCGAGGGCGTCGTTCTCGGCCGTCTCGCCTCGATCATCGCCATGCGCTTGCGCGGCAAGCACAAGCCGACCTTCACCCCGCACATGGACATGGGCGACAACGTGATCGTCATCAACGCCGACAAGGTGCAGATGACCGGCAACAAGCGCGCGGACAAACGCTATTACTGGCATACCGGCCACCCCGGCGGGATCAAGCACCGCACCGCGGCGCAGATCCTCGAGGGCGCCCATCCCGAGCGCGTGGTGACCGCGGCGGTCAAGCGCATGCTGCCTGGCAACCGTCTGTCCCGCCAGCAGATGACCAACCTGCGCGTCTATGCCGGGGCCGAGCATCCGCATGTCGCGCAGAATCCCGAAGTGCTGGACGTCAAGTCCATGAACAAGAAAAACACCCGGAGCGCGTGATGGCCGAAGATCTCAAATCCCTCGACCAGTTGAAATCCGTTTCGGGCGACGCGACCGTGATGGCCGATGCCGAGGCACCTGCCGCTCCGGTCCGCGACGAGCTGGGACGGTCCTATGCCACGGGCAAGCGCAAGGATGCGGTCGCCCGCGTCTGGATCCGCCCGGGTTCGGGCAAGGTGTCGGTGAATGGCAAGGACATGAGCGCCTATTTCGCCCGCCCGGTGCTGCAGATGATCCTGCGCCAGCCGTTTCAGGTAGCCGGTGTGGTCGACCAGTTCGATGTGATGGCCACCGTAAAGGGCGGCGGGCTGTCGGGCCAGGCCGGTGCCGTCAAGCACGGCATCTCGAAGGCGCTTCAGCTTTACGATCCCACCCTGCGCACGCCGCTCAAGGCCGCGGGTTTCCTGACCCGCGACAGCCGTGTCGTGGAACGCAAGAAGTTTGGCCGCCGCAAGGCCCGCCGCAGCTTCCAGTTCTCGAAACGCTAGCACCAAAAGCGTCGCCTGGGTCAAGCAGGAATCGAGAAAGCGCAGATTCCACTGCGCTTTCTCCTTTTCCGGGGCCGGTTGCGTCTCGAATGCGATAGTGGCACACATCATGATGTGGCGCAGGACAAGGCGTGGCGCCTTGCTGACCGTCATGGAAGGTGGGATCCCACTCGAGCTCCGGGTTCACGACCAGAAAACGACATCTGCGGCGATACGGTGGTGGAGGCGAATAATTCGTCGCGTCTGTCATGGCTGGCGCACGCTGACTCTCGCACAGTTGCGCATGCCCGATCGCAACCTACTGAGCGACGCGACGCTTCGTCGATCACGCCGTCAGTCTCCGCCGACTTCGAGCCGCTCAAGAAGGGCACGCAGGGCGCGCTCCGCGGCCTCAAGTTCACCCAGAACCTCCTCGGGGTCGGGCTCGTCGGGACACAACGTTGCGAGCGCCCGCAGATCGCCGGTGACAACATCGCCAGGGTCTCGAGCAGAAAGGCGACAAGCGGCGGCCCGCTGCGGGTGACCGAGTCCCCGGTGTCGGTGGCGTGGTTATGGCTGAAATAGACCATGCCCTCGTCGCGGATACCGACCACCTTGCCGAAGACCAAGGCCGCATTGACCGCGTTCAGCATCGCCTGCGTCATCTCATAGGCCGCTTCGCTTTCGGCCCGAGCGGGAAACACCACTACCATCTGCCAGAGTTCGAGATCGCCATCGACCGAATCGAGCCGGTTGATGCGCAGCACCGGATCGCTGCCGACATCGCTGTCCGGAAACGGCACGGCGATGTGCAGTGCCTCGTCCGGTTCGTCGACCAGAACGGGTCGAAGCCCTACCCCGTTCAGCGCGGCCACGAAATCCCCGATGTCTGCCATCGTTCCCCGTTCCTGCGCCGTCATCGCGCCTTGAGACTGGCAACGATCAGCTTGAGGATCGCCTGCCGCTTGTTGGTCACTCCCGCGTCGTTCCAGACCTGCTGCACGTCGCGCTGAATTCCCAGCGCCTTGAAGAACCATTTCTGTTCGGCATCCGGCGCGCGAAGGATCTCCAGCGCCGCGTGGCGATAGCGGAACGCCTTGTTCGCGGTGCTCTTGTCCTTGTTGAAGGTGCCGCCCATGCGCTTTCCGGTCGCAATCCGGCCCTTCGTCTTTTCCAGGGTTCGGCTGACGAACTCTTCGCCATCAAGCGCGGCAGCCGCGGATTTCTGAGATTGGTGAGCTTGCCCGCCGCCTTGTCGCGGCGATGCTGCTTGAACTTGCGTGTGCCGATCTGCAACAGCTTGGCAATGCTGGACGCCATGCCCAGCCCCGCGCCCATGCCGCTGACGGTCAGCGCGCCCGCGGTCATCGAGGTGGCGGCATGGATCATTTCGATAATCGCGCGCTGGATCTGCTTAGCGAACTTCTCCTTGGTGACGGTGAACGCCTCGAGCAGCGCCTCGCTGCCCGAAACAACCAGTTCGGCCGCCTTCTGCCTGGCTTTCCTGGCCGCTACCGCGACCCGGCCGAGCTTGATCGCCTGCTGCAGAAAGTCGAGAACGCCCTTGATGAGGCCGATGACCGGGATAACGGGCACGCCATTCACCACGCCGCGTGCCATCTCGGTCGCGGCGCCCACCGACTCGGTGGCCACCTGCCCGCCCCCCGCGATCTGGTGGTAGATCTTGATCACGCTGGACACCGTGTCGGCCACCTTGTTGGTGGCGCCAGCGAGGTCATGCACCGTGTCGAACCCGGCCTGGGCGTTCTCGCTGGCGGTGCGGGAATTGCCCTCGACCTTCTTCCAGCGCTTGACCCCGTCGCGGACCATGTCGACCAACGCTGTGACCGAGTCGACTGCCGAAACGAGGATGCCGACACTGTCGCCGACCAGCTTGAAATCGGTGCCGACATCGATACAGCGCTCTGCGTCGCGACCGAAGAAGGCCGATGCGGGAACATTCCCGCTTTCGCCCCCGCGCAGGGCGGTCATGGCGCCGCCCTCTGCCTTGCCCAGCGTGGCCACGAAACCTGGTACGCCAAGTGTCGCAAGACGCATCCGGGCACCGGCGCGCTGCCGCTTGGCCTTCTTGTCGGTCCGGCCCCTGAGCGACTCGAGCAGCGCGATCTCCCTGGCGATCTTCGCGCCCAGATCGCCAGCCATCCACAGCCCCGCGGCGCTGTCCGCCCCGCCGCTCAGCCGGTCCATCGCCGCGGCGTCGTCTGTGTGCAGCCCGCTCATCATGGCGGCCGCGTTGCGCTGGTCGTCGCGTGTGGCTGTCTCGGATTTCCAGTAATCCTCAAGCCCCTCGTTGCCCTTGCCGCCGGTGCCCTGCATGCCCAGCGCATTCAGCGCCTCGCCAGCAAGGCCAATTCCCTCCCCATAGGCCTCGGGCATGCCGAAGTTCGGTCCTTCTGGATCCCTCGGCTCGGTCACGTCGAGGAAAACGTCAATATCCGTATCGGCGGTGTCGAGATAGTCCCTGGCCCTGGCACGAAACCTGTCGCTCTGGCGGCGGCCATAACTGCTTTCGTGGTCAAGACTCTTGCGCGCGGTCACGAGCGAGGTTTCGAAACGCGGAAGATATTTCCCCAACGCCCTGGCGGCGCTGCGATGATTGGCAGTCCAGACGCGAACGCCCAGATGCCGCTCGGCCAGCGCGATCATGACGCTGCAGGCGTCCCACAGGGCATCGACGGGATGATGATCCGGGTCGATGTCACGCACCATCTCGCGCAGGCGGCCGAGACCGTCCACCATCTGTTCCCTCACATCGAGGGGCGCTCGACCGCGAGGATCCGCTGCACCCGCCCCCGGACCCGCGTATAGACATCGTAAGTGAAGGTGGTGCGGGAGCCCCGGCTCTTGCCCTTGGATAGCGTGCGGTCGAGCTTCTCGATCTTCTTTCCGAGTTGGTCCTTCAGTTCCTCCACGGCCTTCGCGCGGCTGCTGTCGATCACCGCCGCCCCGTCCCTGGCCTTGTAGCCCTTGTCCCTGATCCAGTCTTCGATCGCGGTGCGCAGCGCCTCCGCGGCGGTCTTCTGGGTCTGCACATCCTTGTCAATGGTGCCATGATACTCCATCAGCGCCACATCTATCCGCAGCAGCGCATCCGACCGCTTGCGCCCTGCACGACTGCTGAGAGAATGCCACATCTCGGGCGTCATCACCGCCTGCCGCTGGAAGGGCGCACCCCCTTGCGCATCTGCCGCCCTTTGCAGACGGGCCTGGACGGCAACGGCCGCGCTCTGCTGCGCATCCTGTGCCAGAATGGCGAGACCCCGCGGCACGTTGCTCGCAGCGGAGGTTCTGTAGAAATCCGCAAGGCGCGGATCGAGCGCAGCCCGGAACGGGTCAACGCGCGCCGCGTTCCGTCCGGCGGTAGGCCGCGCGACAGACGGCAAGGCCCGGGTCATCTGTTCTCCTTCCTATCGGACCATTATCCCGACCTTCCGGTTGCCGCGGACACCCGTCCGGTCGCAGGCCGCCAGATGTCCGATCTCCCCGTCCCCGCGTCATGGCCTGGGCCCGTTCCGGGCACGTTGGATGACGTCGAAGACCAGGATCGCGCCCAGCAGGAACACCAGCATTCCCAGAAAGACCGGCGGCCAGACCGCCTTGTGGTCGCAAATGCTCAAGAGGACCAGCAGCGCCAGCAAGCCCGCCGTGCCGATCCCGACGACATGCCAGCGAAACGCGATCCGCTCGAAAAGACCGCTGTAATACGAGCGCCAGGTCAACAGCACGACCAGGGAGAAGACCGCCATCGCGACAAGCGTCAGATAGGCGCGGTTCGGACAGGCCCAGGTGCAGACCGCCTGCGCACGATTCTCGAAGACCCCCAGGCTCGATGGCAGGACACCCACGACCCATTGCTCGGAGATGAAGCGAAAGAGTTCGGCGGTCTCGGGAGCGTCCGGATGAGGCACCGGCCAGAAGCCGATCCCTGCGAAATTGTCCTCGAAATAGACCACGTCGTCGCGAAACTGTCCGAATTTCCCGGTCGCCGGGTCCGCCGCCTCGCCGTCGCGCAGACGCGGGAAGACGTTCTCGTGCCCGGCCGGCGGCAGCACGGGAATGATGCTGCGCAGTACCTCGAACCGCTCCGTGCCGCGGAACGCGCCATGATCCATCCGCGCCCGCAGGAGTTTCTTGGCATCGGATGTCGGCCGTTCAAGAAAGATCAGCACCTTGTCCACCGTCTTTTCGCCGTCGTCGCCCTCGATCAGGAGTTCCCTGAGATCGTCCATCAAGGGTTGGGCCCTGCATTGGGTACAAGACGTGTCCAGAAGGGCGAGGTCGAAGGCGATGTTGACGGTTTGACCGCGTGCTTCCAGCAAGTCCTGCACCCGCGAGACCAACCGGATCAGGTTGCCCACATTCGGGTCGGTCGCCGGATTGCCGCGGTAATCCTCGAAGACCAGGATCACCCCGTCGGGTTGCACATCGTCGAAAAGCGTGGGCAGCGCGTCCCCTATCGCCTCCCAGGACGCATTCTCGAAACGGGAAAAGCCCCGCGCGGCAAAGACGATCTGGTTGGTGGCATAGGCAATCTCTGCCTCGCTCCAGTCCGTCCAGTCTCGCAGATCGAAGGCCAGATGCGCCCTGGCCCGATGGCGGTGCGCCGAGGTCACGAAATCCCGCTTCGCGCTTGTCCAGAAGCCGAGGTTGCGCAGAAGGAGGTTGCGTTCGTCGGCAGGCTGACCGGGGAACTCGAACGCGAATTCGAGCCCGTAGAAGGCTATGTCGCTGAAGATCCCGAAATCGACCGGCACCGGTCGGGAGGCGTTCTCGGCCTCCCCTCCGTCCGCCGCTGCGTTCTGATCGCCTCCGGCGGCATCGGGCGCGACCGGGGCAAGCCAGAACGGGTAGAAGCCGAAGACGTGCTGGAAATCTCCGTATTCCCGTTTGGCGACGCAGCCGCAATCCCCGGCGATCGGCGCCGTAACGCGTGGCTTGTCGAGATCGGTCACCTGACGGAAGGCGAGTGCCGTTATCCGGCTGGTCAGTTCCGGTGAGAGCGGGCGGTCGTCCACCCTCTGGCCCGGCTGCCCTGGCACATTACGCAGCGCCGCTTCGAACAGGCGCCTCGTCGGGTATTCCACGCCGACCAGAGGCCGCATACGCTCTGCCAGGTTCGCCGCGCTGGGATCCTCAGCGTCGCTCGCGAACGGTCCGAGCGTTCGGAGCGCCTCCTCGAGTTCAGGCGTTAGCGTCCATGAATCGCGAATGGCCTCGGCGACCAGCGGCAGGCGGTTCTCCACCACCTTGCGTACCTCCGGCTCCACCAGCGGATTCAGCAGTGCCCGGACCCTGCCCCTTATCAATTCCTTGTTGGTCGCCTGCGCGATCAGTTCCTCGTTCAGCTTCTGCACGAAAGCCTCATTGGTGATCGTGTCGAAGACCGCACCAACGGTCGCGTCGGTCACCCCAATCAGCGGCGGCAGATCCAGCGGGTCGAACTGTTCCTCATCGACTCGCGGTTGGTCGAAGACGCCTTCGACCGGCTCGGCGGCCTCCGCGGCTGTGTCGGCGGCCAGCGCCACTTCCTGCTGAAGCACAGTTCGGATCGGATCGGCAAGCGCCGTCTCCAGCCCGGCAAGAAGATCCTCCCGCCGCTTGGCCTGGATCCCCAGCAGGGGCACGACCAGCGGCTCGAGTTCAGCGCGTTCGGGATCGAGCTTGAACTGCGCCACTGCATCCGCGTCCAGCGCAAAGCGGCGGCCAAGCCGGTTGGTCCCGAAGACGACCGCGCGCGCCTGTCCAAGTGTACAATCGTCGATCACCCCTTCCAGCGGCACGCGCAGCGCCCTCCACAGGTCTTCGACGCTTGCAAAGCTCTGCTCACGGAACGGATCGAGGATCTTGTCGTCTGTCCTGCCCGTGAGCACGTCGAGTTGCACCTGGCCGAAGCTGAAATAAGTCAGGGTCCGATCGGTATCCTCGACCAAGCAGTCGGCGAGTGGGGGGCTGGCCGGAATCTGGGGTATGACCAGGGGTGTCACGCCTGCGGGTTCCGGGCGCTGCGCGCGATAGACGTCGATGAGGTGGAGAACCGAATCGCGGGTTCCGATCAGACCCAGCAGACGCTGACGCGGCGCCTCGGCAAGCCAGGTGGCAAAGCGGGGATCCGCCAGGTCGGCCAGCGCACCCGGCCTGAGAGCCTCGATCTCGCCCAGCGATTCGAGTCCGGCGGCGAACGCGGACAGGTCGCCGAGGACCGGCAGCGCGAGACACAGAGCCGACAGCGGCGCCGCACCGTTGGAACGCTGCAGCAACCCGGCTGCCGTGGCGGCTGCCGTACCCAGTTCGACCCTGTCGGCAGACCCGCAATCGGGCGCGACGCCCACCGGCCCCAGCGCCGCCACGCTCATCGGAGGCGTCGCGGCCAGACGCAGGGCGAGCGGCGCCGCCGTCTCGCCCTCGCGCGACACCAGCGTCGCGGCGAAATCCGGCGAGAGGAGGAGCGCAGGCCAGTCCTCCGAAAGCTCGGACAGACGGGCGTATTCGAGGGTCAGTTCCAACGTGCCGATGACATCGGGCACCGACCCCGCCCGTGGTACCATCTGGCAAAGCCGCTGTAATGCATTGCGGGTGTAGCTTCCGATCCTGTCATCCTGCAGTAGTTCATTCCGGTCCTGCAGGGCAGCGCCCACCCCCTTCTGAATCGAACGCACATCATATCCGCGGGGTTCGGCCGACAATTGCAGAAGGTCGGAACAGGCCGCCGCAGCCCGGCCCGCCGACAGCAGCGACAGCATCACGGCCAGGGCAAGGGCACAAAGGGTCGGCAGGAACCGGAGACTGGACTTTGTCATGAGGTCCGTCCTTCCTTGCGCATCTCGCTGGCAATCGCCTGACGCAGGTCGTCGACGCCGATCGAAGCCGCGCCACGCCGCATCGCCGTGATCGCCGCATGGCGCGCGACATTGATGATCGCGCCGCCCACCAGATCGTGACTGCGGGCCAGTTCGGTCATGTCGACATCCTCCGCCAGCGGCACCTGCGCCATAAGCCCGCGCCAGATCCGCTCACGCTGGGCTGCATCCGGCCGGGTGAAGCCGATGGCCATCTGGAACCTGCGGAAGAAGGCGTCATCGATATTGCTACGCAGGTTCGTGGCCAGGATCACCAGGCTGCGACATTCCTCGATCCGCTGCAGCAGATAGGACACCTCCTGATTGGCATAGCGGTCATGGGCGTTCGTCGTCGCGGTGCGCGCCCCGAACAGAGCGTCCGCCTCGTCGAAGAACAGGATCCATTCCCGCTCGGCGGCCATGTCGAAGACCAGCCCGAGATTCTTTTCGGTCTCGCCGATATATTTCGACACAATCATCGACAGGTCGATGCGGTAGACATCAAGCCCCGTGCGCTTTCCCAGAAGCGAGGCGGTGAGCGTCTTGCCGGTGCCGGGCGGGCCGTAGAACAGCGCCTTGAACCCATGGCCGAGATGGCGCGCGAGACCCCAATCGCCGAGGATGCGCTCGCGATTCTCTAGCCAGGCCACGATGTGTCCCAGGCTGTTCTGGATGTCGGGTGGCAGCACGAGATCATTCCATCCCAGACCCGTCGTCAGCCTCTGCGCTGGAAAGTTCGGCGCGAAATCCGGTTTCGGCGCGCCTCCCTCGCACAGCGCCACGACCCGATGCACCGGAATCGTCAGAACCGCGCCATAGGTCGGCCCGGCGGTGCCGACGGCGCCCAGCATGACCCCCGCCCGGCGGCGTAGGGGATGATCGGGATCGAAGACCGCCATGGCCGTGATCCGCGCCGTGGTTTCGGCCCCGGCCAGGAGGAACAGCGCGGTCTCGGCGGTGGGCTGGAATGCGCCTGTTTCGACATGGATCCCTCCGAACTGCGAGAAGATCCGGTCGATCGCCTTGTTTCGCACGAAGAACGGGTCGAGGATCGCCGAATTCACATGAGCCGCGACGGCCAGCGCCAGCACCAGCCGGGCCTCGGTCGTGAGTGACCCCGCTTCGATCAGGGCGCCGAGCGCCGAGCCAGTGATTGGCGCCGGTGCGGGCGGCAAGCGCAGAGGCGTCCCCTGCCCTGCGAAGAAGTGCTTGAGCCGCGCCTCGATGACCTCGCCGAGCCAGGCGAGTTCCGCCGCGATCGCGCGAGCGTGGGGCGAGGTCTGCGGCTCGGCGAGGTCGAGTTGCGGAACGGCCATGACTACCTCCAGTCCACGCGGCAGGGCTGCGCCATCCATGGCAATGCTACGAAACCGATGCTCCAGGGCAGACGGTCCAGCAGCATGTCGAACGGCCCCGGATCGACCGCGAGGCGTGGGCCGTCCTCGGCATGGCGCAGGATGCCGCTGCGGCGGATGAAGGTCTCACGCAACCCTTCGGGCGAGGTATTTCCCAGCGCGCTCCAGCGGTCGGTCAGAGATCGAGTCAGCCCCTCGACAAGGTCCGGATCAGGCCGGTCTTCCGGTTCGGTGCCCGGATGCGTCCAGTCCGGCGGCAGGCCGAGCAACAGCCGTTCGACGGGATCGGTCGGGCGCGGCTCCGATGATGCGCCATCGCCCAGCATCTGCAATGCCGCGCGCGCCAGCAGCAGGCGTTCGGGGCAGATGGCACGGGAGGCGTCCAGCAGTTCGAGCCGCTCGAAGAGCAGCGGCAAGAACGGATGGAACAGGATCAGCCCGGCCCGGATGCTGAACTCTTCCAGGCCGAATTCGCCGCGCGACCGTGGCGCTGGCGCGGTCGGCCTCAGCTGCCCGCCATCGCCCGGTCCGACCTCCAGCGCGACCCGGTCAAGCGCCTCCAGCACCTTCATCCTGAGGGCGGGTGACGTTCCCGGCGCGGGATAGCCCAGCCGTGCAAGGAGATGACGCAGGGCGAAGCGTCGTCTGGCCGGGTCGGGCTCGATGATCCGAAATGCGTCCCGAAGAAAAGCCCGGAGATCGTGATCCGGTCCTCTCGGCGCCAATCCGAGGCGAAGAACCAGTCGCCAGTAACGCGGATCGTCCCAGGCGAGCACAAGGGCATCGCGCGACGGTGCGACCGGTGGACGGACCGCCGCCTCCATGTCGGCGCCATCACCGTCCTGGAACTTCCGGACAGCAGCATTGCTCTCGCCCGAAACGGTTTCGTCGCAGGCCGCCCGTGCCTCTTCCGGCAAAGCCGACCAAACGAGCGCCAGTGCCTCCTGCCAGTCGATCAGGATCGGCGCCGGAAGCGCCCGAAGGACGGCTGCGAAGGTCGGGCGCAACTCGGCAAGAGCGGCGGCAGGCTGCCCGGCCACAGAAACGGCGGGACTGGACGCCCCCGAAAACGGCGTGACCTCCCGCGCTCTGGCGCGCGCATCAGCCTCCGAACCGTCGGGCCGGTCGGGATCGCAGCCGATTACAGGCGCCGCTGCTGCACCCGATCCGGTTGCCGGAATCGTGCGACCACCGTCCCGGCGATCGGGCGAGGCCGCAGTCGGCCGCCCGTTCGGCGCATCACTCGGATCCACGCCCGGAGCTTCGACCGGGTTCCGGACCGACTCGCGCTCGGTAGTTCGCGCGCCGCGCATCGGATCGCTGCCCGGTCCGGGAACCGCCATCGGCGGCTGCGCTTCGAACTCCCTGCCTGAAGACCCGCTATTGGCCTGCGGAATGGACACCCCACCGGAAACCGGCTGTCCGAAGGGTGTAGTCCGCTCCGACGATGGTCCCCCATCGCCGTCATGACGCAAAACATCCTGCGGGCGCCGATCCTTGCCCAGGGGACCGGGCGGACCCGAACTGGCATTACCGAAACCAGGCAGCGCCAGATCCTCGTTCAGCCCGAAAACCGCGTCCAACACCATCGAAGAATGGCCAAGGGACAGGAAGATGCCGCGCCAGGCCCGCATCATATCCTTCGGCTCCGGTGCCGAATATCCGGACGAGCCGTCCCCGCCCTGGTTCGCGGCGCCCTGCTCGGGCGGTTCCCTGCCGGTGCCCGCATGACGCGCAGCCTCGATGTCTACATCGCGACCGTCCAGCAGCGCGGTCAGAACATGACGCAGGGCCAGCACAGGCTTGTCGGCTGTCGCTCGCAAGGCCCGAACGGACTCGACGAACTCCGACGAGTCGGCGGGCGCCAGCGCACCGACCCAGTCCGCGAGCGCACCCGCGGGAAGGCGCCCCATCTCGGCGAGCACCGCCGCGCGGTCGCGAACCCAGGCGCCTCGCAAATCGGCGGTCTTCGTGGTCGAAACAGCAAGGGTTCCGTTCCAGACAACGTCCGACGCCGGGCGTCCGAGTTCAGCGAGCAGGCGGGGAATGATGCGGTCCGGCAACCGTATCGCGGCTTCGTGCCCGTAGCCTACCCCCTGCAGCAGAGCGGCCAATCCGTCCGCCAAGGAGCCCCACCGCTCGGGCGTCATCGGTGGTACGGAAATACGGCGGGCAAGACGGTTGATCCGCACGGCCCGGTCACCAACGGGTTTGCCGAACCGGGGATTGTCCGGGAAGATCTGACGCTCGAGATCCGAAAGCGCGGCATCGGACAAGCCGCTGAAGGCGGCGCGGAACTGACCCGCGAGGGTCATGGCCGTCCTTTCGACTTCCCGTCCCGATCTCTCTTCTGTCGCCAAACGCGCGGCTTGCTCTTCCCGATTTGTCCTGGCCGACGCATCCCCCGTCCTGGTCGCGTCCAGATCGAAACTCTCCGCTGGACGGTACAGCGACCGGCCCTCGAAACGCGAGGCGACCTGCGCCACAACCTCCGGGCCAAGACGCTGGACAAGGAAGGCCGCGCACGCGGGATCCCCCAGGATCGCCTCGCGCAAAGGCGCCCGGTGGTCCGGGTGCGCCCGCAGCGCTTCTGCGACTTCGTCGGGCAGGCATGCACCATCGCCCTGCATCGCGCGCAACAACCTTTCGAGGAGGGCTTCGGGATCCACCTCGGCCCGTTCTGCGGCGGGCGGGTCTTCTGCCGGTAGCAACGCTGCGCGTCCGGGCCAGCCTGACCCGCGCCTGCCCGCCCCTGCCAGCGCCTCGGTCAATCGGTCACGGAATGCGGCATCCGGGTCGGGCCACGAATCCGCATGCCCGGACGGGCCGCCCGTCGCAGCGGCTCTGCCGGTGTCCGAACCTGTCCCGTGCATCTGGTGCGGTTTGCCGGCTCCATCCGGCGCCCCGCCCGGTTTGACCGCGGCACCGTCACGTCGCAGGCCCGTCGGCGCCAGAATGGCCCCTGCTGGCGCTGCGGGGAATTGCTGCTCGGGGTTCTCCTTTGACCTTCGGAGATAGGGTGCAAGCGCGGTTTCCAGTGCCTCACGGAAGGCCGCACGCACCTCGTTCCAGTCCGGATCCGCGGGAAAGGAGCCGAGATCGAGCTCCAGACGCTCCACCTCTGCGGACAGGCCCACCGCCCCAAGCCGGTGCAGGCTCTCATCAAGCGCGGGCAACAATTCGCGGCGGATCGCTGCCAGAAGCGCCTCGGGCGTGGATAGCGGGCCGCGGGCCGAGGTTGCGGCAAATTCGACGACGACCTCGCCGATCCGGTGACGCGGCCCGGCCGCCGCCGCCCGGCCGCCGAACCGTGCCGCGCTCATGACGCAATTCCGGCTGTCGCGCCGATCCCCGGGATCCGTCCCTCCACGGCCGCCAGCCGCGCCACGGCAGCTTCAAGCCGTGTCCGATGCCCCGCGAGGGTCAGAAGCGACCGGATTGCCGCGCCGCGCGCGCGATCGACAGGTCGACCGGTGACATGCAATTCCTCGAAGCGCACCATTTCCCCGAAGGACAACCACAGCGGCCGGATCAGCAGATGGGCCGGGGCAAGGCGTTCGACCAGATTCCCGACATAGGCACGGTAATCTTGCCCGCGGCTGCGACTGGTCCAGCCGGTCAGCACCAGCGTCGCGCCATGCGGTGCGAAGGCCTGCGTGTCGCCGCGCAACAGGATATCCTCGACAAGGTAGACGCCTTCCGCGGCCGCGTGCAGCGCGCGCCAGCCATTGCGGATCCGGTTGGCCATCTCCTGCGCCCGACGCCTGTTGCGGTCTGCGCCGCAGACATATAGTCCCTCCGGATTTCCTGCGTCGAACAAGACGCGCCAGCCCTCGGCCGTAGCACCGGGAGCGACAAGCCAGGCGTCGGGATCGGCGGTCCGGTGGAACAGATCGGGATGAATCCGCCCGTCCGCGACCCAGGGCGCGGCATCCAGAAGCGACCCCGCCTCCAACGGCCGGGCCGCGGGGTCGCGTGGCACGCGCATCTCCAGCGGATTGGCGAGGCGAGGAAGATCTTCACGTCGCAGGCCCGGCGGCGGGATGACGGCCCCGGGATCCGGGTTCAGGTCGGCGCGGCACATCGGCGCGGTCAGCGCGTCGAGGCCTCCGAGGCGCAGATCGGCCAGGATCGACAACTTGGCGAGAAAGCCGCCGGGCTCGGTCCCGTTCGGTCCCGTCCCTCGCGCTGCATTCGCGCGCGACAAGGCCCGAAGATAGCGGATGCGCCATTCGAGTTCGAACCGCTCGCGTTCGTCGCGGCTGCGATAACGGTGCAATCCCGCATGGCGGGTGGGCGGCATCTCCTCACCCTGCAGCGCGATCAGGTAGTCGAGAACCTTGATCCGCTGGCGCCGCTCTGCCGGATCCCGGGTGTCGCGCGCCGTTTCTGCCGCTAGCAGGCGCGGCAGCCCGGCGAGCGTGCCGGACATCCCGGCGAGGTATTCATCGATCGCAACCCGATAGGCTGCAAGGTCAGTCTGCGCAGGAGCGCCGCGCCCCGGCATCTGGCGACGCGCATCCGCTGTGGCGGGCGTCAGTCCGGCATGTCGGCCGCGATAGAGGGCGGGCAGCAGCGAATCCACCGGCACATGGGCGAAGTTGCGTCGGCGACCATCGCGGCGCACCGCCCAGTCCCGTGCATCAAGATGATGCCGCGCCCGGGCCATGTGCTCGGTGGCCACGCGGATATACTCCTCCCGGACCCCCACCGCATCGAGTGGCAGCGCCACCCCATCAAGCCGCAGGATCACCAGCACCGGTTCGCCTTCGTCGGGAAGGACGAGCTCGCGATATTGGCTGCCGTCGGCGGCAGGGCTGCGATCATGGTGGCCCGGTTGCGGATCGAAATCCTCCAGCGAGATCGGGCCGATCTCGGCAATGCCCGGTATGGCGCGCAGCACCGACAAGTGGCTATCGAGACCCGGCTCGGATTCACCCGGCACCGCAGGAGCGTGCAGAAACACCTCGGGTCGTTCGTAGACCTTGGCCCTTGTCGCCGACTGCTCGGTTTCAGTAACATCAGCCTGCCCGCGCAGGATCGCTCCGACATGGAAGTAGAGTTCCGCCGCAACGCGCCCGGGCAGGGCGGTGGGCGCGATGGCGACCTCGGCCACAAGGCGCACCGGACGGCGCCGACTGACGCGGATACGGTCGATATCGCAGCAAAGAGGGCGATGGGCGTAGAACGCCCGCCTCGCCGCATCGAGCGCAACGGCATCGGCGACCTGTGGATCCGGATCGAGCGGATCGGGTTCGGGGATCACGTCGACCTCGTACAACCCGTTCCGACCAGAACGGCGCACATACGCCCGCGCGACGCCTTCGGCCTCGGAGATCAAAGCCGCAAGGTCGCGCCCGGTCACGGGGTCGGTCGGCAGCATCTCGGCCGGGTCGAACAGGGCCAGTGCGTCGTGATCCAGCACGCCGTCCGTGCCGGTCAGCAGGTCGCGGGTCGCATGGGCGTTGCGGTAGCCGACCTCGGTCAGCGCAAAGACCGTCTGCTCCAGCAGCGTCACGCCCGGGTCATGAAGGTTGAAATCCGTCCAGAGCTTACCCGACGCGGCCTGTGCTGCCATGATCGCCCGCTCGCGCAGTTTCTCGAAATCGGGAGGGCTTGGTACGGAATCGGTCACAGCAGCCCCTCGTCACGATCGACATCTGATCTGCGTGAACCCTCCATCCTCGTGTCGAACCACAGTCGCATGAGGTAGTAGCGAATCCGAATGCCCTCGCCGTAATCGGCGTTAGAGCGCAGTTGCAGCTTGAAATGGTGCCGTTCGCCGTCGGCGATCCAGCGCAGCCGCAGGCGGTCGGCATAGCTGCCATAGACCGCTGTCTGGGCCCTGATACGCCGCCGCCCGAACAGCCAGTTCAGGATCGGGTTACGCGGATGGTAGGCGTTCATCGCGATCGCGTGCAGCAGCGCATAGCGCCCTTCCTGCACCGGGCCACCGGCGCCGGCCATCACCTCGAAGGCCTGGCAACCGGTCAGCGATGGCGTGATGTCGTGCCAGTCGCCATCGGCAGGCACGTCCGGATCGGCCTTCAGGGTAACGCCGATCCGCCCGGTCATGCGTACCACACCGGCCACGTCGAGCCGCCAGCGGGGGTCGCCGACATCGACACCAGCCCGCCCGTCGCGGGTCAGACACAGTCCGGCGGCCGCGGGCGCGCCGGGTTTCGCATCGGGCGGCGGCGGCTCAGCCCCCCACATCGGTCGGAAATGCAGCGCACCGGGGTCCTGCCCTTCGGCAGTATTGCCATGCTCGACCACCCAGGACGGCGCTGGGCTCGACAGGCCCTGATAAAGGCTCATCACTCTCAGCGAAGACCCCACCGAGTTGAGCTCGAGCCCACCGGTCGGAGTCTTCAGGAATCCGTCCTCCACCTGGTTGACGGAACTGTCGATCAGGTCCCGGAAATGCTCGGCCGTCGGCAGAGCGCCATCTCGGAAAAAGGACTTGAGGGTGGTGCGATCCTGCTTTGTCACGAATTCGTCCTCTGCCGCACGATGAACATGTCGCCGATGGCAAGTCGGCCGATGCCGCTCTGGACCGGATCTTCCTGCGCCCTTTCCGAGACCGTGCTCAGCGCGTGATCGCGCACCGAAATCGGCAGCCCCCACGGCCTGAGCGGCCGGATGGTCGGCCCATGCGCGCCCCGTTCGTCCTCCTGCGCCGTATCCAGAAGCGCATAGGTCCGGTCGTCATGGGCGGCGAGATGCAGCACCGAGAAATCGCTGACACCACGAACGTAATCCAGCGACTCGATACGCGCCCGCAGTGCCTCGCGATTCAGCGACCAGCCGAACCGCGCAAGCTCGGGCGGCGCCGTCCACACGTTGAGATAACACCCGATCTCGGCATTCACCCGCCGGGCCATTGCGCCATCGTCTCGGAAATGGTCGAAGGCGAGCCGCGCGCGGACCTGAAGCCGTTCGAAGGCCGGATTGACAACCTCGATCTGCGCGAAGGTCGGGGCATGGGCGAGCAGGAACTCTCGCATCCGGCGCAGGCTGCTGACGTCGAAGAGTTGTGGGCCGGACGCCCCTTCGTCCTCCAAGGTCGACGCCTGCCGGACCGCGACCAGCGTGACCTCGCCCGGTGCGGGACGGGGCGTGGCGCGGCTCAGGTGAGCCAGGCATTTCACCATCCAGACTTCGGGAAATTCCTCGAGCACCATCCGTTCCATATCCCGTGGGGTTACAGCCCGCTTCCGGTGCGCCAGCCGTTCGGCCACCCGGGCGACGAAGTGCCGCTCTGTCTCGGGCGGGCGCAGCGCCACCGGAGCGATGACCTCGCGCATTGCACCCAGCCCGGGCTGAGGCGGCTCGAACCGCCATGCTCTCCGCGCCTGCCCCCCGAAACCGTCATCGTCGCGCAATACGCGCAAACCGTTCGTCTCAACCCGCGACAGGGCCGGAAAGATGTCGAGTTCGGACCCCGTCGCCACAGCGGCGAGCCAGACTCCCTTGCCCGGCATCTCGGGCGAGTCCCAGGCCGCATCTTCGGGCAGGTCGACCATCACCAGTCCCGAACGCATCAGCCCCGCCGTATCGTCCGACAGCACGGCCGTTGCCGGCAGCGCGGTCCAGCCGGTTTGCGTGAGGTAGAACCAAGCGATGGGGTTCGGCTTCGGCTCCAGCCGCAGATGCCCGCTTTCGGCCACCTCGAACAGCAGCGCCAGCGGCCCGGTGGCATGGGGGCCGTCGAGTTCGATGAACAGGTGGCCATGGCCGAGACGCGGCGGCAGCAACGTCACCTCACGCCGCAAGCGACTGGGAAAGACCTCGATCCGGCCGAAGGGCGAAACCTGCACCACGCTTGTGCCCGGCCGCGCGGAATCGGGCGCATTCAGCGCGACCGTCTCGGAGGCCGCGTAGTCCAGGACAAGGTCTGCCGACCTGGGAACATAGGGGGCGGGCGGCATCTTTCGTTCGACGAAGGGCAGCCGAAGGGGGCGCATCGCCGCCATCAGCGCCAGGGGGTAGCGGTCGGCATGGAAGCCGTCCGCCGTCCCCGACAGCGTCAGCCGAACAGCGCCCGCACGCATGTTTTGCCGCGCTTGGAAATCCTGCGAAGCGGGCGGGGCGGCGGCCGGGACCGCCTGCCCCGGAATCGTCGCCTCGAACCGCCAGTCAGGCACCAGTTCGCCCGTGACCGGCACGCGATGGAACAGTGGTACCGGTGCGTCGGTCACAGTTTTCCAGCCATCCCCGCCCAGATAGGTCACCGCAACCTTCGGGTCGGGGGTTTCCTCGGCCTGCGGATAGTGCCGGTAATGCGCCGCGAAACCGCCGATCGGGTCGGGCAGTTCGGCCCATTTCAGGGCGAGACCGACCGCGGTGACGGGTTTGAGCGCAAGTTCCGGGCAGCCCACGGTAAAACTGGCACCATCGCCCGGGCGGTGGCCGAAGGGCATGAAGGTCTGGTCCGTCGCCACCGGACCGGTGTCGGAAAACGCCGCGACGCGGCGCAACCCCTCCGCCCGCACATCGAAGCGCAGCGCGGTCACCCTGTAGCGTTCGAAGATCGAGGCCGGGCAGATGCGTACTGTGTCGGCTGCGCGGATCGAGAGCACCGGCGCCTCGGCGCCTTCGGGTGCGGTCACGGCAGGGAGCGATGCGTCGAGCTTTAGCCAGATGCGCATGCCCCCTTCGTCCGGCGCGCGGTGGGGAAGCAGCTTGGTCCAGGTCGCGGCGCGAGGGCCGCCCTTGGTGCTGAGCCGCACCGTGAACGCGTCGCCAAGCAGCTTCTGAAAGATGTCATCGAGGCTGAAGACCAGCGTCCCGTCCGGGTTGCGGGCGAAGGTCTCGAAGATCATGGAGGGTCCGGCATCGTCCCGCCCGGCCGGGGACTGCCCGCTCAGTTGGTCCCGGCAGGCATCGATCTTGGACTGTAGCATCTGCCAATAAGCACCTTCGGGCAGCGGTTGCCCCTCCACCAGCGCCAGCGTCACGATCCGTCCCAGCAGCACCCGCAGCGGCTGCAATTCCAGCACATAATGCGCCAGAACCTCGTAGATCAGCGCCAGAGAGGGTGTCACCGCACGGGCGCGCGCGGTCCGGGCCACCTCCTGCGCGATGGCGCGAAGCCGCGTCTCGGCCGTGTCGAGTCCGAAGGACCGCAACAGTTCGGTATCCGAGCGGAGCGCCAGCAGAATCTCGGGATCGGCCGCTTCGCCGGGATCCGCGTCCGGCGCGCAGGGCGCAGACCCAGCCGCAAGTCCGGAGGATCGCCGCATGCTCAGCGTCAACTCGATCCAGCGCTCGCCTTCGGCCAGAGCCAGCATTGGCGAGCAGATGTCCAGACCCATATCGACCGCCGCGGTCGCGGAGGCGGCGAAGACGCCCTCGCGTACCGATCGAGGACCGGGCGGATAGAGGGCGGCACGAATGTCGGTGATGCCGGCAAGCGCGGCATTGAAGGAAATCCGCGGATCCGCATCGTAGACCAGAACCGCGGTCGAGGCCACATGGGCGGGACTGACGCTGACCGGCCCAGCGGTTACAAAGCGCTGCTCTGTCCCGTCGTCGGCGCGCGCGCGCAGCTCGCTGCCCTCGGGCAGATAGGTCGGCCTGGCACTCGGCGGCAGATGCAATAGCACGCTTTCGCGCGTGGCAGGCCGGGGTCGCTGGCCGATGATCTCTCCGTAATAGAACGCCATGTGTCGCGCGACAAAACCGTTGATGATCGCATCGACATCGGCGCCCGCCTGCAGTTCGGCGATGAGCAGACCGAGTGCAGGATCAATCTCACCAGAGGTGATCCGGGTCTGGAATGCGACAGCGGCGGCGGGCTGAAGGCTCGCGACGGCATTTCGCAAGAGCGCATGCGTCGCCCGAAGCTGTGCCTCGATGCGGATCAGCCGCGCGATCTGGTCCTCCGGCCCGGCCTCGGCCCGCGGCGCACGCCCGGCGTCGACCGCCTGCACCGCCGTCATCACGCCCTCCGTCATCGGCACGGCAAGTCCCGGCAAGCGGGCTTCGAGCGCGCCTTCGACATTGAGACGCTGCAATTGCTTTGAGAAGGCTTCCGGAAGCTGCGTGCGAATTCTCGCAATCCAGTCACGCAGCCGCCGGGCGAGCGCGCCGACACGCGCCACGGCGCCTTCGGGATCGTCCTCGAGTGCGATGGAGAAGAGTTGTTCCTCATCCTCTGCGCGAAACGCCAGAAGCTCGGCAAGAAGATAGGCGGGCTCGTTCAGGAACAGCCGCGCGAGCGTTGAAATCTCGGCCTCGGGCCGCAGGTTCGTCCCCTCTGCCCCCAGCCGCCGACCGGCGGCACAGAACGTCTCGGCAAGCGTTTCGGGCCGCGGACCGAGATCGATCGGATCGAGCGGCCCGGGCAGGCGTTCATCGCTCAGCGACCCGGGGGGCACGCGGATATCCTGCCAGCGCTCAATCACGGCTGACGCCCCCGACGACAATTGCGGTCTGGAACCGGCTCCATCCGGCCGCGAGTGCAGGGCATTTGCACGCAGGGAACAAGCCGGGCATCGCGCTACGCTCCCCCGTCCGAGAGGAAGACGCCAATCAGGCTTCCGGCATCGGCCTCGATCAGGAACACGCCTCCGAACCTGGAGGGCGGGCCGCCCTCGGGCGCGGCGAACTGCGCGGCTTCGAAGCTGGCGCGCAGCTTCGGAACCGTCCGCCCTTCGGCGAAGGGGCTGGTCGCGCGGCCGTCGGCAGTCACCACCCTGATCGAACCCTGGCCGCTGCTGATCACGCGCGGACCGCAATGACCGAGATTGCTCCAATCCAGCGCCGAGAACGGCAACGCGCCGCCTTCGGTCGCTCGAAGTCCGGAAAGCGTTACGGCGGATCGCCCGGCGCCATAGCCGATCTCGACCTCGAAACGGCCATGGGCGGTTGTTGTCGCGATCCCGCCCTGACCATCCGCGAGATGCAGCGTCACCTCTGCCCGGCCAGAAAAGCTTCGGTTTCCAGTGGTCGGCAGATCCCGGCCCGCCGGGCTTGGCCCCGTCACGATCGGCCCGGCATAGTCCACGCCATCGTTAAGATAGGCGAAGTCGTGGATCGCGGGCAGCGGATCGCCAGAAGGAAAGCCCGGCCATGCCGCTGCCGAAGACCGGCGCAAGAAGGACGGCGCGCCGCCGTCGCGAGCCTCGAACCAAGGCACGGTGCGGTTGTCGAAGAACAGATCGCGCGGCACCCCGCTCCGCCGCAGCCGTCCTTCGACAGCAAAGAGCGAGTAAGTGGGGGTGCCCTCGACCTGGCGCAGATAGGCGCCGACGAGGCCCGAGCCCTCATAGCGGCTGATCAGGCAATCCTCGACCTTTCCCTGCGACAGATCCTGCTGCACGGTGTCGAGCAGCACGCACCCCCCCAATGTCCCGCAAAGCGCCAGAAGGGTCGCCCGGGCCGCCAGCACGAGATATGTCCCCTGCGCTGGTAGCATCAGTCCGCGGGCTCCGGCGGCCCCGAGATCAGCGTGCCCTCGGTGCGGTAGAACGGAAACACCCGGTTGTGCCGGGCATTGGTGGCGCGCAGCTTGTAGTCGAGCCGAATGCGGATCGTCCCTTCGAGCCACCCATCGGCGCTGACCTCGACGCCGAGCAACGTGATGCGCGGCTCGAAGAACAGGATCGCGCGCGAGATCGCCACCTCGATCCCGGCCTCTGTCTCGGAGTCGAGCGGCTCGAACACGAGATCGTGCAGTCGGCAGCCATAGCCGGGCTGCATCACCCGCTCGCCCGGTCGCGTTGCCATCAGGATCCGCAGGCTCTCGGCGATGTCGTCCTCGGCCTCGACCAGCATCGCGGCACCGTTCTGCGGATCGAAGGACGGCGGAAAGGCCCAGCCGCGCCCGAGGAAGGAGGGATCGTCCTGCCGCATCGCCTAGCCCCCGATCATCACGTTCGGCGCACCGATGACGATGATCCCGCCATGGGCGGTGCTGTCGCCCATGCGCGCGGCAGGCTTGCCGCCGATCATCACCGTGGATGACCCCTTCACGATGCTCGTCGGCGGGCCGACGCAGGTGCAATTGTCACCCAGAACAGCGGCCGGCCGCCCCGCGATCAGAACGGTCGGCACACCCGGCCCGACGATCGGCCCACCGACATGGGGCACGATTCCGGTCACCATGGGGCAGGTATGCATGTCGGTCAGGCGTGCGGCGGGGGGCATTTTCGTCATCCTCTCAATTGATCATCACCATGGCGCCTTTGACGGTGGTCTGACCGCCCGCCGAAAGCTCGGCCGAGGCCCCGCCCTTGGTCGTTAGCTGGGTCTGCGCGTTGGCCGTGACGTTCATCCCCGACAGCGTGGCGTCGCCGGTGGCAGTGACGTCGATCTTGCCGGTGGCCTTGATCGCGATGTCCTTGGGACTGTCGATCACGATGCCGCCGGAGGACATCTCGATGCTGTTTCCATTGGAATCCTTCAGCGTGATCGACTGCGCATCATCGTCCATGACCATGCTGTGGCCGCCGGGCGTCGAGACGGTGATGATTTTCCTGTCATCGTCGAATTCGATCTTCAACGCCTCACGGGTCTGGATCGTCTTGAGCTTGTTCTCGGCCTCGGGCGTGATGGGTTGTGCCGCCTGGCCGTTATGCAACGCTCCGATCACAACCGGCGCATTCGGGTCGGAATTCATGAAGGCCACCACGACCTCGTCATTCACCTCGGGCATGAACTGGATGCCAGCGCTGCCGGAGGCATAGGGCTGGGCAAAGCGCGCCCAGATCTGGGCAGGCTCGGCCCCGATCAGGGGCAGCTTCAGCTTGATGCGCTGGCGGCCGTCCGGATCCTCGTGGATCTGCACGACCTTTCCGATGTGAAGGCCGTGGATCGGCGCGGTAAGCCCTGCCGCGAAACCTCCCGCAAAACCGTCGCCGTCCGAAAGCCAGTTGGCAGGCTGGCCCAACTGCGCGCGGGTCGTCCAGCTTCCGGCAACGATCTCGTGGACGACACCCGAAACGAAGGCGTTTCCGCCGAAATGGGCGCCAATCCCCTTGAGTTCGATCATCTTGCCCGGCTCCGCGACCCCGCTGCCAGGGAATGTCACGCTGCCTTGGATCGAACAGAGCACCGAACGCGCCAAGCGGCTGTCGGCGAAGGTCTTGATGTCGGACGGCTCCAGCTTGACGGGCGATGTGAAGATATGCGCTCGATCGCTCGGAACCCCTGCGAGTTCGGTGCTGGACCGATCGCCCCAGGTCATGGTCGGAAGCGCGCCGCCCTTACCCTCGACGGCGTCCTGGGCCGCGTCGTCCCATCCGAGTCCACCGGCCGTCTTGTACAATCCTTCCGTGTTCGCCTCTGCGTCGAACGCGACGATATCCTCACCCAGCGTCAGCGTCAGAACAGCAGCGGCGGACATGTCCGGCGGGGCCGACGTCACCTTGCCCGCATCGACCGTGATCAGATGGCCATTGCGGTCGGCCAGCAGGCGCATGAAATCCCAGCCGGTCGCATCGTGGCGCAACTGGTCGCGGGCGCTGTCGGTGGTCGCGGTCACCTCGACCGTCAGCCCCGCATCGCTGACGATCCTCGAGAAAATGTCGCTGTCCTTGCTGGCCGCGTAAAGTGCGGACTTCCGGCCGCGGGTCAGCGCGATTGCCTTGTCCCGGCACAGAAGTTCCAACCGCGGGCCGCGGCTTTCGGCGATCCTCAGCCGCTGCGAGACGATCACGCCGGAAAAGATCTGCTGATCCTCGCCGCTGCCGTAATGGGCGGCGATGGTGATTGCCTTGCCCAGCCCATAGGTGGCAGCGTCCACCTCGGGAAAGGACTGCTCGGGGATCGAGCCCGCCTCGATCACCACCTGCGCCTCGGGGATGCGGTTCACCTCGCGCCGCACCCGGACCGAGACGACCATCGTAGCGTCGGGGATCGCCGAACCCTCGGTCCTGATCGTCACCCCGACGGGGCCGTCCGCGTTCGTGAGGGGACTTTCGGCCATGCGCTATCTCATCGGCGGAAAGCGGAGGAGCGTGTTCGGTTCAAGAACCCGGAAACAGTCCAGATCGTTGAGCCGCGCGATTTCGAGATACCTGCCCGCATCGTTGTAGATCTGCTGGCAAAGAAGCGGCAGCGTATCGCCCTCGCGCACGCGCACGACATGGGTCAGGTCGGGCGAGTTGCGGGCAGCATCCCGCGCTTCCTCGGCGGCCGTGGTGGCGCCGAGGAAGGACAGCGCCGCCTTCGCCCGCAGCGCGGTGCCATCGGGATGGAACAGCGTATAGTCCACAGACATAGAGGTGAGACGGCCGAAGAATGCCTCCAGCCCGCGGCCCCAGACCACCTTTACCGGATTGGGTTCATGTGTGTCGCCGTCATAGTCGTAGACGATCTCGCGCAACTTCTGAAGCTGGGCACCCACGGTCGTCTTGTCGGTGTCGGGCACAACTCCGGTGCCGTCGAGATGGATGGTGAAGTCCATCCTTTCGGACTCGGCATTCTCGAATTTTGGCACCGGAGCCGCCTTGCCGACGGGGCGGCTGCCGCGGGTTGTGCCGGAATAGTTGATCCCGAACTTGTGGGAATAGGATTCAGGGTTGATCGTGGCCTCGAAGGTGTTGGCCGCGCCGCGCTGCTCGCGGATCTGGTCGTTCTGGATCTTGCACCGGATGATCTTGAGCTTCGCCATCGCCTAGCGCTCCCTCGCCCGTCGCTCTGCCTCGACCATCATGTCCTGCAGTTCGGCAACCAGTTCCTCGCGAAAGAGCCGCAGGCGCTCCTCCAGTGCCTCGTCGTCCGCAGCGGCCCGTGGGCGCGGCTGTCCGAAGCTTCCCCGCACAACGAGGCTGCCGATCTCGATGGTCATCAGAGTTTCCTTTTCAGCGTCGCATACGCCAGTTCGATCGTCTCGAGGGCCAGTTCGTTCTTCATCGCGTCGAACGTGCCCACACTCCACTTGACCGGGTAGGCACGGCCGACCGACCAGCTTGCGACAGCCTCGCCCTCGCCGTCCAGCAGGGACACGATCACATCCTTGGGCATGATCGGCTCGGCCAGGTCGTTCTCGATGCTCGCCTTGCACCACGCGACCAGGCCGCTCGCCGCCGGGGTGAGCCCCCGCTTGAGCCTGAGCGGTGAGGGCCGCGCCGGTTTCGGCAAGAGATGGACGAACCGATTCTCGCCACCCTCGACCACCGCCTCCGTATCGATCCCGCTTTCCAGCCCCGACACTTCCTGGAAGGCAGCGTCGGAAACGGACGGCCCGGCACCCGCGAAGGACACCGCGAACTGGAATGCGACGGGTCGGTCTGCAAAGTCCGTCATGTCTAGGCGGGTTTCAACGTGACGCCCTCATGCGCGATCTCGATCGTCTCGACGGCGACCTCGTTGCCCTCGGCCTTGAGATCGGTGCCGGCGACCTTTACCGGAAAGGCCCGCTCGACCGTCCAGACGAAGACCGCGTTATGCTCCTCGTTCAACAGCGAGATTGTCAGGCCCTTGCGTTCGGCCGCACTGCCGACATTGGTCGTGAACCAGTCGAACAGCGCATTGTCGCCGCGGAACATTCCCTTCTTCATGGTGATGTTCGAGAACTTCTTGAGACCGGGCATCTTCTGCACCGAGAAGCTCTGGTCGTTGCCGGCGCGGTATTCGATGGCGGTGGTTTCCATGTCGAGGCCGGAAACCTCCTGAAAGGCCAGTTCGCTGCCCTCCCACTCGACCTTGAAATGGAATTTCGGAAGCGGCCAGGGTGTCTGGTCTGCCATGTCTTGTCTCCCTTTCTACCCGGCTCAGGATTTCTGCATCTGCTGCTGGAATGTGATCTCGATGAACTCGGCAGGCCGGGTCACGGCGACCAGGACAGTGATCCGCAGGATGCCCTCCAGAATGTCGACGGGCGTCATGGTCTCGCCGAGGCCGACATGCACGCTGAACGCATCGTCGGGAACCGCGCCGGCCAGCCCGCCCTGCTTCCACACGCTGGTCAGGAAGTTCTCGATCAGCGAGCGCATGGTGACCCAGGTGGCCGAGGTGTTCGGCTCGAAGACATAGGCCTTGGCGGCCAGCCGGATCGATTCCTCGATCATGATCATGGTCCGGCGCACGTTGATATAGCGCCAGTCGAGGCTGTTGCCGTCCAGCGTGCGCGCGCCCCAGACCAGCGTGCCCTCGCCCACGAAGGGTCGGATCGCGTTGATCGACTTGCCGGTTGTCGAGACGTTCAGGTTCTCCTGCTCGGCATGGTCGATATTGACCATGGGCGCGACCACGGAATTCATCGACACATTGGCCGGGGCCTTCCAGACGCCGCGGGTATTGTCGACCATCGTGTAGATGCCCGCCAGCGCGGCGGCTGGCGGCATCGCGTTCATGTAGGACGCGATCTCGTTCATCACCTCGGTGTAAAGCGGCACGACCGCCCTCAGGGTCTTGTCGATGGTCGCGGGAGACGGTCCGGCAAGCCCCGTGCCGGTGGCCTCCCCGGCCATTAGCACGCGCAACTCCTGGGGTGCGGTCGGCGTGCCTCCGACCTCGATGGTGTAGCTTGCCAGCGCTGCGGGTCCGGCAAAGGCGGTTTCCGGCGTGAACTTGACCTTGCCGTTCTTCGCCACCGACCAGATGCCCGCGCCGGAAACGGTACGGGTCTTGCCGCTTTCGTCATCGGCGTCCAGCAGCTTGACGCTGGCCGCATCGCCGTCCGGATGATCGGAGGAAACGTCGATCTCCACCGCGGTCTGCGCCGCGATCGCGGTCGCGTCCAGAAGCCCGCCCACCACCTCGACACCGAGGGTCAGCGCATCGGTCGCGATCTCGTTCTCGTCGGTCACGACAAGGTCGAACCGTCCCGAACGGCTCTCGCCATCATGGACGAAAGCGATCTTTCCGGCTTCAAGATCGGCCTGGGTAAAGCTTGTGGCGTCCTTTCCGTCGAGTTGCAGCTTGCCGGCCATGGCGCCGGTATCCGACTCGACCGTATAGGTCAGCCCCTCCGCCGCGCTGTCGTCATCCTTGGCCGAGATATCTGCCGTGGTCAGCGCGACGGTGCCGCCCTTGGGCACCGAGATCGTGAAATCCCCGCTGACCACGGGGGCACTGATCCGCCGGATCTCGTCGGCCAGTTCGGCCACCCGGCCTACGCTGCGCTTCATAAGGCCGATCAGCGCCTGTCGGCTTGGAGGATCTATGTTCTCATAGGTGAAGTCGCGCGACTGGAAGATCGACGTATTGACCCAGGGGTAGTAGGCCGCGCCGAAATCAAGGTCGTTGATGCCGAT
Source organism: Rhodovulum steppense (assembly GCF_004339675.1). Lineage (GTDB taxonomy): Bacteria > Pseudomonadota > Alphaproteobacteria > Rhodobacterales > Rhodobacteraceae > Rhodovulum > Rhodovulum steppense. Next base: position 109,051 of record NZ_SLVM01000005.1, read on the forward strand.
GTCGTTGCGGAAGGTGGCCACCGGATTGCCCAGAGGATCCTGCTGCGGCAGATGCCCGCCCGAGATGTCGAGGATCGCGAAGCGGTTCTTCATGGCGGTGCCACAATGCATCAGCATCGCCTGCTGCACCTTGACCGCGTTCTGTCGCACCAGCCGTGTGGTCTCGGGGATCACGACCATGGTGGGCTCGGGCTCCTTCTTGAGCCGGTCAATGGCGGCCATCATCCTCTCGGCGTCGATATCCTCGCCGTAGCCCCCGATCGAGGTGACGTAACATGCCCCGCCGCCATTCTGGAAGAACAGCCGCATCGCCCCGTAAAGCGCATAGGCTGGGTTGATCTGGATCAGCTCGTACTTTTCCTCGCCGCGCGGGCCGCGGGTGATGAAGCTGGCCCGCGGCAGCGCGGGCGGCTTGTCCGCGCCCTCGGCCGAAAGCGGCGAGATGCCGTCGAAAGCCTTCCACGGCTCGATCTTGAAAAGCGGCTGCGGCGGGCCGCCGAAATAGCTGTGGAACTCGGACATCGACGAGATGCGCCATGGCGTCATCTGCAGCGACACGTTGCCGTTGCGCGCCATTTCCGTATAGCCAATGAAGGCCGGTACGGCTGTGGCCACCTGCACGACGGAATTGGGGAAGGCGTTCTTCTCGACGATGTAGACGCCGGGCGTTTTCATGACCATTGGCGGCTCTCCTCTACCATACGGTGACGAAGATGTCGGATTGCAGGCAGGCAGCGCCGCCCGGTTCGTCCGGATTTCTGAAACCTGTCCCCGCTGCGGGAAGCACTGGTATGACGGTCTCCGGGCCGAAGGGGCCGGGTCTTTGGAGCGCAAACCTCTCGGGCGGCCGAGCGCGCGCGGCAATCGGCACAGCCGAGCGCAGGACATGCGCGGCGGTGCCGTCGGGAAGCGTGCGCGGCCCGAGAGCGTCGAATTCCACCTTGCCCGTGGGATCGAAGACGCTGAACCCCGACCCGGACTCGCCCCCCGTCACGACATAAGCCCACAGGGCATCCACCGCATCGAAACGCAGGGTCACCTCGCGCCCGCCCTCCTGGGGAAGTGCAATCTCGGCCCGCGCCAGCCGCTTCGAAACCATCTGGGAGATCTTGCCCGCCCGAAACAGGTCAACATAGGCTACGTCGTCGATGCCTGCCGGGATCTCAAGCAGCGACACCTCGTTCCAGTCGGCCCCTCGGGTCACGGCAAACAACTGGGGCGCCTCGGCCACCAGGTCGAGCGTCACCGAGGCGGGGCGATCATCGGCCCGATCGGCCAGAACAACAGCCTCCACACCTCGCCACCGCAACAGCAGGCCCGCCCGGTCGAACCCCGCCGGATCGGCAGGCATCACGGCGACGGGAACCCGATCCACACCGTAATAGGTATGCGCCAGCTTCAGAGACAGGATCGGTGCATAGGTCGTCACGCCACATCCTCCCGCGGTTCGACCCGGCTGCCCGGCCGGGTGACCAGCGGCGCCACACCGCCCACCGCGGCTGCGTCTATGATCACCGAACGCATCTTGAACATCACCGAGGGCACATAACGGCCACCGAGATTGCCCCAAAGCTGACCGAGTTCCTCGATCCGAAGATTCGATATCTCGATGCTGAGCTGTTCCAGACCCGGAGGCATGTCGGGCGTGGTCTGGGGATTCATGACCGGGCAGGTCTGGAAGAACATCATCGCCGCGGACATCAGCTTGAGCCCTTCGAGATAGGTTTCGGGATCGTGGCCCGAGGCCAGCATGAAATAAATGTCGAGATGCAGCGGGTGCGCGCGCGTCACTTGCCCGCCTTCCGGCTTCAACGGTCGGCGGGGGGTCGCGTCATGGGCGATGTTCACGAGAAAGAGAACCAACCGGTTGCGTGCCTCCGCAGCCGGCTTGCCCTCGGCGTCGGATAGCGGCGACAGGACAACCAGATCGTCGGACACCCGGTATCGGGCGGCCAGATGCGCGTTCAACCGAGCGGTGACAAGGCCGAGCGCGCCGTCGATCATGGGACACGCGGACAGGGAGGCGCCTGCGACCGCCAGATCGGAGGTTCGTTCCTGCGGTGGTACACCTGTCCCTCCCTTAAACCGTTCTGGTTTTGCAACCAGAGTAAGAGAAGCCATTAGAAAAGCAAGAATTCGTTAGGCTCGCCCTCACGCCCCCGCCGCGCGCCTCCGGAACAACCACAGCATCAGACCGGAGATGGCAAGGCCGACGAGGATGAACCAGGCCGAGACGTAGAGATAGGTCGCCAGCATGAAGACCGGGCTGTCGTCGCGCGCGAGGATCAGGTTCGCGCGCCCGACGATCTCGTCGACGCCGATCACCGAGGCGGTGGCGGAGGCCATGATGATGATGAGGAAATACTGGATCCAGGCGATGACGAAGGTCTCTCCGGCGCCCGCCGTGCCGGTCTCTCGCTGCTGGAGATAGCCCAGCGTCTGGTCCGAGGCGAAACCGACCACCGGCAAGGTCAGTGCCAGCGCCGCCTTGAGCCAAACCGGCACTGCGACGATGCTGTCGCCGATCTCGATCTCGCTCGGCAGCATGAAGGCCATGTAGTAGAGAAGCACGAAGCTCGGCACATTGCGGCAGACATTGGTCAGCACATGTTCGGCACGCAGAGTCGCCCGGAACCGCCGGAAACGCAGCAGGCCCAGCGCGGCCCCGACCAACGTGCCCAGTCCCATCGACACCGCCGAGATCAGCAGGTTCCTCGCGAACCCACCGGCGAGAAAGGGTGTGCGCTCGATAAGGATCTCGATCATCGCCGCGCCTCCCCGCCCGGGGCCAGTCGGTTCCTTGCCAGGCGGAACAGCCAGATCACGCACAGCACGAAGACGAAGTAGAAGACAAGCAACCCGTTCATCAACGTGCCCTTGTCACCGCCCTCGGCGACCAGCAGGTTCACGGTCGAGACCAGTTCCGTCAGCGCGATGGCACTGGCCATGCCGGCGGCCTTGATGATATTCACGCAGGTCGCGACCAGTCCGTCGAAGCACCGCCGGATCGCCTCCGGCAGCAGTGCAAGGAGTTCGGCGTCGGGCGCTCGCAGGCGCTCGTGCTCCAGCGCGTGCGACAGCAGGACCGCGTTGGTGGCGCCGGCATAGGAGGACAGGATGATACCAGCGGTGACGAAGCTGCCGGGTGTCACGATCCCGGCATTGGCCATCAAACCGCCAAGGGCGAAGAAGACAATGTAAAGCTGGAGGATCGGCGGCGTCATGCGTGCCAGCACGATGAAACCGCGCAGCGGAAGCCGCACGACCTGCCCGATCGGACCCATCCGGCGCGCGCGCGCGTCGATCAGGCCAAAGCCGATCCCAACCGCGAGCCCCCCCAGGATCGCCACAGAACCAAGCGCGAGCGTCAGGCCCAGGCCGCGGACCAGCCGGGCGCGGTCATAGGCATCGTAGAGCACCCGGAGGTCAATGCCCGCCCGCTCGCGCAGCGCCGCGGCCCATTCGGGCAGATCGACGGGCGCGCCAGTCGCAACGGGTTCCATCTCGAAGAGGCAATCTGCCGGAAAGCGGCCCGTGTGCGGATCCCGGGTGCAGAACGGCATCCCGTTCTCGACCCGTGACCACGTCTTGTGCAGATCACGCAGGAATTCGGTCTCGCCCACCCACCATTTGCGCTGCAGTTCCAGGATACGCCCAGTCGCATGCCATTCGCCCACCATGTCCGCCACGAAGCGTCCCCATTGGCCGTCGCCCTCGCCACTGGCAACCGCGACGGCCCAGGGCACGTCGAGGATGGTGGGGACGATCACGCCGAAACCAGGCTCGTGCTCGGTATGTACGAGTTGCGCCAGCGCCGTGTCGTCAAAGGCCCAGCCGACGCAGCGGCCGTACTTCAACGCCAGGCGCGCCTCGCGGTTGCCGGGGAAATACTGGCCCTTTAGCCCGAAATCGCGCTCCAGCGTCCGGTTGAAATAGGCCCCCTGGGTCAGGCAGACCGGCGCATCCCTCAACGCCTCCCAGCCCGAGAGGCCAAGATCGGTGCGACCATAGACCACGACCCCGCTGGAATAGTAGTTCGGTTGGATCAGGTCGGCCTGGTGCCGCCGCACCTCGGTATCGCCCATGGTCGCGATGATCAGGTCGACCGAGCCATCGTTCACGCGCCCGATCCGGTTCTGCGCGCTGACGACTTCGAGTTGAAGCCCGACGCCCAACCGGTCGGCAATGTCGCGTGCCAGATCGGGCTCGATCCCGACGATGGCATCGGAATCCGGATCGGGATTCACCATTCCCCACGGCGGGTAATCGGCCTTTACCCCCACGATCAATGTGCCACGCTTCAGGATATGGGCCAGTCGGCCATCCGGATTTTCCGGCGCCACCGCACGGAGCGCATCAAGCGGCTGGGCTGCGGCGAATCCGGCCCAAGCGATCACGAGCAGCAGGAGCAGCACGAACCGGCTCATGGCGCTGCCACCGCGAGGATTCCGTAGCCCAGCCGGGCCGGACAGACCGGCGTGAGAAACCGCTCGACCCCGCGCAGGACCGGATGGTGCAGAAGCCAGCTCTCGGGCAGCACGCTCTCGGGGCGCATCTCGCATAGCGTGAACCCGGCCCGCCCCAGTTCGTCGGCCAACCCAGCCGGGTCGTAGAGTTGGTAGGGCAGAATCACGCTGGTTCCGCCCAGAACCCGCCTGTAATGGATCAGTCCACGGGCTGCGATCCCGGCGCGGGCCTGCTCGCGTCGGAAACGGCGCAGGCGGTTGGGCACAGAAACGATCAGGCGCCCGCTCCCGGGGCGCAGCAGCACGCGCATCTGCATCAGCGCCCGCTGCCGTGCCGCCGCCTCCTCGATATGGCCAAGCACGCCGAAGAGGCACAGGATCACATCGGCCGGGCCGAACTCGGCCATATGACGATCAAGATCGGCAGGATCGGGTCCAAGAATGGCGAGATCGTCCCAGCCGAACGCAGCAGCTTTCCGGCGCAACAGCGAAATCGCGGCCGGGCTGATGTCATAGCCTGCCGCCGTACCGACCCGGTCGCGCAGAGCCAGCAGGTAACGCCCGCTGCCGCAGCCATAGTCGATCACATGTCCAGAGGGCGGCAAATGGTCCATGACCAGGCGCTGCGTAGCGCGGTTCGGCCCAGGATAGCGCCGGTCATAGCAGCCGGAGTCGTAATAGAGCTCGTAGGATCGGGTTACCGTGTCGGTGGGGGGAAGGCGCGACGCGTCCATCAGTTGGGCGCCACGGCACCAGGTCCAAGGTAGGCCTCGATCCGCCTGCGCCAACCCGGATCGCGCATGTCCTCGATCAGCGCGCGGTCGATCGCAGCGCGCAGCTCGGGGCGGTCACGCGCGATGGCCCAGCCATAGGGTTCGTTGAGGTAGACGCCGGACTGCACCTCGACGCGGCCCCTGTACCGGTCGAGCCGGGAGAGATAGCTGAGCGCGATCCAGTCGCCCAGCACAGCCTCGACCCGGCCCTCGTCCAGTGCCCTGACCGCCTGCGGCCAGCCCGGATAGAGCAAGCAGCCCGTGTCGGGGGTAGCGTCTTCCTCGGGAACGCAGACGGCCTGCGCCTGCAACAGCCCCTCGGCGGCATATTGGCGGACCAGGAACTGCTGCGCGGTCGAGCCCTCGAGCGTAGCGATCCGCATTCCGGGCAGGTTTTCCGCCGACACGGTCGAACTCGCGCCGATCGAACCCACGAAGGCCGAGGTCAGCACCCCGAAAATCGTCGCCGACAGCACCGTGCCGACCACCGCCATGAATATCTCCAAAAGTCGGCCGAGCAACGTCTTGAAGCGATCGCCCAGCCCCTTGAGACCGGTCGTGCTGACGACCGCCTCGAGCAGCGTCGTCAGCCAGCCCTGATCCTCGGCACCCGCGCCGTCGCCTCCCCGCCCTTCATGGCGCAACGCCAAGCGCAGCAACGCCGCGAGGAGCAGATTGGCGGCCAGGAAGATCAACAGCGCCTTGACGACTCCGGGCTGTGTCACCGTCTGATAGATCACCCGCGTTGCGGTTTCGAAATCTATGGCGCTGGTGCTCGACACCGCAAGCGTCAGGCCCGATTGCAGGTATTGCTGCGAGAAGTCGTAGCGCTGCATCCGCGGCCCGGTGATCGTCAGCGGCGAGATCACCACGTCGACCAAGCCGTCCTCCAGCGCCGCTTCCTGGTCGGCAATGCTGCGACAAAGCACGATCTCGCTGCTCGACATCGCGCCTTCGGCGATCAGTTCGTGCTCGACCGACGTCCAGATGTCAATGGCAAAGCCCTCGGCAAGGCCAGTGGGCGACATTGCCGAAAAGGGTGGCGCGTCGCGGATGCCGACTACAACATCGACGTCGCGGATGGGCAGATCGCAGGCCGACGCGGATGCTGCTACGAACATGGCTAGGAGCAGGCCGCCAAACGACAGGAGCGTCGAACATGGATGAAACAAGGGCCGTGCTCCTGCGTGAGGGGCGGTGAGGGAACACGAAACCTGCAACCGGAATACAGCCCCGGATGAAACAATTCAACTTAGACAAAATCAAGCCCGACAGCGTCACTCAGTCCCGCTGCAAGCCTTCCTGAATCGCCCGCGCGCCCATCGTGTCAGCCTCCCGCTCCAACGCGGCGTCGTCATTGACGGGCTGCCCGGCGACCTCGCACGTTGCTGCGACCCGACCTTCGGCCTGCTGCACGACATGCCAGGCCTCATGCGGCAGGTGCCGTTCCTGGCCGGGGGCGACGTGAATGTCGCTGCCCTGTGCGAAGGCATGGGCCTGGACCGCACCCGGCCGATCGGAATTGTAATGCACGCGCACCCCGCTCATGTCCCGACCCGAAAGGTTCTCGATCCCGCTGCGCAATTGCGTCGGCAGTCCGGATGCGGCGACCGAACGGCCCTGCAGGGGTTCCTCCTCCTCGCCCACGCGTTGCATCGCCTCTCCGGCGGCATCCGCGCGCCGCTTCATCTGAAGCTCTTCTTCCTCTTCGATCCCCTGTCGCTGAATCGTATCGGCCATCGCCTGAAGCTGTGCGAGGGCGCGGGCCGCGGGGCTTCGGTCGGCCTGATGCTGAAGCGCATCGACGGCATCCGCCTCGACGTGCCCCCTGAAACGCCTTGGTGCAGGCCTTTGCATGACCGCGCGTTCAGATGCGAAGATGGGCGGCATTCCGACGTCTCCTGCTTCCGCCCCTTGATAGCATGGAAAGATGCCCGGGTCATCTTCCGTCGCGCAAACATGAAGATCGCATCGCCGACCACAGGCCACGCCCGGGCCAGCAACGCGCTGGCATCCGTCGACGAGAATGGCATCCGGCCCTACCGAACCGCCCCGGCTTCGCCGGAGCGTGAGACATTCGAAGGATAAGTCCGATGACAGGGCGGGGAGTCATCCGACCTTGACAGACGCAAATTGCGAACGCGGTGGTCTGCTGTTTCGAAAGAACCGCGCCGATTGCACCGAACTCTGGTCGTTCGCCCGACGATCTGCGTGTCGGGTGTCGGCAGGCCGGACGCGACGGCAGGCAGAGTGCTGGGCTAGCGAAGTTCGAAATGGACCGGATCAGGGAACCGGAGCGCAAGGTCCGGGAATTGCGCACCGCCAACGGGATCCCGAGGAAGGGTGAGTCAATGGAGCGCCATTGCCGTTCGCAGGCATTCTCGGTCGGCAGCTTTCACCTGCTCAACACGTGGAACGGTTGATCAAGGCGATGGCATTACAGGGGGGGGTGCGGGGCAAGACGGTCAACACGACCGACCCCGATGCGGCACAGCCCTGCCAGGACGACAAGGGAGCCGCGCCTTCGCGACCGCCATCCCGAACTGGCCTTGGATCGACGGTGTCACCTGTGCCTGTTTCTGGCAGGGCAGCGGCGACGCTACCGGATGTTGTTCGATGCGCAGGATATCCATGCTTTCGTCCCCAATCTGGCCGATGTGACCGCCGATTTCCTCGCCGCCAACGCCCCCTACCACCCCGTCAACGACGGCCGGATCGCCACACTCGGGCACGCGCCGTCCCAATAGGCCCCGCAAGACCCCGGGTCAGCCCCTTCTTCTGGCCGCAAATATCCCCGCCGGAGGCGCCGCGCGCGGCACGCGCGCGGCCCGGCCCAACCCCGGGCGGTCGGCGCGCAAGCGCCGCGCGGCCCGGGGGCGGGAGTGCCCCCTAACCGCCCAACGCCGCGTTGCAGCGCGCGCAGGTCCCCCGATGGGCATGCCCCCCCACATCGGGCAGGATCTTCCAGCAGCGCTGGCATTTCTCGCCCTCGGCCTTCTCGAAGACCACGCCCACGCCCGGCACTTCGGGCAGGCGGAAGGCCTCGTTCGGGCTGGGATCGGCGGTCAGCAGGATGTCCGAGGTGATGCAGAGATCGGCGAAATCGACCGTCTTCAGCGCACCCAGCACGGCGGCGTCCTCGACATGCACCACCGGCGCGGCCTCCAGGCTCGCGCCGATCACCTTGTCCCTGCGCTGGATCTCCAAAGCCGCCGTCACCACGCGCCGCGCCTGCCGCACCCCTGCCCATTTCCCCGCCAGCGCCTCGTCGCGCCAGGCGGCGGGCGTTTCCGGGATGTCCTCCAGATGCACCGATCCGTCCTCGTCCGGGAAGCGCGCAAGCCACACATCCTCCATCGTGAAGACGAGGATCGGCGCCAGCCAGGTGGTCAGCCGGTGGAACAGCAGATCCAGCACACTGCGCGCGGCGCGGCGGCGCATGCTGTCGGGCGCATCGCAATACAGCGCGTCCTTGCGGATGTCGAAATAGAAGGCCGACAGATCCACGGTGCAGAAGTTGAACAGCGCCTGGAACACGCCCTGGAAATCATAGCTGTCATAACCCTGCCGCACCCGCTGGTCGAGCTCGGCCAGACGGTGCAGCACCCAGCGTTCCAGCTCGGGCATGTCCTCTGGCGCGACCCGTTCGGCCTCCGAGAACCCGGCCAGATTGCCCAGCATGAAGCGCAGCGTGTTGCGCAGCCGCCGGTAGCTGTCGGCCACGCCCTTCAGGATCTCGGGCCCGATGCGCAGGTCCACCGAATAATCCGACTGCGCCACCCAGAGCCGCAGGATATCCGCGCCATATTGCTTGATGACATCCTCGGGCGCGACGGTATTGCCGAGCGATTTGGACATCTTGTTGCCCTTCTCGTCCAGCGTGAAGCCATGGGTCAGCACGCCGCGATAGGGCGCCCGCCCGATGGTGCCGCAGGCCTGAAGCATCGAGGAATGGAACCAGCCGCGATGCTGGTCCGTGCCCTCAAGGTACAGATCCGCAATCCCGTCCGCCGCCCCGTCCGCCCGGTCGCGCAGCACGAAGGCATGGGTCGAGCCTGAATCGAACCACACATCCAGCACGTCCATGACCTGATCGTACGCCTCGGGGTCATGGTCCTGTCCAAGGAACCGCGCCTTCGCCCCCTCGGCATACCAGGCATCCGCCCCTTCGGCCTCGAAGGCCGCCACGATGTGCGCATTGACGGCCGGGTCGCGCAGCAGGAAATCGGGATCGGTGGGTTTCGCGCCGCGCTTGACGAAACAGGTCAGCGGCACCCCCCAGGCGCGCTGGCGCGACAGCACCCAGTCGGGGCGGGCCTCGATCATGGAATAGAGGCGATTGCGCCCGGTCTGCGGGGTCCATTTGACCAGTTGGTCGATCGAGGTCAGCGCGCGTTGGCGGATCGTCTCGCCATAGCTGCCCATGCCATCGTCCAGCCTGTGGTCGACGGCGGCGAACCATTGCGGCGTGTTGCGGTAGATCAACGGCGCCTTGGAGCGCCAGCTATGCGGATAGCTGTGTTTCAGCTTGCCCTTGGCCAGCAGCGCCCCGGCATAGGCCAGTTGCTTGATGACCGAGACATTCGCCGGGCCTTCCTTGCCCTCGGGCGTCAGGATCGCCTGCCCGCCGAAGATCGGCAGATCGGGCCGGAACGAGCCGTCTTCCAGCACGTTATAGGTCATCGGCAGGTTGTATTTCAGGCCGATCTGGTAGTCGTCATCGCCATGGCTGGGCGCGGTATGGACAAAGCCCGTGCCCGCGTCATCGGTGACGTGATCGCCCGGCAGCATCGGCACGTCGAAATCCCACTCGCCCTGCCCGCCCTCGATGCCGCGGAAGGGGTGGGCCAGCGTCAGCGCGCCGAGTTCATCGGCGGTCACGTCGCGCAACCGCTCCAGCTTGGCGCCCTTCGCGGCATTCGCCACGCTTTCGGCCAGCGCATCGGCGAGGATCACGGTTTCACCGGTCTTGGCCGTGCTGCCCTCGGCCGCCTCGGTCACGCGGTAGAGGCCATAGGCGATGTCCGAACCGAAGCAGACCGCGCGGTTCTGCGGGATGGTCCATGGAGTGGTGGTCCAGATTAGGACAGAGGCACCCTCCAGCTGTCGCATCTGTTCGACCCGAGACCTTTCACTCCCGATGTCTAGCTCTTCCTCATGCGCCCGAAGCCACATCTGACGGGCTTCAAAAGACTTTCGAAAATCATCGAATGTCGGCAGGTTAACCACCGGAAACCTCACCCAGATCGTGTGGCTCTGGTGGTCGTGATATTCCACCTCGGCCTCGGCCAGCGCGGTCTTTTCCACCGGCGACCACATCACCGGCTTGGAGCCCTGGTAAAGCGACCCGTTCATCAGGAATGTCATGAATTCCTGCGCGATCACGGCCTCGGCGTGGAAATCCATCGTCAGGTAGGGATCGGCCCAGTTGCCGGTGATGCCGAGGCGCTTGAATTCCTCGCGCTGGATCTCGATCCAGCCTTCGGCGAATTTGCGGCATTCCTGGCGGAAGGCGACAACGTCCACCGCGTCCTTGTCCAGCCCCCTGGCGCGGTACTGTTCCTCGATCTTCCACTCGATCGGCAGCCCGTGACAGTCCCAGCCCGGCACATAGCGCGCATCCTTGCCCATCATCTGCTGGGACCGCACGATGAAATCCTTGAGGATCTTGTTCAGCGCGTGGCCGATATGCAGATGCCCGTTGGCGTAAGGCGGGCCGTCATGCAGGATGAAGGGCGCCCGCCCCGTCCGTTCCCGCAGCCGGTCATAGACCCCGAGCCGCGCCCAGCGCTCCAGCCAGGCGGGTTCGCGCTCGGGCAGGCCCGCGCGCATCGGGAAATCGGTTTCGGGCAGGAAGACGGTATCGCGATAGTCGGGCGTGTCGGCGCACATGGGGGCGGTCCTCGGAAAACGGGTCATGCGATCTGTTGAAGGTTCGGCGCGACGGGTCAAGCGCCTTGTCCCGGCCGCCCTGGATCAGAGCGCCGGGCGGCTAATTCGAATGATGCGCATGCGGCCGGACGACATGGGCGGGCTTATAGGCCGCGCGCGCCGGGCCGTAAAGGGCGGCTCAGGCGTCGGATTTCGAGAACAGCCCGGTCAGCGCGCGCTTGACCAGCGCCCCGACCGAGGGGCGCTTGAGCTCGCGGAAGGGCAGCGGGCGACAGACCTCCATCGCGGCGACGCCGACCCGGGCGGTCAGTGCGCCGTTCACCACGCCCTCGCCGAACCGGCGCGAGACGCGCGACAGCATGCCGCCGCCCGCAATCGAGCCCAGCATGTCATCGCCCACCGCCACCGCCCCCGTGGCCACCAGATGCGTCATCACCGCGCGACCCAGCCGGATCGAGCCCAGAACCCCGCCGCGCCCGCCATAGATCTCGGCAATCCGCCGGATCATGCGCAGATTCGCCACCATCGCCGTCGCGACATCGGCCAGCGCCAGCGGCACGATGGCCGTCACCGCGGCCACGGTGCGGGAGGCGGCCTCGATCTCGCGCGTCGCGGCGGCGTCGAGCGGGGCCAGCAACTCGCGCTCGGCCAGCCCCAGCAGCCCGTCGGCATCCAGGATATCGTCGCGCCGCTCCGTCAGCCGCTCGCGGCCCCAACTCGTATCCTCGCGGCGGGCATAAAGCGCCATCAGCCTGTCCAGCACCGCCCGCGCGGCCCCCAGATCATGCGCCGCCAGCGCCGCCTCGGTCTCGGCATGCAGCCGGTCAAGCCGCGCCAGCCGCGAGAACGCCGCCAGCTCGCGCAGCCCGATCAGCAGCAGCGCCAGCAGCACGCTGCCCGCCAGCAGCACGGCAATCCCGCCCAGAACCGGGTTGCGCGCGACCAGCCCGGTCACGAAATCCCATGCCGCCAGCGAGACGGCAAAGCCGATCAGCGCCGAGAGCGAGGCCCAGAAGAACCGCCCCAGCCGCGAGGGCGGCCGCGCGGCCAGCGCCACCACCGCCTGCATCGCACGCCCCTCGGGCAACGCATCGGGCTCCGGCACCGGCGGCGCGGAGGCAGGCGAGACAGGCGCCTCGGCCGCGTCCGCCTCGAACAGAAGCGGCGCCCTGGCCCTGCGGACCTCACGGCCCGCCGCGCTTAACCTTGCGTCCCGCTCCCGCTCCTGTTCCAAACGTTCCCGCTCCTGCCGTTCCTGTTCAACCCGCGCGCGTTCCAGCCGCTCGGCCTCTGCCCGTTCCCGCTCGACCCGCTCGCGTTCGGCCCTTTCGGCCTCTGTCCGTTCCCGCTCGACCTGTTCGCGCTCGACGCGCTCACGTTCCAACCGTTCTGCTTCCGCACGCATCCGCTCGGCCTGTTCGCGCTCGGCCCGCTCGCTGTCCGCCCTCTCGGCCGCAGCCCGCTCTCGCTCGGCCCTTTCGGCGTCGGCCCGTTCGCGCTCGACGCGCTCACGTTCCAACCGCTCGGCCTCCGCACGCGCCCGCTCGACCAGTTCTCGCGCCAGATCGGCCTTCTCGCGCTCGACGCGCTCGCGTTCCGCCCTTTCGGCCTCCACCCGGGCGCGCTCCTGCCGCTCGGCTTCGGCCCGTTCCCGTTCCTGCTCGATCCGCTCGCGCTCGCGCCGCTCCCGATCCAACCGCACACGCTCCAGCCGGTCCCGCTCGGCGTCCTCCCGCTCCAGCCTCTCGGCCTCCGCCCGCTCCCGCTCGGCCCGCTCCGCTGCCGCGGCCTGATCGCGCTGCCTGTCTGGCCCCGCGCCGGGCTTGTCGTCCTCGCCGTCGAGGTCGAAAAGCACCGGGCGGCGGGTCATCTCAGCCGATCCCCCAGCAGGAACTCGGCCGCCTTGTCCAGCCGGATATGGGGCGGCCCCTCGCCCGGGCGCAAGGTCAGCCGCGCGGGCGCAAAGCGCATCACCTCGTATTCGGCGTCCAGCCACGCCTCGGCCCCGTCCCGCGCCGCCTCCAGCAGGATACCCGGATCCTCGGGCAACTCGCCGGGATAAAGCGCCGCCTCGCGGCCGGTGTCCAGCAAGGTCCCGCGCACGCAGTCATAGCTTTCGCCGCCACGGGTGCGGGTCTCCTCCACCGTGGCGCGCAGCGCGGCGATCGCCATGGCGGCGGTCTCGGCACCCGCGAAATCGGCGCGGCGGCGGGCGTCGCGCATCAGGGCCTGCATGATCGCGGTCAGCCGGGGATGCTGGGTGTGGTGCAGATGATCGGCCTTGGTCGCGGCGAACAGGATCTTCTCGACCCGCCGTCCCAGCAGCAACTGGCTCAGCCAGGCATTGCGCCCGGGCCGGAACGCGCCCAGGATCTCGGTCATCGCGCGGCGCAGATCCTCGACCGCGCGGGGACCTGCATGGATCGCACCCAGCGCATCGACCAGCACCACCTGCCGGTCGATCCGCGAGAAATGCTCGCGGAAGAAGGGCTTGACCACTTCGGCCTTGTAGGCGCCGAAGCGGCGCTCCATCTCGCGCCAGAGGCTGCCGCGCGGCGTTGCGGCCGCGGGCTCGGGCAGAGGCGCAAAGGTCAGCACGGGCGAGCCCGCCAACTCGCCCGGCAACAGGAAGCGGCCCGGCGTGCAATCGGAAAACCCCGCCTCGCGCGCGGCCTGAAGATAGGCGGTGAACGCCCCGGCCAGGCCCTGGGCCACCGGCTCGTCCAGCTTGGCCGCCGGATCGACCCCGCCCAGCGCCGACAGGAACCCCGCCCCGCCGGGCCGCATCTGCATCCGCTCCAGCGTCTCGCGCGACCAGTCGGCATAGCCCTTGTCGAGCAGCGCCAGATCCAGAAGCCACTCGCCGGGATAATCGACGATGTCCACATGCACCGTGCGCGGCCCCGTCACGCTGCCCAGAAGCCGCCCCAGCCCGCCCGGCCGCACCTTGAGCGACAGCCGCAACTCGGACACCGCGCGGGTCGAGTCGGGCCAGTGCGGCGCCGTCCCGGTCAGCGCGGCCAGATGCGTCTCGTAGTCGAAACGCGGCACGGTATTGTCGGGCTGGGGTCGCAGATGGGCCGCGGTGATCGCCCCCGAGGCGGCGGCGCGCAATTGCGGCATCCGCCCGCGATCCATCAGATTGGCCACCAGCGAGGTGATGAAGACGGTCTTTCCGGCCCGTGACAATCCCGTCACGCCCAGCCGGACCACCGGCTCCAGGAAGGACTCGGACACCGAGGCGGCAATCCCTTCCACCCCGCGCGTCACCCCGTCGGCAATATCGCCAATGCGCAAGCTTGCTCCTTTCACGGCTCCGGCCAAGGTAAGCCCGGCGCCGCGCCCGCGCCAGCCCCGGGATAGGCGATTGCCAGGGAAGGATTGTCGCGGTAACGACCGGCCCATGCCCCGCTACGCGCTGAAGATCGAATATGACGGCACGCCGTTTTCCGGCTGGCAACGCCAGGCCGACCGCCCCTCGGTGCAAGGCGCCATCGAGGCGGCGCTCGCCCGGCTCGAACCCGGCCTGCCCGCCATCGCCGCCGCCGGGCGCACCGATGCCGGCGTGCATGCGCTGGGCCAGGTCGCCCATTGCGAGTTGCGCAAGGACTGGGATCCGTTCCGGCTGGCGCAGGCGCTGAACTACCACCTGCGGCCCGCCCCCGTTGCCGTGGTGGATTGCGCGCGGGTGGGCGATGATTTCCACGCCCGCTTCTCGGCCCTCGAACGGCGCTACCTCTTTCGCCTCGTCGCCCGCCGCGCCCCGATGACGCATGAGCGCGGACTGGTCTGGCAGGTGCCCCACCCGCTCGAACGCGCCCCGATGCAGGAGGCGGCAGCGCATCTGATCGGGCAGCACGACTTCACCACCTTCCGCGCCGCGCTCTGCCAGGCGAAATCGCCGGTCAAGACGCTCGATACGCTCGAGATCGAGGAACGGGCCTGCCCCGGCGGACAGGAATTCCGCTTCCACCTGCGCGCCCGCAGCTTCCTGCACAATCAGGTGCGCAGCATCGTCGGCACGCTGGAACGGGTCGGCGCAGGCGCCTGGCCGCCCGAACGGGTCCGGGACGCCCTTCTGGCCCGCGACCGCGCCGCCTGCGGCCCGGTCTGCCCACCCTCGGGACTCTTCCTCGCCGCGGTGGCCTACGACCCCGACCCCTTCGGCAACCCGACGCGACCGGCATTGGATATTTGAAACCAGAAGAAGAACAGGATCCGGCCCACCCTTCTCCTGGCCTCAAATATCCCCGCCGGAGGCACCGCGCGCGTCAGCGCGCGGCCACGCCCAACCCCGGACAAGCGGGCGCGCGCAGCGCAGCCCGCGCGGGCCGGGGGCGGGAGGGCTAGCTCACCACGTCGGGTCCGCTGCGGCCGGTGCGCGCGGTGATTCCCGCGATCTCGTCGGCGGCGGCGATGACCGGCGCCAGCACCTCGGATACCGGCAGGTCCAGCCGCCCGGGCGCGTCGACATACTCCTCCAGATAGACCCTCAGCGTCGCGCCCTCGGTCCCGGTGCCCGACAGCCGAAAGACGATCCGCGCGCCGCCCTCGAGCCCGATCCGCAGCCCCTGCCCCTCGGACCGGCTGCCATCGACGGGATCGTCATAGGCGAACTCGTCTGCCGCCACGATCCGCCGCCCAGCGGCCTGCGTCCCGACAAGCCCGGGCAGGCGGGCGCGCAGATCGTCCAGCATCGCCCCGGCAAGCCCCGCATCCAGCGCCTCGTAATCGTGGCGGGCGTAGTAGTTGCGGCCGAACTCCCGCCAATGCGCGCGCAGCATGTCCGCGACCGAAGCCCCCGTCTCTGCCAGGATGTTCAGCCACAGAAGCACCGCCCAAAGCCCGTCCTTCTCGCGCACATGGTCCGATCCGGTCCCGGCACTTTCCTCGCCGCACAGCGTCACCCGGCCGGCATCCAGCAGGCTGCCGAAGAATTTCCACCCCGTCGGCGTCTCGTATAGCGCAAGGCCGCGCGCCGCCGCGACCCGGTCGACCGCGGCCGAGGTCGGCATCGAGCGCGCCACGCCTGCCAGCCCCCGCGCATAGCCCGGCGCCAGATGCGCATTCGCGGCCAGCACCGCCAGGCTGTCGGAGGGCGTGACCACGATGCCGCGTCCCAGGATCATGTTCCGGTCGCCATCCCCGTCCGATGCTGCGGCGAAATCGGGCGCATCCGGCCCCATCACCAGGTCGACCAGGTCCTTCGCCCAGATCGGGTTCGGGTCGGGATGCCCGCCGCCGAAATCGGGGCTGGGGACCGCATTGACCACGCTGCCCTCGGGCGCGCCCAGCATGTCCTGAAGGATCGCCCTGGCATAAGGCCCCGTGACCGCATGCATCGCGTCGAACCGGATCGTGAAGCCGCCCGCGATCAGCCGCGCGATGGCGCCGAAATCGAACAGCCGCGCCATCAGCGCCGCGTAATCGGCAACCGGGTCGACGATTTCCACCACCATTCCGCCCAGCCGCGTGGCGCCAAGCTGCG
Source organism: Rhodovulum steppense (assembly GCF_004339675.1). Lineage (GTDB taxonomy): Bacteria > Pseudomonadota > Alphaproteobacteria > Rhodobacterales > Rhodobacteraceae > Rhodovulum > Rhodovulum steppense. The sequence continues at coordinate 125,670 of NZ_SLVM01000005.1, forward strand.
ACAAGTCCACATCCTGCGCCTCCAGGATGTCGTAGCTCTCCAGCCGCTGGGTCGCCGCGAAGATGCGCGCGCCCAGTTCTTCGGGCGCGGGGCCGCCATTGGGGCCGTTGAACTTGACGCCGAAATCCTCCTCCGGGCCGCCGGGATTGTGGCTGGCCGACAGGATGATGCCGCCATCCGTCCCGCGCTGGCGGATCAGGTTCGAGGCCGCGGGGGTGGACAGCAGCGCGTTCTGCCCCACGATCACCCGCGCCGCGCCGCCCGCCGCCGCCATGCGCAGGATCACCTGCGCCGCGCGGTCGTTGAAATAGCGCCCGTCGCCGCCCAGCACGAGCGTCTTGCCCTGCACTCCGCCGATCGCGTTCCAGACCGCCTGGACGAAATTCTCCAGGTAATGCGGCCCCATGAAGATGCGGGTCTTCTTGCGCAGCCCCGATGTGCCGGGTTTCTGCCCCTCGATCGGCCGGGTCTGGATCGTCCGTTTCTGCATGCCTGTCGGTCCCCTCCTGCCCGGCCACCCGCACGGGCAGGCGCGAGCATAGCGCCGCCGCCCCGGACCACAACCCACGCAGCCGTGACGGCCCCGCCCGGCCGCATGGCGTTGCCAAACCGGGCCGAAACGGGTGATTGATGCGCCCGGCGCCCTAGCTTGGGTGCCAGGGGATTCGCCGTGAAGGAGGCCGGGCCGCCATGAGGCTGACCGTAAACGGAACCGAGCACGAGGTTGATGTCGAACCCGAGATGCCGCTTCTTTGGGTGCTGCGCGATGTGCTGGGCCTGACGGGCACGAAATACGGCTGCGGCATCGGCCAATGCGGCGCCTGCACCGTGCATCTGGGCGGGCGCGCGGTGCAGTCCTGCCAGATCGCGGCGGGCGATGTCGATGGCCCCGTGACCACCATCGAGGGGCTGGGCACGCCCGAGGCGCCGCATCCCGTTCAGGCCGCCTGGATCGAGACCCAGGTCGCGCAATGCGGCTATTGCCAGTCGGGCCAGATCATGGCCGCCGCCGCCCTTCTGGCCGAGACGCCCCAGCCCGACGCGGCGCAGATCGACGCCGCGCTCCACGCCAATCTCTGCCGCTGCGGCACCTATCCGCGGATCCGCGCGGCGGTGCGGCTGGCCGCCGACAAGCTGCGAGAGGGCTGAGCCATGGCAGGCATGGGCAAGATCGCGCGGCGGGGCTTCCTGATCGGGGCGGCGACGGTGGCGGGGGGCCTTGCGCTGGGCGTCTATTCGCTGCGCCAGCCCTATTCGAGTCCGCTGTCCAAGGACCTGCCCGCGGGCATGGCGGCGCTGACGCCCTATGTGGTGATCGACCGGACCGGGGTCACGCTGATCACCCCGCGCGCCGAGATGGGCCAGGGCGCGACCTCGATCCAGGCCGCGCTGCTCGCCGAGGAACTGGATATCCCGCTCGATGCGGTGCGCACCGATCCCGGCATCCCCGCCCCGGCCTATTACAATGCCCGCATCGTGGCCGAGGGGCTGCCTTTCGCCGCAACCGATACCGGCTGGCTGGCCGAGACCGCGCGCGAGACCGGCGCGATGGTCGGCAAGCTGATGTCGCTTCAGATCACCGGCGGTTCGACCACCGTGCCCGACGCCTATGACCGGCTGCGCATGGCCGGCGCCACGGCGCGCGCGATGCTGGTCACCGCCGCCGCCCGGCGGCTGGGCCTGGACGAGGCCGCGCTGCGCACCGAGGCGGGCGCCGTGATCGCGCCCGACGGCACGCGGCTGTCCTATGTCGAGCTTGCCCCCGCCGCGGGCAGGCTGCTGGAACCGCGCAAGGTCGCGCTCAAGGACCCGTCCGACTGGCGGATCCTGGGCAAGCCGATGCAGCGGCTCGACATCGTGGCCAAATCGACCGGAACCGCGCGCTACGGCATCGACCAGACCGCGCCGGGCATGCTGTTTGCCACGGTGCGCACCAATCCCGCACGCGGCGGCGGCGTGCTGCATGTCGATGCCAGCCGGGCCGAGTCGATGCGCGGGGTGGTCAAGGTCATGCGCCTCCCCGACGGCATCGGCGTGCTGGCCGACAACACCTGGCGCGCCTTTCAGGCCGCGAAGGAGGTCGAGATCGAATGGGGTCCCGCACCCTCGCCCGCGAATACCGAGGCGCTGTTCGACAGCATCGCGGGCGCGTTCGAGACGCGGCGCGACAGCCGCTTGAAGAACGAGGGCGACGTCGAGGCCGCGCTGGCGGGCGGCGCGGATGTCGAGGCCGAATACCGCGTGCCCTTCCTCGCCCATGCGCCGCTGGAACCGATGACCGCCTTCGCCTGGTTCCGCAACGGCATGCTGGAATTGCGGGCGGGCACCCAGATCCCGCGCTTCGTGATCGACACCGCACAGCGGCTTTCGGGGCTGCACGAGGATCTGGTCGGGCTTTACGCGCTGCCGATGGGCGGCAGTTTCGGCCGCCGGCTGGAGGATGATTTCATCGACCAGGCGGTGCGCCTGGCCTGGGCGGCCGAAGGACGGCCCGTAAGGCTGACATGGTCGCGCGAAGAGGACATGGCCCGCGATTTCCCCCGCCCGGCCGCCATCGCGCGCGGCCGCGGCCGGGTCGAGGGCGGGCAGGTCGCGGCGCTCGATCTGGCGATCGCCGCGCCCTCGGTCTCGGCCTCGCAGATGGGGCGGCTGGGCGTGCCGACGATGGGCCCCGACACCGCCATCGTCGCGGGCGCCTGGGACCAGCCCTTCGCGATCCCGTCCTGTCGCGTGACGGGCCATCGCGCGCCCGAAACGGTGCCGGTCAGTTCCTGGCGCTCGGTCGGGGCCTCGGCCAATGCCTTCTTCCATGAAAGCCTGATGGACGAGCTGATCCACGCGGCGGGCGCCGATCCGCTGGCCGAACGGCTGCGGCTTTGCACCCACGCGCCCTCCGCCCGGGTGCTGGAGGCGGTGGGCCAGCTATCGGGATGGGGCACAGATCCGGGGCCGGGGCGCGGACGGGGGCTGGCCTTCTGCCTGTCCTTCGGCGTGCCCTGCGCCGAGGTGGTCGAGGTGACCGCGACCGCGGAGGGCATCCGCATCGACCGGGTCCTTGCCGTGGCCGAGGTGGGCCGGGTGCTGGACCCGGTGAATATCGAGAACCAGATCCAGGGCGGCGTGATCTGGGGGCTTGGCCACGCGATCTGGGGCGAGCTGACCCATGCCGAGGGCCGGGTCGAGCAGGCGAATTTCGACAGCTACCGCGCGATGCGGATCGACGAATGCCCCGAGATCGTCGTGCAGGCGCTGGGCAGCGGCGGGCCGGTGCGCGGGATCGGCGAGCCCCCCGTGCCGCCCGCGGCCCCAGCCCTGGCGAACGCGATCTTCGCCGCGACGGGCCAGCGCCTGCGCAGCCTGCCGCTGGCCCGGTCGGTGCGCTTCGTCTGAGCGGGCTGGGGGCGCTGCCCCCCGTCCTTGCGGACTCCCCCCGGGATATTTCCGGCCAGAAGAAGAACAGGTCAGGGGGCGGCGACCGCCTGCTGGCGCTGCTGGCCCAGCCCCTCGACGCGCAGTTCCATCACGTCGCCGGGGCGCAGGAAGCGCGGCGGCTTCATTCCCATGCCCACGCCCGCAGGCGTGCCGGTGGCGATCAGGTCACCCGGCAGCAGCCGCATGAAGCGGCTCATGTAGCTGATGATCTGGCGCACCGAAAAGATCATGTCCGAGGTGTCGCTGTCCTGCACCCGTTCCCCGTTCAGATCGAGCGAGAGCGCCAGCGCCTGGGGATCGGGCACCTCGTCGGCGCTCACCAGCCAGGGGCCGATGGGGCCGAAGGTGGGGGCAGACTTGCCCTTGATCCACTGGCCGCCGCGCTCAAGCTGGAAGGCGCGTTCCGACACGTCATTGACCACGCAATAGCCCGCCACATGGGCCAGCGCGTCGGCTTCGGAGACATTCTCAGCCGCACGCCCGATCACCACGCCCAGTTCCACCTCCCAGTCGGTCTTTTCCGAGCCCTTCGGGATCACGACCGGATCGAAGGGGCCGGACAGGCAGGAACTGGCCTTGGTGAACAGGATCGGCTCGGCCGGCGGTTTCGAGCCGGTTTCTGCGGCGTGTCTGGCGTAGTTCAGCCCGATCGCGTGGAAATTCGGCACCGCGGCAAGGCAGGGGCCGATCCGGGCGCCCGGTGCGATCAGCGGCAGCGTGGCCGGATCAAGCGCGCGGATCGCCTCGAGCGCCTCGAGCGACACGCCCGGCCCGGCGAAATCGGGGACGCGGCCCGAAAGGTCGCGCATCCCGCCCCCGGCATCTAGGATCGCCGGTTTCTCCTGGCCCGCGGGGCCCACCCTCAACAGTTTCATGCGTCCCTCCCCTGTCATGTGCCGCCGCGCCGGCGGGTTGCGTCAGCTATACCGGGCGGGGGGCGCTTGTCGAGGGTGCCGCGCCAATGCAAACGGCCCCGCGGGTTGCGCGGGGCCGGCAGGCAGGATCGGGGGGCGCGTCAGGCGGTGGCCTGGGCCTTCTCGATATCCTTCTTGATCTTCAGCGCCTTGCTGGACAGTTCGTCCTCGCGCGCCTTGGCGAGGAAGGCGTCCAGCCCGCCGCGGTGATCGACCGAACGCAGCGCAGCCGCCGAGATGCGCAGCTTGAACGAGCGGCCCAGCGCATCCGACAGAAGCGTGACATCGTTCAGGTTCGGCAGGAAGCGCCGCTTGGTCTTGTTGTTGGCGTGGCTGACATTGTTGCCGACCATCGGCCCTTTACCGGTCAGTTCGCAGACGCGCGACATGGGGTTCTTCCTCGTCTCGAATAGCAGGGGGCGCCGCAGGGGCAGCGCCGCGAATTCCGTCGCGGTGCATTACGGGCAATCCCGGGGGGCGTCAAGCGATTCATGGGGCATACGGGTCAATCGCATGCATAGCGCGCCACGAAGCGCCTGAGGATCGTTTCGGGCAGGCGCACATCCTCGGCCCGGCACATCGCCACCAAGTCATCGGCGGTTTCGGGCGGGAAATAGCCGCGGTCGCGGTAGATGCGGATGCGCAGCTCGAACCCCGCGCTGTCGGCCTCGGGGTGGAACTGCGTGGCATAGACGTTCGCCCCGTAGCGGATCATCTGGAACGGGCACGGGTCAGAGGACAGCAGATGCACGCAGCCCGGCGGCAGCGCCTGCACCGCCTCCTTGTGGCCGACAAAGGCGCGGAAGCTGTCAGGCAGGCCCGCCAGCAGCGGATCAAGGCGCCCCTCTTCGGTCAGATGGCAGGTGGTGGCGCCAACGGGTTCGGAATAGCGGCGCTTCGACACCTCGGCGCCCAGGTGATGGGCGAGGATGCCGATACCGTAGCAGCAGCCCAGATAGGGGATGTCGCGGGCGGTGATCTCGGGCATCAGCCCCATGACCGCGGCCTCGATCCGCCGCTCGACGGGCGATTTCGCCGCCTCCGGGTCCGAGACGCAGCCCGGACCGCCGCCCACGATCACGCCCGAACAGGCGTCCAGCTCCAGCCCCGCGGGCAGCGGTTCGGCATCCAGCCGGATGCGCCGCACCTGATCGGGGGACAGCCCGCCCTTTGCCAGGATCGCGGCGAACTCGTCATCGGCGGCCTCGGTCTCGGGGCGCAGTTGCAGCACCAGAAAGGGCTTCACGGCGCGGCCCCCAGCGCGGTCAGCATCTCGGCGGTGGCCCGTTCCACGCTGGTCTCGCCCGCCGCCACCTGCGCGCCCAGCGCCGCCATCCGCGCCCGCATCGCGGGATCGTGGTCAAGCCGCGCCAGAAGCCCGCGCCGCACCTCCTCGGCGAACCAGTAGCGCGCCTGTTCGGCCCGCCGCGCCTCGAAATGCCCGGTTTCGCGCCGCCATTGCGCCAGCGCCTGCATCTCGGCCCAGGCATCCGACAGCCCCGCCTCCTGCAATGCCGAGACGCAGATCGCCTTGGGGAAATCGGGCGGATCCTGCGGGCGGCGGCGCAACAGCCGCAACGCGCCCGCGTAATCGGACCGCGTGCGTTCGGCCGCCGGTTTCAGATCGCCATCGGCCTTGTTCACCAGGATCAGGTCGGCCATTTCCATGATGCCGCGCTTGACGCCCTGCAATTCGTCGCCGCCCGCGGGGGCCATCAGCAGGATGAACAGATCCGTCATCTCGGCGACCATGGTTTCGGACTGGCCCACGCCCACCGTCTCGATCAGCACGATGTCGAAGCCCGCCGCCTCGCACAGGCTCACCGCCTCGCGCGTGCGCCGCGCCACGCCGCCCAGCGCCGACTGGCTGGGCGAGGGGCGGATGAAGGCATCGGGGTTGCGGCTCAGCCGTTCCATCCGGGTCTTGTCGCCCAGGATCGAGCCGCCCGAGCGCGCGGAAGACGGGTCCACCGCCAGCACCGCGACCTTGTGCCCCTGCCCGGTCAGCATCATGCCGAAGCTCTCGACAAAGGTGGACTTGCCCACCCCCGGCGTGCCCGACAGCCCGATGCGCAGCGCCTGCCCCGGCGCATCGGCCAACAGGTCCAGCAGGGCCCGCGCGGCGGCCCGGTGATCGGCCCGCCCGCTTTCGATCAGGGTGATCGCACGCGCCAGCGCCCGGCGTTCGCCGGCGCGGATGCGGGTGGCAAAATCCTCGATATCCATGGGCGGCTCCGCTGCTGCGCGGTCCTTCTCTTGCCGCGTGTGCGGCGGGCTGTCCACCCCTCTGGCCCCCCCTCTGGCGAAGCGGGGCGGTTTCGCCCATAACCCACGGCCATGACGCCCCTGCCCATAGACGCCGCCCTGCCCGACCTGATCGCGGCCCTTGCCCGCGCCGGCCGCGCCGTGTTGCAAGCCCCCCCGGGTGCGGGCAAGACGACGCGGGTGCCGCTGGCGCTATTGCAGGCGGGCCTGACGGGGGGCCGCATCGTGATGCTGGAACCAAGACGGCTGGCCGCCCGCGCCGCTGCCGAGCGCATGGCCGAGACGCTGGGCGAGGATGTCGGCGAAACGGTCGGCTACCGCATCCGGGGCGAGGCCAAGGTCGGGCGCAGAACCCGCATCGAGGTCGTGACCGAAGGCATCCTGACCCGGATGATCCAGTCCGATCCGGGGCTCGACGGCATCGGCGCGGTCATCTTCGACGAGTTCCACGAACGATCCCTTGCCGCCGATCTGGGCCTTGCACTGGCCTGGGAGGTGCGCGGCGCCCTGCGCGAGGACCTGATCCTGCTGGTGATGTCGGCCACGCTGGACGCCGCCCCGGTGGCCGCCCTTCTGGACGACGCCCCGCTGGTCAGTTCCGAAGGCCGCGCCTTCCCGGTCGAGACCTTCTGGCTCGACCGCCCCCTGCCCAAAGGCGCCCGCCTGCCCGAGGCCACGGCCGATCTGGTCGCCCAGGCGCTGGCCGAAACCCAGGGCGGCCTCCTCGTCTTCCTGCCCGGCGAGGGGGAAATCCGCCGCTGCGCCGCAGCCCTTGCCCCCCGCCTGCCGCCCGATTGCCATATCCGCCCGCTCTACGGCGCCCTGCCCTTCGCCGAGCAACGCGCCGCGATCCGCCCCGAGCCCGAGGGACGCAAGATCGTGCTGGCCACCGCCATCGCCGAAACCTCGCTGACGATCGAGGATATCCGCGTCGTCGTCGATGCCGGCCGCGCAAGGCGCGCGCGCTTCGACCCGAATTCGGGCATGGCCCGGCTGGTGACCGAACGCGTCACCCGCGCCGAGGCCGACCAGCGCCGCGGCCGCGCCGGGCGGGTGGCGCCGGGGCGCTGCTACCGGCTCTGGACCCGCGGCGAGGAAGGCGCGCTCGCCGCCTTCCCCCCGCCCGAGATCGTCGCGGGCGACCTGACCGGGCTCGCGCTCGACCTCGCGCTCTGGGGCACGGCCGATCCCGGCGCGCTGGCCCTGCTGACGCCCCCCAATCCCGGCGCTCTGGCCGAGGCGCGCGCGCTGCTCACCGCCCTCGGCGCGCTCGACGGCAAGGGCCGCGTCACCGATCACGGCCGCGCGCTGGCCGCGCTGCCGCTGCATCCCCGGCTCGGCCACATGCTGGCCATCGCGGGCAAACAGGCCGCCCCGCTCGCCGCCCTGCTCGAAGACCGCGACCCGCTGCGCGGCGCAGGCACCGACCTGACGCTACGCCTGCGCGCGCTGGCCGACCACCGCGCCGAGACGCCCATCCCGCCCGACCGCGCAACGCTCGCCCGCATCCGCGCCGAAACGAAGCGCCTTGCCGCCCGCGCCCCGGACAGCCCCCGGCCAATGTCAGCGGGCGAGATGGCGTCGCTTGCCTATCCCGACCGCATCGGCCTGCGCCGCAAGGGCGAGACGCCGCGCTTCATCCTGTCGGGCGGCAAGGGTGCCGTGATGGGCGCGGCCGACCCGCTGGCGGGCCAGCGCCTGATCGTCGCGCTCGATCTCGACGGCGACACGCGCGAGGCCCGCATCCGCCTCGCCGCCCCGCTGACCGAGGCCGAGCTGCGCGCCACCCATGGCCCCGCCATCGCGTGGCACGAGATATGCCACTGGTCAGGCCGCGAAAACCGGGTGATCGCGCGCCGCCAGGAACGCTTCGGCGCGCTTGTCCTCGACGACCGCCCCTGGCCCGACGCGCCGCCCGAGGCCATGGCCCGCGCCGCGCTCGACGGCATCCGGGCGCTGGGGCTGCCCTGGACCGATTCCGCCCGCCGCTTCCAGGCCCGGGTCGAGTTGATCCGCCAGCAGGGCGCGGACCTGCCCGACCTCTCGGATTCCACGCTTATGGACCGTCTCGACGACTGGCTCCTGCCCCATCTCTCCGGCGCGCGCAGCGCCGAGGATCTCCGAGGCCTCGACCTCCTGCCCGCGCTCCGCGCCTGCCTGAGCTGGGACCAACAGCAAGGCCTCGACCGGCTCGCCCCGGCGCATTTCGAAACCCCGCTCGGTCGGCAGGTGCCCATCGACTATTCCGGCGACAGCCCTTCCATCGAATTGCGGCTTCAGGAACTCTTCGGCACCACGACCCATCCCAGCATCGGCCCGAACCGCCTGCCGCTCCGGATCACGCTGCTGTCGCCTGCACAGCGCCCGGTGCAGGTCACGACCGACCTGCCGGGCTTCTGGGCGACCAGCTATTCGGATGTCCGCAAGGACATGCGCGGGCGCTACCCCAAACATCCCTGGCCCGAGGACCCCACCGCCGCCACGCCCACATTGCGCCGCAAACCCCGGCCCTGAGCGCCTGTCAGACCGAGCGCCTGCGGCGCGCGCCTTTCATCTCGGGCCCGGCCCTCCGGCCGGTCCCTCGGGTGGCGCCCCACTCCTGACCGCTGTTTCTTCTTGGCCCAAATACCCCCGCCGGAGGCGCCGCGCGCGCCCGCGCGCGGCCACGCCCAACCCCGGGCAAGCGGGGCGCAAGCCCCGCGCGGGCCGGGGGCGGGAGCGCCCCGTCAGACGCCCAGGCACCAGCGCAGGATCGCCTTCTGCGCGTGCAGCCGGTTCTCGGCCTCGTCGAAGATCACCGAATGCGGCCCGTCCATCACCGCGCTCGTCGCCTCCTCGTCGCGATGGGCGGGCAGGCAATGCATGAACAGCGCATCGGGCTTCGCCGCCGCCATCAGCGCCTCGGTCACCTGGTAGGGACGCAACTGGTTGTGCCGCCGCTCGCGCGCCGATTGCGGGTCATGCATGCTCACCCAGGTATCGGTCACCACGAGGTCCGCCCCCGCGACCGCGCGCATCGGATCGCGCTCGATCTCGACCCGCACACCCTTGGCGCGCGCCTCGGCCACGAAACCCGGCTCGGGGTCCAGCGTCGGCGGCCCGGTAAAGGTGAAATCGAAACCGAACTGCCCCGCGGCATGGAGGAAGGACGCGCAGACATTGTTGCCATCCCCCGACCAGACCACCTTGCGCCCCCCGATCGGGCCGCGATGTTCCTCATAGGTCAGGATATCGGCCATGATCTGGCAGGGATGGCTGCGGTTGGTCAGCCCGTTGATCACCGGGACGCTGGCATGTTCGGCCATCTCGTGCAGCGTCGCCTCCTCGAAGGTGCGCAGCATGATCAGGTCGACATAGCGCGACAGGACGCGGGCCGTGTCGGCGATGGTCTCGCCATGGCCCAGCTGCATGTCCGCGCCCGACAGCACCATGGTCTGCCCGCCCATCTGGCGCACGCCCATGTCAAAGCTGATCCGCGTCCGGGTCGAGGGTTTCTCGAAGATCAGCGCCACCATCCGCCCCGAAAGCGGCTGGTCGTCGTCCAGCGCCCCCCGGGGCCGTCCCGCCCGCGCCGTCTTCATCGCGCGGGCCGCGTCGATCATCGCCCGCAACTCGCCCGCATCCGTGGTGTGAAGATCGAGGAAATGCCTCATGCCCCCGCCCCCTTGCCTGCCAGCACCCCCGCCGCCGCATCGAGCCGCGCGATGGCCTCGGCGATCTCCTCCTCGGTGACGTTCAGCGGCGGCAACAGCCGCACGACATTGTCCGCCGCGCCCACCGTCAACAGGCCCTGGTCATGGCCCGCCTGCACCAGATCGGTATTCGGCACCCGGCATTTCAGCCCCAGCATCAGCCCGACCCCGCGCACCAGTTCGAAGATATCGGGATGGCTTGCCACCAGCCCCTCCAGCTTCTGGCGCATCAGCCCCGCCTTGCGGTTCACCCCGTCCAGAAAGGCGGGTTCGCCGACGATCTCCAGCACCGCCTTGCCCACCGCGCAGGCCAGCGGGTTGCCGCCATAGGTGGACCCATGCGTGCCCACCGTCATGCCGCTGGCGGCCTCCGCGCTCGCCAGCACCGCGCCCAGCGGAAAGCCGCCGCCGATGCCCTTGGCGATCATCATGATGTCGGGCGCAACCCCGGCCCATTCATGGGCGAACAGCTTGCCCGTCCGGCCCATCCCGCATTGCACCTCGTCGAAGATCAGCAGCGCCCCGGTCCGGTCGCACAGATCGCGCAGCCCCTTCAGGCAGGGTTCGGGCAGCGGGCGGATGCCCCCCTCGCCCTGCACCGGCTCCACCATGATCGCCGCCACGGTTCCGTCGACGGCGGCCTCAAGCTCTTCGCCATGGGCCGGAAAGGGCAGATGGACAAAGCCCGGCAAAAGCGGGCCGAAGCCCTTGGTCATCTTCTCCGACCCCGCCGCCGCGATCGCGGCCGAGGACCGGCCATGGAACGCGCCCGCGAAGGTGACCATCTTCACCCGCTCGCTCTGGCCTTTGTCATACCAGTATTTGCGCGCCATCTTGACCGCGAGTTCGCAGCTTTCGGTGCCCGAATTGGTAAAGAACACCGTGTCGGCAAAGGTCTTCTCCACCAGCGCGTCGGCCAGCGCCTGCTGTTCGGGAATGCGGTAAAGGTTCGACAGATGCCACAACCGGCCCGCCTGTGCCGTCAGCGCCGCGACCAGCGCGGGATGGGCATGGCCCAGCGCGTTCACCCCGATCCCCGCGCCGAAATCGAGAAAGCGGCGGCCATCCGTGGCGGTCAGCCAGGGGCCTTCGCCCCGCACGAATTCCAGCGGCGCACGGTTATAGGTCGGCAGGATGGACGGGATCATGCGGAAAATCCTTGGGATCAGAGGCCAAAGGGGTGCCCCACGGCCGGGATCGTGTCAACGTGGGAGAGGAAGACGCGTTGGCGCACGCGCAGGCGGCCGGGTCAGGCCCGGCGGCGGCGTCGGCGCGAAAGAGGGCGGCACAGCGGCGTCATGGCCGCCCCGATAGCGCGGTTTCGCCGCCCTGTCCAGCACCGGGGCGGCCCCCCGGCCCCGTTGCGATCCGCTCAGACCTGGGGATGCACCGCGCCCGGGCCTGCGGCCTCCTTCGGCGCTGGCGGGGTTGCGGCCAGCAGCGCCAGCGGCCCCAGCAGTACGGTCAGCAACCGGCCATTCTCGCGCCGGGTGATATGCCAGCCGATATAGGGCAGCGTCTGGTTGTCGGCCTTCCAGGGGCGCGGCTCGCCCCAGTCATCCGCAAGCCGCAGGCAGAGGAAGACAGGCAGCGTTCCGCGCCGTTCCGGGATCATCACCTTGAAAAGCGTTCTGGGCATCGTTCGGTCCGTTCCTTGGGGGCGTGCCCGCCCCTGATCTGCGTAATATCTATTCCACAGCCACGGCATGGCCACAGCCATTCCGGGGCGCTCACGCGTTTTTTCCGGGGCGTGTCCCGGCGCCGCCCGCCGCCAGCGCCGCAAGCTCCCCCGGCGAAAGCCGCAGCACCGCGCCATGGGCAAAGCGGCTGGCCCAGGTCTCGTCCCGGCCCAGAAGGTGCAGGGCGGCGCGCATCAGCCCGGCATGGGTCACCGCCAGCCAGTCCCGCGCGGCACCCAGCCCGGCCAGCGCCTCGGCCACCCGCGCGGTGAACATCGCCACGCTTTCCCCGCCATGCGGCCGCGCATGCCAGAAATCCGCCGCCCAGGCATCGAGTTCCGCGCGCGGCACCGCGTCCCAGGCCAGCCCCTCCCAGGCGCCGAAATCGATCTCGATCAGGTCCGGCGCGACCTCGACCGGCAGCCCGCGCGCCGCACCCACATGCTCGGCCAGCGCCCGGCAGCGGATCAGGGGGCTGGTCAGCACGCGGGACACGGGCGGCAGATTGGCCAGCACCCCGGCGGCCTCGTCGGCGAATCGCGGGCCGGGCGGCAGGTCGAGACGGCCGTAACAGGTGCCCGGCGCCACATCGGGGGCGGTGTGGCGCAGCAGGATCAGACCCATGCCAGCACGCCCAGCAGGATCGCGACCTCGGTCAGTTGCTGCACCGCGCCCAGCCCGTCGCCGGTATAGCCGCCCAGCCGCCGACGCAGCATCGCGCCGATCCACAGCGTCACCCCCGCCGCCGCGGCCAGCGCGCTCAGCGCCGCCCCCGGCCCCGCCGCAACCGCCAGCCCCAGCGCCGCCACCGCCCCGGTGCCCAGCACGATCCACAGCCCGCCCGGCCCGATCTCGGCCAGGCTGGCAAAGCCCGCCTTGCCCTCGGGTCGGGCATAGGGCAGCCGCAGCATGGTCAGCACCACGAAGACCCGGCTCAGCCCATGCGCCGCGATCAGCGCCGCGACCGCCGCCCCGCCCAGATGCGCCAGCGCCCCGGCCTTGAGCAGCAGCACCAGCACCAGCGCGACCGTGCCATAACTGCCGATCCGGCTGTCGCGCATGATCTCCAGCGCATGTTCGCGGCTCTGCCCGCCGCCCAGCCCGTCGGCGACATCGGCCAGCCCGTCCTCGTGCAGCGCGCCGGTCAGCCGCACGCCCGCCGCCAGCGCCAGCCCCGCCGCCACCCAGACGGGCAGCACCAATGCCGCACCCCAGAAGACCAGCGCCACGACCGCGCCGATCCCCAGCCCCACCAGCGGAAACCAGCGCGTGGCCCAGGCCATCCGCTGCGGCGTGAAGGCAGGATCGGGCGGCACCGGCAGCCGGGTCAGGAACCCCGCCGCCAGCAGGATCAGCCGCGCTTCCCGCGCCAGCCGCCCGGTCATGCCGGCCCCGTCACCCCGGCATCGGCGAAACTGGCCATCTCGGTCAGCATCGCGGCCGCGGCCTTGATGAGCGGCCAGGCCAGCAACGCGCCCGTGCCCTCGCCCAGCCGCAGGTTCAGCGACAGAAGCGGCGCGGCGTCCAGCGCATCCAGCAGCGCGCCATGGCCCTGTTCCTCGGAGCGGTGGGCAAAGACCATCGCCGCGCGCGTGGCGGGGGCGATCCGCACCGCCGCCAGCGCGGCCGAGGTGGCGATGAAGCCGTCCACGATCACCACCCGGCCCGCCTCTGCCGCGCCGATCATCGCGCCTGCCATCATCGCGATCTCGAAGCCGCCATATTCGGCCAGCGCCTCCTGCGGGGCCAACGCCCCGGTGCGCGCCGCGGCCCGTTCCAGAACCGCGCGCTTCTGCGCAAGGCCCGGATCGTCCAGCCCGGTGCCCCGCCCGGTCAGCACATCCAGTCCCACGCCCGTCAGCTTGTGGCCCAGTGCGGCCGCTGCGGCGGTGTTGGCGATGCCCATCTCGCCATAGGCCACCGCGTCCCAATCGCCATCGGCCCCCAGTGCGCGGCCAGCCTCAAGTGCGGCGGCGCATTGTTCGGCGCTCATCGCCGGGCCGGTCAGGAAGCTGGCCGTGCCCGCGCCGATGCGCCGCTCGATCAGCCCCTCGACCCCGAAGGGCTCTCCCATCACGCCCGCATCGACCACGCGCAGATCGGCGCCGACGCTGCGTGCAAAGACATTCGCCGCCGCCCCGCCCGCAAGGAAGTTCAGCACCATCTGCCGCGTCACCTCCTGCGGGAACAGCGACACGCCCTCGGCCGCGATGCCGTGATCGGCGGCAAAGATCGTCAACTGGCAGCGGTCCATCCGCGGCATCGTCGTACCCTGTACAAGCCCGATCTGACAGGCCAGCGCCTCGATCCGGCCCAGCGAGCCGGGCGGCTTGGTCTTGAGGTCGATCCGGCGTTGCAATTCGGTGGCAAGGGTCTCGGTCATGGTCGCTCCGGTGGTTGTGACCGGGCTCTGATAGTCGCGCCCGCACGCCCCCGCAACCGGCACCCGACGCCGCAGCCGCCCGCCGCCATTCCCGCCATGAACACCGCGACCGCCCGGTCGACCCGGGCACGCGCGGCTTCCAGCGGCTCGTCGGCGCCATCGGTCCGCAGCAGCCGCGCCAGCGGACAGGGCAGCGCCATCCGGTGCAGCAGCGCCGCCGCCGCCCCGGGATCGTCCAGCGCGATCTCGCCCCGGCTCATGCCGCGCTCCAGCTCGTCGCGGATCAGCCGACGCACGGCCAGCGGCCCCTCCTCCAGCATGCGCGCGGCCAGGTCCGGCTGGTGCGGCGCCTCGGCGATCGCCGCGCGCATCACCTCCAGCGCGACCGACCCCGCGCCTGGCAACCGCTCGGGCGTCAGCAAGAGCCGCAGCCGCTGCGCCAGCGGCAGCGCCTGCTGCACGTCCCCCAGCGGCCTCACGATCCCTTCGCGCAACCGGCGCACCAGCGCCTCGACCAGTCCCGCCCGCCCGTCGAACAGCTCGTAAAGCGTGCGCTTGGACATCCCCGCCTCGGCCGCCACCGCATCCATCGAGGTGCCCCGCAACCCGCGCGACAAAAGCACCCGCTCGGCCGCGTCCAGAATCACCCGCGCGCGTTCCTCGGGGTCCATACGGGGCGGACGGCCCCGGCGGGACATGGGTTTGCCCATCCTTTCGACACTTTCCTCGACCAGATCGCCCCCGCAGGCCGGACCGGGCGGATTCCCGCTTGCGCGAACCGGCGGATGCGAATAACAAAACGATACCGTTTTATAAACGCGCGCGTCCCTATCCGCCAGAGAAATTGCCTATCCCACGAGGTTCCCCATGCCCCGCCTTCCCCGGGTTCTCGCCGCCCTCCTGACGCTGTCGCTGGCCATGGCAACCGCCGCCCAGGCCCAGCAGGCGCAAGGCCAGCGCCCGCCCACGCCGGTCACCGTTCTGACCCTTTCCGCACAGGACATCACGCTGACCACACGGTTGCCGGGCCGGATCGTGGCCTCGGGCATGGCCGAGGTGCGCCCCCAGGTCGCGGGCATCATCATCGAGCGGCTGTTCGACGAGGGCGCCGAGGTCTTCGAGGGCGAGGCGCTCTATCGCATCGACTCGGCCAGCTACGAGGCCCGCGTCGCCGCCGCCCTGGCCGCGGTTGCCCAGGCCGAGGCGACCCGCGACTCCGCAAGGCGCGAGGCTACGCGGCTTCAGACATTGCTCGAACGCAACGTCACCAGCGAGCAGGCCGTGGATGACGCACTGGCCGCGCGCGATGCGGCCGAGGCAGGGCTTCAGGTCGCAGAGGCACAGCTTGTCGCGGCCGAGATCGACCTCGACCGCACCACCGTCACCGCGCCCTTGTCGGGCACGGTCGGCCGCTCGCTGACCACCCGCGGCGCGCTGGTCACCGCAGGCCAGGCCCAGCCGCTGGCGGTGATCCGCACGCTCGATCCGGTGCTGGTCGATGTCACCATGTCCGCCGCCGAACTGATCGCCTGGCGCCGCGGCCACATGGAGGAGGCCCTGGGCGCGGCCGATCGCACCGTCAGCCTGACGCTGGCCGATGGCGGCGGCTACGACCATACCGGCACGCTGCGCGCGGCCGAGCCCTATGTCGACGAACGCACCGGCGTTGTTGTTCTGCGGATGGAATTTCCAAATCCTGACAAGATGTTGCTGCCCGGAATGTATGTACAGGTCGAAATGCCCCAAGGCGTGATCGAGAACGCGATCCTCGCCCCGCAATCGGCCATCGGCCGCGACCGGCGCGGCCGTCCCACGGCACTGGTGGTCACGCCCGAGAACATCGTCGAGGAACGCGCGCTGACAGTGTTGCGCGACCGCGGCACCGACTGGATCGTGACCGAGGGACTGGCGGATGGCGACCGGATCATCGTGGCCGGGCTGCAGAAGGTCGCCCCCGGCGCGGCGGTCGCCCCCGAAGAACGCGCCGAGCCCGCGCAAGCAAACTGACCCCGACACCCCGAACCCCGGAGAGACCGCGCCATGGCCCGCTTCTTCATCGACCGCCCGGTCTTCGCCTGGGTCATCTCGATCCTCATCATGGGGATCGGCCTTCTGTCGATCCTGACCCTGCCGATCGCACAATACCCGCAGATCGCGCCCCCCTCTGTCAGCGTGCAGGCGGCCTATCCCGGCGCCTCGGCCGAGACGGTGGCCAATACCGTGACCCAGGTCATCGAACAGCAGATGACCGGGCTCGACGGGCTGCGCTACATCTCGTCCTCCTCGACCTCGGCCGGTCAGGCCTCGATCACGCTGACCTTCGAGACCGGAACCGATCCCGACATCGCGCAGGTGCAGGTCCAGAACAAGCTCGCGCAGGCGACGCCGCTCTTGCCCGAGATCGTGCAGCGTCAAGGGGTCAGCGTGCGCAAATCCTCGGCCGGGTTCCTGATGGTGATCGCGCTGATTTCGGATGACGGCGCGCTGGAACAGGTGGACCTGTCGGATTACATGGTCTCCAACCTCGTCGATGCCTTCGCCCGGATCGAGGGCGTGGGCGAGGTGCAGGTCTTCGGCTCGCAATACGCGATGCGGATCTGGCTCGACCCCGCGAAACTCGCCGCCTTCGAGCTGACACCCGCCGATGTCGTCGCCGCCGTCTCGGCCGAGAACGCCCAGATATCGGCAGGTTCCTTCGGCTCGCTGCCCGCGCCTGCGGGCCAGCAACTGAACGCCACGATCACTGCGCAATCGCTGCTGACCAGCCCCGGAGATTTCGAACAGATCGTGCTGCGCGCGGAAACCGATGGTGGGCTCGTGCTGCTCAAGGACGTCGCCAAGGTCGAGATCGGCGCGGAAAGCTACGATACCATCGCCCGGCGCAACGGACAGCCCGCGGCGGGCATGGCGATCCGGCTTGCGCCCGGCGCCAATGCGCTGGACACCGCGCGCCGCGTCAAGGCGCAGATCGAGGAATACGCCCAGTTCTTCCCCGAGAACGTCTCCTACGTCGTCCCCTACGACACCACCCCCTTCATCGAGATCTCGATCAAGGAAGTGGCCAAGACGCTGGTCGAGGCGATCATCCTCGTCTTCTTCGTGATGCTGCTGTTCCTTCAGAACCTGCGCGCCACGCTGATCCCGACGCTGGCGGTGCCGGTCGTTCTGCTGGGCACCTTCGGCGTGCTGGCGGCCTTCGGCTTCTCGATCAACACGCTGACCATGCTGGCGATGGTGCTGGCGATCGGGCTTCTGGTCGACGACGCCATCGTGGTCGTGGAAAACGTCGAGCGCATCATCGAGGAAGAGGGGCTTTCCCCGCGCGAGGCCACCCGCAAGTCGATGGGCCAGATCACCGGCGCGCTGATCGGCATCGCACTGGTGCTGTCCGCGGTCTTCGTGCCGATGGCCTTCTTCGGTGGCTCGACCGGCGTGATCTACCAGCAATTCTCGATCACCATCGTCTCGGCCATGGCGTTGTCGGTGCTGGTGGCGCTGACGCTGACGCCCGCGCTCTGCGCCTCGATCCTGCGCTCGAAGGACGCGGTCCATACAAGACGCGGGCCGTTCGGCTGGTTCAACATCGGCTTCGACAAGCTGACGGGAGGCTATGCAGGCTCGGTCGGCTGGATCGTGCGTCGGCCGCTCAGGGTCGGGCTGATTTATGTGTTGCTCGCCGTCACGATGGGCTGGATGTTCATCAAGACCCCCACCGGCTTCCTGCCGAACGAGGACCAGGGCCTGCTCTTCACGCTGATCCAGACGCCCACGGGCGCGACCGCCGAGCGCACCCAGGCCGTGGCAGACCAGGTCAAGGATTTCTACCTGAACGCCGAGGCCGAGAACGTGAATTCGGTCTTCACGGTGGTCGGCTTCAGCTTTGCGGGTGCCGGCCAGAACATGGTGCTGGGCTTCGTCCAGCTCAAGGACTGGGACGAGCGCACCCGCCCCGACCAGGGCGTGCAGGCCATCGCCGGTCGTGCCTTCGGCGCCTTCAGCCAGATCCAGGATGCCATGGTCTTTCCCATCGTGCCGCCCTCGGTGATCGAACTGGGCAACGTCTCGGGCTTCGACTTCTACCTTCAGGCCCGCGGCGGACAGACTCACGAGGAACTCCTGGCCGCCCGCAACCAGCTTCTGGGGATGAGCGCGCAAAGCCCGCTGATCGGCTCGATCCGGCCCAACGGGCTGGAGGACGCGACGCAGTTCAGGCTGGACATCGACTGGCGCGCGGCCGGTGCGATGGGGCTGTCGGCCACCGAGGTCGGCCAATTGCTCTCGATCGCCTGGGCCGGGCGCTACGTCAACGACTTCATCGACCGCGGCCGGATCAAGCGCGTCTATGTCCAGGGCGAACCCGAGGCGCGCGCGACCCCCGAGGATATCGAGCTCTGGCGCGTGCGCAATGCAAGCGGCGGGCTGGTGCCGTTCTCGAACTTCACCGATGCGGGCTGGGAATTCGGCCCGCAGGGCCTGACGCGCTATAACGGCGTGCCCGCGATGCAGTTGCAGGGCGGACCCGCCCCCGGCGTCACAACCGGCGAGGCCATGGCCGAGATCGAGCGGCTGGCCGACCAGCTTCCCCCCGGCTTCGCCGTCGCATGGACCGGCCTCTCGCTGGAGGAACGCGAATCCGGCAGCCAGGCACCCCTGCTCTACGCGCTGTCGCTGGCGGTCGTCTTCCTCTGCCTTGCGGCCCTTTACGAAAGCTGGGCGATCCCCTTCGCGGTCATGCTGGCCATGCCCATCGGCGTCCTGGGCGCGCTGATCGGCGCCTGGCTGGGCGGGTTCGAGAACGGGGTGTTCTTCCAGGTGGCGATCCTGACGGTGATCGGGCTGACCGGCAAGAACGCGATCCTGATCGTCGAATTCGCGCGCGACCGGCAGGTGGCGGGCGAGGATCTGTTCACCGCCATCCGCGAGGCCGCGCGGCAACGCTTCCGCCCCATCATCATGACCTCGATGGCGTTCTCGCTGGGCGTTCTGCCGCTGGTGCTGAGTTCGGGCGCAGGCTCGGGCGGGCGCAACGCCATCGGTTCGGGCGTGCTGGCCGGCACGCTGACGGCTACGGTTCTGGGCGTTCTGCTTGTACCGCTGTTCTATGTCGCGATCCGCCGACTGGCAGGCGGGGTAATGGGACGATAGCACCATCCGGGGCGAGCGTGGCGCGCCCGCCTGCATCAGGCGGCGTCCGGATCGCCCGTCGCGTCCGCGGTGGGGGAAAAGACGGTGACACGGGCGCGGCCCGTTCCCTTGGACTGGTAAAGCGCGATATCGGCTTCGCGCATTATCCGTTTTGCATCCGATGCATCCTGGCGCGCGCGCACCGCCACGCCGATGCTGGCCGAGATACGGCACTCGAATCCGCCCACATGGATCGGCTCCTCGATCTGGCGGATCAGCCGATCCGCGATCCGCGCCAGGTGAAACGGCTCGACGATATCGGCCAGAATCATCACGAACTCGTCGCCGCCGATCCGCGCCACCAGATCCTGGGTTCGGCATTGCGCGCGCAACAGATGCGCCACCTCGCGCAGTACCGCATCGCCCACGTCATGGCCGTGGCTGTCGTTGACCAGCTTGAAGTAATCGAGGTCGATCTGCATCAGCGCAAAGGGGCGCCCCTGGCCCAGCAGCCGCGCCAGCGTGGCTTCCAGGCGGCGCCGGTTGGCCAGCCCTGTCAGCGTGTCGGTCGCCGCCTCCTGCTCGGCCGAGACGCGCGCGCCGTTCAGTCGCTGCGCGAGGCGGCGCAACTCAGCGCTGACGACGGACTTGGCCTCGTGCAGGTAGAGTAATTCCACCGCCAGGTCGGTCGGCGAGAAATCGCCAAGCGTCAGTTCGAACCGGCTCACTGCCTCGATAAGCGAGATACCCATCGAGATGTCGAGCATCGCCCCGCCATCGGGCAGGCCCGCGACAAGTCCCTTGAGCGGCAGCGCAGGGGCGACGGCAAGCGTCAGCTTGAGCGGCCGCCCCTCCAGCGCCAGAAGCCCTCCGATATCGGACACCACGGTCGGCCGACGGAGGGTAAGGATCTCGGTAAAGGGACGGTCGACAAGATCCACCCCCGCGATCCGTTCAAGCGTCGGCCCCGCCTGCCGCACGCGCCCCACCGGGTCCAGGCACAGATGCATGGGCAAGAATCGTCCCAGCGCTGTCCCGGTCAACCCGATCATGCTGTTCGCCACTCCCTCCTGCCGCGTCCCGCGCATCACAGATCTCCCGCCAGAGAGAAGCTGCGCCCTTCATGGAACGCGGAGTCGAGCAGGCTGATGGTGACCGTCGCCTCGCCGCCCTCGCGGTCAACCACATCAAGCAAGACGAGCGCGCCGTAATCGTCGGCCATTGCCCGCAGCATACCCTGCAACACGAATTCCGCCCCCGGCCAACTGCCCTTGCAGCGGATCGCGAAGCCGCCCTCCGCATCCTCGGCCAGTTCCAGTTCAGGCAGTTCCAGATCCGGCACCGCCAGCCGGGCGCGTTCGGGCAGATCGTCAAGCGAGAACAGAAAATCGAGGAACGTTTCGCCACCGAACCGCAACAAACGGCGTAATGGCTCGAGATCCGGGTGCGAGACGAGGAAGGTTCCCAGATCCTCCAGAATCATCTCGCGCGGCAGGTCGAGCCGGGCGACCGCAGACTCGAGCACCGCCTCCGTCAACTCATCGGCATAGGACATCATCGCCTCGAATCCGCCGGGGTCCACCTCGGCGGCACGCGCAACACGCGTCCAGCATTCCCTTCCATAGGTTTCGCTCAGGAAACACTGGATCGCGCGGTTGACGAGACCGTGCATAATAAACTCCGCAGAACGCGTCCAAGTAATCAAACGCGAGTCTGCGGCGAAGGGATTAAGAATTGGCAAAGCCCGGCAGGGATGCGACCGCCCGCCACCCGCAACCGACCTCAGCGCCCGAAGAACAGCGTGCGGCCCTCGACCTCCAGCGCGTTCAGCCGCTGCGGCACCAGCCGGAACTCGCCCGCGACCAGCGCGTCGATGGCAGCGTCGGCGGCGCGGTAGAAATCGGCGCCGGTCAGGAATTCGGGGCTGCGCATGGTGAAGCCCACCCCCTCGGCCTCGCGGAAATAGGCCCGCACCAGCAACGCCCCCGCCGGGTTATGCGCCACGATCAGCACCTCCTCGCCCGCGCGCGGCTCGGACAGATCGGCCAGCACCGCGATGCAGCCCGGATTGCCGCCCGCAGTGCGGTAGGTGCAGGCCCGCCCGATCTGCTGCAACTCCCACAGGCGCAGGCTCGACAGCAGCCCCTCGGGCAGCGCACGGCCCTCGGGACGCACCGGCAGCATCCCGGCCAGATCGGCGACCAACTGGGCGACATCGCCGCTTTCGCCCGCCCGCTCAAAGGCATAGGGCGTCTCGGCATTCTCGAGCGCGGCCAGCCGCTCGGCCAGACGCGCGGCCTCGGGATGGTCCTCCATCCCGGCCAGCCGCACCAGCCCCGCCTGCCCCGCCCGGCCCCATTCCCGCCCGATCGCCCACAGGTCCAGACCGTCGGCCCCGACCCGGCCGCTCTCGAACCGGGCGATCTGATGGGCCACCGCCATCCGCTGCGGATCGAGCGCGGGCGTGAAGAACCCCGCGACCACAGCCATCGCCACCAGCGCCATGCCGACATTGGCCCGCCGGATCCGCGCGCCCCAGCCCGGACCGGCCAGAACCGACCCGGCATAGGCCAGCCCATAGCCCAGCGCCAGCGCCGCCATCGCCCCGGCCACGACCCTGTCCGGCGTCAGGCCGTATTGCGCGACCCGCAGCCAGACCGCCACCCCCGCCAGCGCCGCCAGCGCGGGCAGCAGCAGGGCCAGGAACCGGCAGCACCACCAGGTCAGCCCACCCGGCGCCCGCCGCTCGTCGCTGGCATCCAGCCCCGAGGACACCAGCGTCGCCGACCCGAAGGCCATCGCCAGCAGGATCGCCGCCGCCGAGAAATCGCCGAACAGGTTCGACAACCCCCGGAACGGCAGCGCCGCCAGGAACACCGCCACCACCACCAACACCACCGGCAAGAGCAGCCGCAGCAATTGCAGCACCAGCTCGGGCGAGACGTAATCCGACAGCTCGTCCACCACCGCCAGCGCCAGCCCCAGCATAAGCCCGCTCAGCAGATAGGGCATCTCGGCGCGGTTCATCAGCCGCTCGATCACGTCGATCCCCACCAGCCCCAGCAGCGCGTTCGACAGGAACAGCACGCCCCAGACCAGGCCCACGAACAGCCAGGCCGCCGCGAACCGGACGACGATCATCCAGGACTGGGTGAACAGCACCGCGTAGTCGGTCGGCCGCCGTCCCGGCCCCAGCCCCGCGATCAGGAAGGGCAGCGCCAGCCCCAGCAGCAGCGCAAGACCGATCCAGGGATGGCCCGTGGCCAGAAACCCCGCCACATCGTCGAAACGCAGGCTGGCCCAGGCCATCAGCCCCGCCAGCGGCAGCGCCACCAGCCCCGCCGCCGCCAGCGCGCGGCGCGGCGGCAAGGGGCCGCTCAGCGCCAGCGCGGCGGGAAAGAACGCAGCCCCCAGGCTGGTGACGAACAGATGCAGCCGCGGCAGCCCGGCCATCCGGTCGGGCAGCACATCCACCAGCAGCCAGGCCGACAGCCCGGCCAGCAGGCCCAGCAGGCCCAGCCCGACCCGCCCCGACACAAGCGCCGCCCGTACCCCGTCCATCGCCGCCTCCGCCCTGCCATGACTGCCCCGGCGGACCATAGCGCCCGCCCGCCGCGGCGGCCAGTGGCAGCGGCGCAGTCAGGCCGGGGAAGTCAGGCAGCGACAGCGCCCTCAGGCGGCAGAGCGGCAGATCTCGACGGTGTTGCGGCCCGACGCCTTGGCGGCATAAAGCGCGCGGTCGGCCTGCGCCATCAGGGCATTGACCTCGCCCTCGGGGCTGCCGTCTTCCGTGGGCGGACGCTCGCCGCCAAAGGCCACGCCGATGCTGATCGTCACGCCGATGGCACCCGGCTCGCCGGACAGGTCCACCGGCCGCGCCTGCACCGCGGTGCGCAGCCGCTCGGCGGTGGCGCAGGCCTGTTCGAACCCGGTCTCGGGCAGCGCCACCATGAATTCCTCGCCGCCGATCCGCGCCACCAGGTCGACCGGGCGCAGGTTGTCCTTCAACCGGCGCGCCACCTCGACCAGCACCGCATCGCCCGCGGCATGGCCATGCTGGTCATTGACCATCTTGAACCGGTCCAGATCGAGCAGCATCACCGCGTAACCGCGCCCGGTCTCGGCCGCGCGCTCGACGATCCTGCCCAGATGCGGCAGCGCATAGCGGCGGTTGAACAGCCCGGTCAGCGGATCGGTCACCGCCAGCCGCAACCCGTCCTCGACCGTCGCCCGCAGCCGGTCGGCCTGCTGCTTGCGGCGCAGCTGGCTGCGGATCCGGATCGCCAGTTCCTGCGCATCGACCGGCGCCAGGATCAGGTCGTTCGCGCCCAGATCCAGCGCCATCGCCGCGGTCTCGCGCGCCGCCTCGGGCACCACGACCATCACCGCGGCATGGCGCGTCGCGGCATGCGCGCGCAGTTCGGACACCAGCCGCAGCCCCGCCCCCTCGGGGGCAAGCCGCGAATCGACCACGAAGACATCGGCCACCGGATGATCCGCCTGCGAATCCAGCGCCTCGGCCCGGGTGATCATGGCCAGCGGTTCCGACAGCAGCGGCGCCAGCCCCGCCCGCCAGGTCAGCCCGGTGCGCGGATCGGCCGCGATCAGCGCCACCCGGCCCGGCGGGGCAAAGATCTCGGGCGCCTCGGCAAAGCCCAGCGCGCGATGGGTGCCGTTGCGCAGCGCCAGTTCCTCGGCGGTCTCGCGGGCGCGCAACAGGTTGCGCACGCGCGCCAGCAGGATCATCTCGTCCAGCGGCTTCGACAGGAACTCGTCCGCGCCCGCTTCCAGCGCGCGCATCTTGACCTCGGCCGCGCGCGCCGCCGTCACCACGATCAACGGGATCGAGGCGGTCTCGGGATGCGCCTTCAGCGTGCGGCACAGCTCCGTCGCCTCCATGTCGGGCAATGCCATGTCCATCAGGATCAGGTCGGGCCGGTCGCGCCGCGCCGCCGACAGGGCCGAGGCGCCGTCGCGGGCCTGAAGCACATCGTAATGCGCCTCGCTCAACCGCACCTTCATCACGATGCGGTTGGTGGCCACGTCGTCGACTATCAGGATTCGCCGGGACATCGGCGCCGCTCCTCTGCCTGAAATATCCGAAACTTTTTACCGACATTTTCGAGGTTCAGTCTTGGGCAGGAAGTGTTAACAAACCCTTTAACGAGACCCTGGGGCAACGTTTCACGATGCGGAAATCCGCCGAAACACTGGCGCTCAACGCGCTGGCATGGCTCGCCGGACAGGACTCGCTTCTGGCGGTCTTCCTCGGCGCCACCGGCGCGACCGAAAGCGACCTGCGAAACCGCGCCGAAGACCCCGAATTCCTCGCCTCGGTGCTGGATTTCCTGCTGATGGACGATGCCTGGGTGCTGGCCTTCTGCCAGGCCCATGACCTGCCGGGCGCCGCGCTGATGCAGGCGCGCGCCGCCCTGCCCGGCGGCGCCGACCCGCACTGGACCTGAGCGGGCCTGTTGCATCCGCGCCGGTGGCGCGGCATCACCACGGCAAGCCACGGCACAGGACAGCGCAGGACCATGGGCCCGATCACCGCGATTCTCTTCGACAAGGACGGGACGCTGTTCGATTTCCATGCCTCCTGGGGCGATTGGGCGGCGGAGATGCTCGACCGGCTGGCCGCGGGCGACGGCGCCCGCCACGCCGCCCTCGCCGGCGCGGTGGGATTCGACCCGGGCGCGCGGCGCTTCCGCGCCGACAGCATCGCCATCGCCGCCACCGTCGAAGAGGTCGCCCTGCGCCTCCTGCCGCACCTGCCCGCCACCGACCCGGCGCATCTCGTCGACCTGCTGAACGCCATGGCCGCCCGCGCCCGGATGCGCCCCGCGGTGCCGCTCGCCCCCCTTCTCGACCGGCTCGCCGGGCGCGGCCTCGCGCTGGGCGTGGCGACCAACGACGCCGAAACCCCGGCCCGGTGCCACCTCGAAGCGGCCGGAATCGCCGACCGGCTGTGCTTCGTCGCAGGCTATGACAGCGGCCATGGCGCCAAGCCCGGACCGGGCCAGCTGCTCGCCTTCGCCGCCGCCACCGGCCGCCGCCCGGCCGAGGTGCTGATGGTCGGCGACAGCCGCCACGACCTGATCGCGGGCCGCGCCGCCGGCATGGGCACGGTCGGCGTCCTGACCGGCACCGCCGCCGCCGCGGATCTGGCCGACCTCGCCGATGCCGTGCTGCCCGATATCGGCCACCTGCCCGCGCTGCTCGACCGCATCGCCGCCCGCTAGCGCCGAGCCCTGTTTCTTCTTGGCAAAAATACCCATGCCGCGCGTGCCACCCGCGCGCCGGTGCCGGGTCTACAGCCGGACCGCCGAGATCAGCCGCCCGTAATCGGCCTCGCCCGAATGGACCGAGCGGCGGTAGGAAAAGAACCGCTCCGCATCGGAATAGGTGCAATGCCGCGTCCAGATCGCCTGGCCGATCCCCGCCGCGCGCAGCCGCGCAAGGCCGAACCCCGGCAGGTCGAACAGCATCCGGTCACCCGGCCCTTGCGCGAAGAAGCGCGTATTGCCCGGATCGTCGGCCCTGAACGCGTCCAGGAACTCGGGTCCCACCTCATAGGCGCGCTGGCTGATCGTCGGCCCGATCACCGCCACGGTGTCGGCCCGGCGCGCACCCAGCCGCTCCATCGCGATCAGCGTGGCCTCCAGCACCCCCTCAAGCGCCCCGCGCCAGCCCGCATGGGCGGCACCGATCACCCCGGCGTTGCGGTCGGCGAACAGCACCGGCTGGCAATCGGCCGTCAGCACCGCCAGCGCCAGACCCGGGGTCGCGGTCACGATGGCATCGGCCTGCGGGCGCTCGGCCAGCGGCCCCTCGATCACCGCCACATCGGCCGAATGGACCTGATGCACCGTGACCAGATGATCGGCCGCCACGCCCAGCGCCCCCGCCACCCGGGCGCGGTTGATCGCCACCACTTCCGACAGGTCCGACGAGCCCCCGCCGCAATTCAGCCCCTGAAACACACCCGACGACGCCCCGCCCCGCCGGGTAAAGAACCCGTGGCGCAAGGGGGAGAGAGCGTCGGAGGTGAGTATCTCCAGCGTCATGGATCAAATCCCAGTGGGGGCGGACTGCCCCGTCCTGTCAGCGCGATTGCCTGGAAGAGCGTTCCCATTTCCTGCGGATGGGTCAAGCGGCGATGTGCTGCGAGATGCGCATCGCGTGCTGCACCCGCGAGATTGCGTGCAAGAACCTCGGCGCGCGCCGCGATCCCCAGCCGTTCCAGGAACACCCCCTGCGGGGTCAGCGGCGCCACCGCCACCCCTTGCGCCGCGGCTGCCCGCGACAGCGCCTCGAAATCGACATGGGCGGTCAGATCGGCGTCGCCCGGATGGGCCAGCACCGGCTCGGGGCGATGGCCACGCACCGCCTGCAACGTGTCGCCCAGCGAACGCCAGCCGCCATAATCCACGATCAGCGCAGCGCCGCCCTGCGCCGCGATGCGTTCCGCCACCGCCGCGACGATCGCCTCGCCCGGCGCGCAGGTCTCGACGATATCGCCCGGCCGCGTGTCGGCCAGCCGATGCGCCAGCGCCGCCACGGGCATGGGCGCGGTCAGCCCGAAACCCAGCGCGCCCGCCACCAGCCCCACCTGCCGCTCGCACCAGCCCTCCGCGTCGCGCTGGAACTGGCGGATCGGCAGCGCGTCGAAGAACTCGTTGGCGACCAGGAACAGCGGCGCCTCGGGCAGAGCGTCCACGCTTTCGGCCCAGGTCACCGCATGGCCTGCCAGCACCTCGCGCTGGCGGGCGCGCAGCACCGGGGAGGCCTCGACCAGATGCACCCGCGCCGCGTCCAGAAAGCCCGGCACCCCGCGCGCAGCGCGCAGCGCGTCCGCCATCAGCGTGCCGCGCCCCGGGCCAAGCTCGGCCAGCGTGAAGGGCGCGGGCGACCCGCGGTCCAGCCAGGCCTGCGCCAGCCACAGGCCCAGCAACTCGCCGAACATCTGGCTGATCTCGGGCGCGGTGGTGAAATCGCCCGCCGCCCCGAACGGATCGCGCGTCGCATAATAGCCATGCTCGGGATGCATCAGGCAGTCCGCCATGAACTCGGCCACGCTGATCGGACCGGCAGATGCGATCCGGCGGGCCAGGGCTGCCGCCAGCGCCGTCACGCGCGCCTGCGCGAGAGCAGCAGGAAGACAAGCCCCAGCCCCACCATCGGCAGCGACAGAAGCTGACCCATGCTCAGCCCCGCCCCGCCCAGATGCACGACATGGCCCAGCGGGTTGTCGGGCGTGATGAATTGCGGATCGGCCTCGCGGAACAGCTCGACGAAGATGCGCGCCAGCCCGTAGCCCAGGAAGAACACCCCCGCCACCGCGCCCGGCCGCCGCAGCGCCCCGCGCGCCCGGACCAGCCAGACCAGCACCAGCCCCAGCAAAAGCCCCTCCAGCCCCGCCTCGTAAAGCTGCGAGGGATGGCGCGCACAGGGCATCATGTCCCAGCCCGGGCAGTCCTGCGCAAGATAGCCCGGAAACACCACCGCCCAGGGCAGGTCGGAGGGCCGCCCCCACAGCTCGGCATTGATGAAATTCGCGATCCGCCCGAAGAACAGCCCCACCGGCGTCGCCAGCGCCAGCGCATCGGCCGCCGACAGAAGCGGCACGCCATGGCGCCGCGCGAACAGCACCAGCGCGATGCAGACCCCGGCCAGCCCGCCATGAAACGCCATGCCGCCCTGCCAGACCATCGGGATCTCCAGCGGATTGGCCAGGTAATGGCCCGGCTGGTAGAACAGCACGAAGCCCAGCCGCCCGCCCAGGATCACGCCCAGGATGATCCAGGTCAGCAACTCGTCCACCTGCTCGGGGCGCATCGGCGCGCGGCCCTCGGGCCACAGCGCCGGGCGGCGCATGGCCGCGACCACGATCCGCCAGCCGATCAGCAGACCCGCGATATAGGCCAGCGCATACCAGCGCAGCGCGAATTCCAGTCCGAACAGCGAGACCGAGAAGATCTCGTTGCCGATATCGGGAAAATTCAGAACACCCAGCATGCCCCGCCTCATTGGCCCTCGCGCGGGCGAAGTCAACCTTGAGCTTGCCCCGCCCCCGGGTCATATAGGGGGCAAACGTAAACGCCAGGGGGCGAAGATGCAGACCAGCAACAAGTTTCTCGACGACATGTCGAAGCTGATGACCAACGCCATGGGCGTGGCCCAGGGCGCCAAGGACGAGGCCGAAACCGCGTTCCGCAGCATGATCGACCGCTGGCTCGCGGATCGCGATTTCGTCACGCGCGAGGAATTCGACGCGGTGCGCGCGATGGCGCAGAAGGCCCGCGAGGAGAACGAGGCGCTGAAGGCCCGGATCGAGGCGCTGGAAGCGGGCCGCTGACGGCCACGCCGCGCGCAGGACACCGCCTTGCCCATGCCCATCTCCCGGGACCGGCCGCAGGCCGCGCCTGCCCCTTGGCCGCGCGTCGGTGACCGGCGATGAGGGCGGGCCTGCCCCATGCCATCCCCGGCCAGCGCATCGGGCTTCTGGGCGGGTCGTTCGACCCCGCCCATGAGGGCCATGCCCATATCACCCGGCAGGCGCTGAAACGCTTCGGGCTGGACGCGGTCTGGTGGCTGGTCAGCCCCGGCAACCCGCTGAAACCCGAAGGCCCCGCACCGATGGAACGACGCATCGCCGCCGCGCGCCGGGTGATGGACCACCCGCGCGTGACGATCACCGATATCGAGGCGCGGATCGGCACCCGCTACACCGCCGAAACGCTGGCCCGGCTGAGGGCGCTCTATCCAAGCGCGCGCTTCGTCTGGCTGATGGGCGCGGACAACCTGCTGGGCTTTCACCGCTGGGAAAGCTGGCGCTCCATACTCGACAGCGTGCCGGTGGGCGTTCTGGCCCGGCCCGGCCAGGGGCTGGCGCACCGCCAGTCGAGGGCCGCGCTGATCTATGCCCGCCACCGCCTGCCCGCGGAACTGGCCCACAGCCTCGCCACGCGCCACCCGCCCGCCTGGTGCTATCTCAGCCTGCCCAAGATCGACATCTCGTCCTCGCAGATCCGCGCCCGCGGCCAGTGGCAGCGCAGCCCCTGACCTCCCCCGATCTGCGGACTTGCCGGGATGCGGCGGATTTGGTTCACTCCCCGCCATGACATTCGCCCGCACGCCCCTGTCGCGGCGCTGGGTGCTGGCCGGGCTGATGGTCGGCGCAGTCGGCCCCGCGCTTGCCACCCCGCTCGACCGCAGCCCGCGCCCGCTGGCCCGGCCCGAAGCCGCGCGCCGCGCCGCCGAGGCCGAGCAGATCGTCGCCCGCGCCGGTCTGGGCGAGGCGCGGGTGGGCATCGCGCTGGCCGACACCGCGACGGGCGAACTGCTCGAGGCGATCAGCCCCGATCTCGCGCTGCCCCCCGCCTCGGTCGCCAAGGCGGTGACCGCGATCTACGCGCTCGACACGCTGGGACCGTCGCACCGCTTCGCCACCCGCATCTTCGCCACCGGCCCGCTTGCGAACGGGCGGCTTGCGGGTGACCTGATCCTTTCGGGCAGCGGCGATCCGGTGCTCGACACCGACATGCTGGGCGATCTGGTCGATGCCCTGCGCGCGCGCGGGCTGACCGAGGTCGCGGGCCGCTTCCTCTATCACGAGGGCGCGCTGCCACAATTCCCCGCGATCGACCCGGCCCAGCCACCCCATGTCGGCTACAACCCGGCGATCTCGGGGCTGAACCTCAATTTCAACCGCGTCCATTTCGAATGGACCCGGCAGGGCGGCGGTTACGGCGTCACGCTCGATGCCCGCGCGCGCCGCTATGCGCCCCCGGTCGGCGTCGCGCGGATGCAGATCGTGGACCGCGCCGCCCCCGTCTATACCTATTCCTCCAAGGGCGGCGTGGACGAATGGTCGGTGGCGCGCGGCGCGCTGGGCAATGGCGGCGCGCGCTGGCTGCCGGTGCGCCAGCCCGCGCTCTACTGCGCCGAGGTGTTCCACACCCTGGCTCGCGGCGCGGGCATCGCGCTGCCCCGCCCCGAACCGGGCGTCCCCCCGGCCGGGGCCAGCCTGCTGGCCGAACATCTGAGCGCGCCGCTCCCGGCCATCCTTCAGGGCATGATGACCCATTCCACCAATGTCACCGCCGAGGCGCTGGGCCTGGCCTCGACGCTGGCCCGCGGCGGACAGCCCGCCGCGCTGGCCGAGTCGGGACAGGCGATGGCGACCTGGCTGGCGGCGCGCACCGGCACGCACGGCCCGCGCTTCGTCGATCATTCGGGCCTCGGCGACGCCTCGCGCCTCTCGGCGGCCGAGATGGTGCGCGTGCTGACCGCCGTCGCGCCCGAGGCCCGGCTCAAGGCGCTGATGAAGCCGGTGGAACTGCGCGATGCCCAGGGCCGCCCGCGCAAGGCCGCCGTCTCGATCCAGGCCAAGACCGGCACGCTGAACTTCGTATCCTCGCTGGCAGGCTATGTCACCAGCCCCGGCGGGCGCGAACTTGCCTTCGCGATCTTCACCGCCGACACCGCGCGCCGCGCCCGCCTCGGCCCGCAGGAACTCGAACGCCCCGAGGGCGGGCGGAGTTGGCTGACCCGCGCCAGACGGCTCCAGACCGACATGCTGGACCGCTGGGCCACGCTCTACGCCTGAGCCGCCGTTCAGCAGGGCTGGCGCACCACATAGACCGAGCAATCGGAATGGCGCACGACGCGGGCCGCGTTCGGACCCAGCAGATAGTCGCGCAGATCGGGCTTGTGCGCCCCGATCACGATCAGATCGGACCCCGCCTCGCGCGCGGCATGCAGGATCTCCTCATAGGCCTTGCCGGTCGCGACGATATGGCGGACGGCCTTGTTGGCCTCGGCCCCGATCGCCTCGATCACGAACTTGTCCAGCAGCTTGCGCGCCTTGGCCACGGCGCGGTCGTGGAACTCCTTGTCGAAATACTGGCCCACCACGCTCATCCCGAAATCGGGAACGACGGTGATGACATCCAGCCGGGCATCGTCCAGCCGGGCCAGCCGCTCGGCCACGCGCAGCACGCACAGATCGATTTCGGGCTGGCTGATATCAATCGCACACAGGACAGAGGCAGTCATGCGGAAACCTCCTCGCGGCGGGCCCGGCCCAGCTGCGCCCAGGCCACGAGGCCAAGCAGCAGCAGGGTCGGCAGGTAGATCAGTTCCTTGGGCGGCTGCTCCTGCGGGACGCGCAGCGCGGTGATCTCCACCGGTTCGTCGCCATAGAAGTCGAAGGCGCGCAACGCCTCGGCATAGGGCGTGCCGAACATCGGCTCGTCAAGAACCACCCGCCCGTCGCGCTCCTCGGGGATCAGGCCCGTCGCCGCCAGCCGCGCAGCCCCCCCCGCCGCGTCGCCGACCGTCACGACAAGGCTGGTCTCGCGCGGGGCGAAGGTGTTGAAATCCGGCCCGCGCACGCGCAACCGGATCTCGTCGTCCGGCGCGGCCTCGCCCAGCACCTGTTCCAACTGCGCAGACGGCAGGTCGGCAAAGGGCGGTTGCAGCCTGTTGACGAAGAAATCCGGCCGGAACAGGGCAAAGGCGATCAGGATCAGCGCCGCGCTCTCATACAGACGGTTGCGGGTGATGAACCAGCCCATCGTCCCGGCCGTGAAGATCAGGATCGCCACGGTCGCCACGATGAACACCAGTATCCCCTGCGTCCATGTCACGTCGATCAGCAGCAGATCCGTGTTGAAGATGAAGAAGAAGGGCAGCGCCACCGTGCGCAGCGAATAGAAGAAGGCGGTGAACCCGGTGCGGATCGCATCCCCCCCCGACACCGCGGCGGCGGCAAAGCTGGCCAGCCCCACGGGTGGGGTCACATCGGCCATGATCCCGAAATAGAACACGAACAGATGAACCGCGATCAGCGGGACGATCAGCCCCGATTGCGCGCCAAGCTGCACCACGACCCCCGCCATCAGCGAGGAGACGACGATGTAATTCGCCGTGGTCGGCAGCCCCATCCCCAGGATCAGCGACAGGATCGCCACGAAGACCAGCATCAGGATCAGGTTGCCGCCCGAGACGAACTCGACCAGGTCGGCCATCACCTGCCCGATTCCGGTCAGCGTCACGGTGCCCACGATCACCCCCGCCGTGGCGGTGGCCAGCGCGATGCCGATCATGTTGCGCGCCCCCGCGATCAGCCCGCCGATCAGGTCGCGAAAGCCCGCGACGGCGGCTGGCCCCATCTCGCGCCCGCCGCGGAACAGCGCCTTCAGCGGGCGCTGCGTGACCAGGATCGCGAACAGCAGCATCGTCGCCCAGAAGGCCGACAGGCCGGGCGATTTCTGCTCGATCATCAGGAAATAGACCAGCACAACGATCGGCAGCAGGAAATACAGCCCGCTCTTGTAGATCTCGGACACCACCGGCAGGCGCAGATCCTCGGAATTGGGATCGTCGGGCTCCAGGTCGGGCACGGTCGCGGCCAGCGCCAGCAGCCCGACATAGGCGACGAAGACCAGCCCCGCCAGTACCCAGCCCGCGCCCTCGGCTCGGGCACCAGCGCGACGACCCAGCCCACGGGATATTGCACCAGATAGCACAGCGCCGCGAAGCCTGCGAAGAAGGCGAACATCCCGCCCACCGTGCGCCCCAGCGACACCACCCGGTCGCCCAGCGCGGGCATGTTCCGCTTCACCGCCTCCAGATGGACGATATAGACCAGCGCGATATAGGAGATCATCGCGGGCAGGAAGGCATGGGTGATGACCTCGACATAGGAGAGCCCCACATATTCCACCATCAGGAAGGCCGCCGCCCCCATCACGGGCGGCATGATCTGGCCATTGACCGAACTGGCCACCTCGACCGCGCCCGCCCGCTCGGGCGTGAAGCCCACCCGCTTCATCAAGGGGATCGTGAAGGTGCCGGTGGTCACCACATTGGCAATCGACGAGCCCGAGATCAGCCCCGTCGCCGCCGAGCCCACCACCGCCGCCTTGGCCGGGCCGCCGCGCAGATGCCCCAGCGCGCCAAACGCCATCTTGATGAAGTAATTGCCCGCCCCCGCCTTGTCCAAGAGCGCGCCGAACAGCACGAACAGGAAGACAAAGCGCGTCGACACCCCCAGCGCGATGCCGAACACCCCCTCGGCGGTGATCCACATATGGCTCATCGCCTTCTGCAGGCTCGCGCCCTTCCACTGGATCACGTCGGGCACCCAACTGCCCGACCCGAAGAAGACATAAAGCAGGAAGATCGTCGCGATCGCCGCCATCGCGGGGCCCAGCGCCCGGCGCGCCGCCTCGAACAGCAGCACGAGGCCCGCCAGCGCGACCCATTTGTCGGTATCGTCCGCCAACCCGCCCGAACGCACGATCTTGTCGTAGAAGAACACCCCGTAAAGCGCGATGAACGCCCCCGCGCCCGCAAGGATCCAGTCCTGGATGGGGATGCTGCGCCGCGGG
Organism: Rhodovulum steppense; assembly: GCF_004339675.1. GTDB lineage: Bacteria > Pseudomonadota > Alphaproteobacteria > Rhodobacterales > Rhodobacteraceae > Rhodovulum > Rhodovulum steppense. The sequence goes on from NZ_SLVM01000005.1 coordinate 159,558, forward strand.
CTCGATTTCAGCGCGGGATAGGCGCAGAACGCCAGGAACATCGCGAAGGCCAGGTGGATCTGGCGCGAATTGTTGATGATGTCGCTGGGCAGGATGACATTCGCCATGGGCGAGGCCAGCGCCACCTGGAACAGCGACCAGCACAGCGCCACCGCCGCCAGGAACAGTCCCACAACGCCCGCCGGGTTCCGCGCCCCCGAATCCGAGGCCGCGACAAGCTGTTGCAGTTCCTCTTCGCTGAGCGCGCGGCCACCGCCACCGGTTCTCGCCATGGCATTCCGTCTCCCGGCTGGGCCGCGGGCGGGCCGCGGCATGTCGTTCACCGGCGCTGTTGCCGCGCCTTGGGGGCCGGGGCACATCCGCGCCCCGGCCGGTCGATCATGGCAGAACCGTTTACTCGATCCAGCCCTTTTCGCGGTAATAGCGCGCCGCCCCGTCATGCAGCGGTGCGCTCAGGCCGTCGGCGATCATTTCCTCGGGCTTCAGATCGGCAAAGGCCGGGTGCAGGCTGGTGAATTCCTCGAAATTCTCGAACACCGCCTTGACCAGCACATAGACCGCCTCCTCGGACACATCGGCCGAGGTCACGAAGGTCGCGCCCACCCCGAAGGTCTCCACATCCGCGTCGGTGCCGCGATACATCCCGCCCGGGATCGTCGCGTGACGATAGTAGGGGCGCTCCTCGATCAGCGTCTCGATCACCTCGCCCGCGACATTGACCAGCACCGAATCGCAGGCCGTCGTCGCCTCCTGGATCGAGCCCGAGGGGTGGCCGACCGTGTAGACCATCGCGTCGATCTGGTTGTCGCACAGCGCCTGGCTCTGTTCCGCGGGGCGCAGCTCGGCGGCAAGGGCGAAATCGGCACTGGTCCAGCCCAGCGCCTCCATCACCACTTCCATCGTGCCGCGCTGGCCGGAGCCTGGATTGCCGACATTCACCCGCTTGCCCTTGAGATCCTCGAAATTCGCGATCCCGGCATCGGCACGGGCGACCACGGTGAACGGCTCGGGATGCAGCGCGAAGACCGCGCGCAGCCCTTCGAACGGGCCATCGGCCTCGAAATTCTCTGAACTGCCATTGTAGGCATGGAACTGCCAGTCCGACTGCACCACGCCGAATTCCAGTTCGCCCGCGCGCAGGGTCTTCAGGTTGTAGACCGACCCGCCCGTGGATTCTACCGAACAGCGGATGCCATGATCGCGCCGGTCCTTGTTGACCAGACGGCAGATCGCGCCGCCCGCGGGATAATAGACACCGGTCACGCCGCCGGTGCCGATAGTGATGAACTCGTCGGCAGCCACGGGGGCGGCCATCGCGCCCAAGGCGGCCGCCGCGGCGGTCAGTTTCAGTTTCGCAAGCATCAAGGATACTCCCTTCGTTGGATTTGGTTTGCTTGTCGGTCTTCGCTCACGCGCTCCAGAGTTCGTCCAGACGGTGATTGCGCGCTTCCACCTCTTCGATCCGGGCCTTGGCCTCCGGACCCGCCCGGGCCGCCATCATCCCGATGATGGTCTCGGCCAGCACCAGGCTTGCGGCATAGGACGAAAAGAAATGTGGGCTTTCCGAGGGCAGGATGAAACCCTGATCGGCCCATTTCAACGCCGGGCAGGCATGGGTATCGGTGATCACCACCACATAGGCCCCGCGCTCTCGCCCCATCTCGGCGGCCAGAATCGACCGCCGCGCAAAGGGCGGCTTGGTCAGCACGACCAGCGCATCCGCCGCCGTCAGATCGGCCATGGCACTTGCCAGCGACGCCCCCATCCGCCCCGCCAGCCGCCAGTTCGCGGCAAAGTAATTGCCCATATAGGCCATGTATTCGACGATCCCGGTCGAGCCCAGCGCGCCGAACAGCACCACATGGCGCGCGCCATGCAGCCGCTCGACCGCGTCTTCCAGCCGTTCGGGGTCGATCAGCCGGGTCATCGCCTCGATATTCGACGCACAGGCGCTGGCCTGCCGCATCAGGAAGGGCGGCCGCTCGCCCGCCCCCGCCTCGGCCTGCAAGCGGCGCACCCGCTCGGAGAAACTGACATAGCGCCGCCCGACCGCGTTGCGGGACAGCTCGCGCATTTCCTCGTAGCTGGCAAAGCCCAGCGCACGCGCCAGCCGCGAGAACGTCGCAGGCGCCAGCCCCGACGAGGCCGAGATTGCGCGCAGCGAGCGCGTCGCCACATCCACCGGGTTCGCCGCGACGTAATCGGCGGCATCGCGCAGCTTGGCGCTGAGCGTGCCGTATTCCGCGGCGATCTTGTCCTCGATGGATGGCCCCTCCGGCATCCGCACCCCTGTCAGATTCGCTGAAACATAGCGTTTCAACCGTTTTGCGCGTTGTCAATTCCTGAAACGTCTGTTTCACTTTTGCGTTGAACCATTCCCCGCGACTCGCGTCCGAAAGCCCCCATGTCCCATATCTTCCCCCGCAACTCCCGCGCCCGCCTGCCCGTCATCGACCACGGCGACGGTGTTTATCTCGTTGATACGACAGGCAAACGCTATCTCGACGGATCCGGCGGGGCGGCGGTGTCCTGCCTTGGCCATTCCGATGCGGCGGTCACCGCGGCGATCAGGGCGCAACTCGACCGCGTGGCCTTTGCCCATACCGGCTTCTTCACCTCCGACCCCGCCGAGCGGCTGGCCGACGCGCTGATCGCGCACGCGCCCGAGGGGCTGGACCGGGTCTATCTCGTCTCCGGCGGCTCCGAGGCGGTCGAGGCCGCGCTGAAACTCGCCCGCCAATACGCGCTGGAAACCGGCCAGCCCGCCCGCCACCGGGTCATCGCAAGACGGCAAAGCTATCACGGCAACACGCTGGGCGCGCTGGCCACCGGCGGCAACATGTGGCGGCGCGAACCCTTTGCCCCGCTGATGATCGAAACCACCCATATCGCCCCCTGCTACGCCTATCGCGGCCAGGATCCGGGCGAAAGCGCGGCCGCGTATGGCCATCGCGTCGCCAACGAGCTGGAGGCCGAGATCCTTCGCCTCGGCCCCGAAACCGTGCTGGCCTTCGTCGCCGAACCCGTCGTCGGCGCCACGCTGGGCGCGGTGCCCGCCGTCGAGGGCTATTTCCACCGAATCCGAGATATTTGTGATACTTACGGCGTGTTGTTGATCCTGGACGAGGTGATGTGCGGCATGGGCCGCACCGGCACGCTGTTCGCCTGCACCCAGGACGGCATCGCCCCCGACATCCTGACCATCGCCAAGGGGCTGGGCGCGGGCTATCAGCCGGTCGGCGCGATGCTGTGCACCGCCGCGATCCATGACGCCATCGCCGAAGGCTCCGGCTTCTTCCAGCACGGCCACACCTATATGGGCCACCCCGCCGCCGCCGCCGCCGCGCTGGCGGTGCTGGGGCGGCTGACCGATGACGGTCTGGTTGCCCGCGCCCGGACCATGGGCGCCCGCCTGCGCACCGCGCTGGAGGACGCCTTCGGCCAGCACCCCCATATCGGCGATATCCGCGGGCGCGGCCTGTTCCTCGGGCTCGAACTCGTCGCGGATCGCGAGACGAAACAGCCCTTCGACCCCGCCCGCAAGCTGCACGCCCGCCTCAAGGCCGCCGCCTTCGAGGCCGGTCTGATCTGCTACCCGATGGGCGGCACGATCGACGGGCGGCAGGGCGACCACGTGCTCCTGGCGCCGCCCTTCATCCTGGAAGACACCCATATCGACGAGATCGTGACCAAGCTGGGCACCGCGCTGGCGCAAAGCCTGTAGGCCTCAGGGCGCGATCCCCAGCGGCAGCAGGATCGGCAACAGCGTCACCGACACGACCAGCGTGACCACGGTGAACGGCGTGCCGATCCGCACGAAATCCATGAACCGGTATCCCCCCGGCGCCAGCACCAGCAGGTTCACCGGCGAGGAGACCGGCGTCATGAATGCGGTCGAGGCCGCCAGCGCCACGCACATCGCGAACGGATAGGGCGAGGCGCCCAGCCCCTGCGCAATCGCCAGCGCGACGGGCGCCATCAACACCGCCGTCGCCGTGTTCGAGATGAACAGGCTGAGCGTCGTCGTCGCGACAAACAGCGCCGCCAGCAACAGCCGCGGCTCGCCCGGCCCGATCAGCTCAAGCGCCGCATTGGCCGCCAGATCGACCCCGCCCGTGCGCTGCAAGGCCAGCGCAAAGGGCATCATCCCGGCGATCAGCACCAGCGTCTGCCAGCTGATCGCCCGATAGCCCGACCGCGTGTCCATCACCCCGAACAGCCCCAGCGCCAGACAGCCCAGCAACGCGGCCTGCGCATTCGGCACCACCCCCGTCGCCATCGCCGCCACCACGCCCAGCAGAACGGCCACCGCAATCGGCGCGCGGCGCCGCTCGGGCACGAATTCCTCGGCCTCCTCGGGCAGGTCCAGCAGCACCAGATCGCGCCGCTGCCCCGCCAGCGGACGGATCACCCGCCACGGCCCGGCCAGCAGCAGCGTGTCCCCCTCGCGCAGCGCATTGTCCGAGGCGGGACCGGGCAGCACCGCCTGCCCGCGCCGGACCGCGATCACCGAAAGCCCCAGAACGTCGCGCATCCGTGCCGCGGCAGGCGAACGACCGGCAAAGGCCGACCCGGGCGGCACCATCGCCTCGACCAGCCCGTATTCCCGCCCCGGCCGCGCCAGGTCCCGCCCCCTCAGCGGCAGCAGGGTCAGCCCGTTGCCCGCGGCAAACGCCGCCGCGTCGAACCCTTCGCCGACCACGCCCAGCCACAGGATGTCCTGCGTTTGCAGCCGGGTTGCCGCCACCGGCTCGACCAGTTCGGCGCCCAGCCGCCCGCGCCGCTCGATCGCGACCACCGTGATCCCGGCCCGCGCGGGCAGGTCCAGCGCATCCAGGCTCTGCCCCGCCAGCGCCGATCCCGCGCCGACCTGCAACCGCGCCAGCCGCCCGTCCGGGGCATAGCTCGCCGCCAGATCCCGCATCCGCAGACGGCGCGGCGGCGGCGCATCCTCCCCCCTTGTCAGCCAGCCCCGCACCGCCAGCATGTAAAGGATCGCCAGAACCAGGATCGGCAATCCGAACGGGGTAAAGGCGAAGAACCCGAACCCCTCATGCCCCTCGCGCACCAGCGCGGCGTTGACGACCATGTTGGGCGGCGTGGCGACCAGCGTCAGCATCCCGCTGATCAGCGCCGCCATCGACAGCGGCATCATCAGCCGCCCCACCGCCACCCGCGCCGCGCGCGCGATGCGCAGCACGATGGGCACGAAGATCGCGACGACGCCGGTGGAACTCATCACCGCGCTCAGCCCGGCCGCGGCCAGCATCAGGAAGGCGATCAGCCGCGTCTCGCGCCCGCCCGCGGCCCGCACCATCCGGTCGCCGATCCATTGCGCGACCCCCGTGCGCACCAGCGCATCGCCGATCACGAACAGCGCGGCGATCAGGATCACGGAAGGATCGGAAAAGCCCGACAGCGCCTCGGGCACCGACACGACGCCGGTAAAGGGCAGCACCGCCACCAGCATCAGCGCGACCGCATCCATCCGCGGCCTTCCCAGCGCGAACAGCACCAGGGCCACCCCCAGCAGCCCCAGGATCATCACCAGTTCGCCCGTCATCGCCGCCCCCGCCTGCCCGTCCCGCGCCGCTGGCCGGGCAGGCTCAGGCGCTGTCTAGCGCCTTGCACCCGCCCGCATCAACTGCACGCCCGGGGCGCGGCCTCAGAAAAAGCTCTGCGGGTCGATATCGACCGCCAGCCGCACCTGCGCGGGCAGCTTCACGGGGGCCAGCCAGTCGCGGATCGCCGCCTGAAGGGGCGCGCCCTTGGCCGCCTTGACCAGCAGCCGCACCCGATGGCGGCCGCGGATCCGCGCGATCGGTGCGGGCGCGGGGCCGTAAAGCTGCGCGCCGATCCGGCGCAGCGCCGCGTCGTTGCGCGCCAGATGGGTGCCCAGATCGAAGGCCGCCCGCGCCTCGGGCGCCGAAAGGATGATCCCCGCCAGCCGCCCATAGGGCGGCATCCCCGCCGCGCGCCGCTCGGCCGCCTCGGCCCGCCAGAACCCTTCCTCGTCGCCGGTCAGGATCGCGCGGATCACCGGATGCTCGGGCTGAAAGGTCTGCAACAGCGCCACGCCCTGCTCGGCCCCCCGCCCCGCGCGCCCCGCCACCTGCCGCATCAACTGGAAGGTTCGCTCCGCCGCGCGCAGGTCGGACCCTTGCAGCCCCAGATCCGCGTCGATCACGCCCACCAGGGTCAAAAGCGGGAAATTATGCCCCTTCGCAACAAGTTGCGTGCCGATGATGATGTCGGCCTCGCCGCCCGCGATGGCCTCGATCTGCGCTTTCAACGCCCGCGCGGTGGTGAACAGGTCCGAGGACAGCACCGCCACCCGCGCCCCGGGGAACAGCGCCGCGGTTTCCTCGGCCAGCCGCTCGACGCCGGGGCCGACCGGGGCCAGCTTGTCCGCCGCACCGCAGGAGGGGCAAGTCTCGGGGATCGGTTTCGTCTCGCCGCATTGGTGGCAGACGAGGCGTTTCAGAAAGCGATGCTCCACCATCCGCGCATCGCAGTGATCGCAGCCGATCATGTGCCCGCAAGCCCGGCAGACGGTGACCGGCGCATAGCCCCGGCGGTTCAGGAACAACAGCGACTGCCGCCCCGCCGCCAGCCGCGCCGCCACCGCCCGTTGAAGCCTGGGCGAGATCCAGCGCCCCGCGGGCACATCCTCGGCCCGCATGTCGATCGTCGCCATCTCGGGCAGTTCCGCCGGACCGAACCGCGCGCTCAGATCGAGGCGGGCATATTTCCCCGCCTCGGCATTGGCCCAGCTTTCCAGCGACGGCGTGGCCGAGGCCAGCACCACCTGCGCCGAGGCCAGCGTGGCGCGCAAAACGGCCATGTCGCGGGCATTGTAAAGCGCGCCCTCCTCCTGCTTGTAGGAGCTGTCATGTTCCTCATCGACCACGATCAGCCCCAGATCGCGGAACGGCAGGAACAGCGCCGAGCGCGCCCCCACCACCAACTGCGCCTCGCCCCGCCCGACCATCCGCCACAACCGCCGACGCTCGACCATGGTGACCCCCGAATGCCACTCCGCCGGCCGCGCGCCGAAGCGGCGCTCGACCCGCGCGAGGAACTCGGCGGTCAGCGCGATTTCCGGCAGCAGGACAAGGGCTTGCCGTCCTTTCCTCAGGCATTCCGCGACCGCCTCCAGATAGACCTCGGTCTTGCCCGACCCGGTCACCCCCTTCAGCAGCGTCGTGCCATAGCCCCCGCCCGCCACGCCCGCGCAAAGCCGCGCCGCCGCCGCCGCCTGGTCCCCTTCCAGCGCCAGCCCCGGCCGGGCCGGATCGAGAAGCGGATAGGGCCGGTCGCGCGGCGTGTCCTCCTCCAGCACCGCGCCGCTGGCCACCAGCCCCTTGACGACCGTCGGCGACACGCCCGCCTCGCCCGCCAGTTCCCCCAGCGTGAAGGCCAGCCCGCCATAGCCCTCCAGCAACTCGATCACCCGCGCCCGCGGCTCTGTCATCCGCCACGGCAGGCCCGCGCCCCGGCGATAGATCTTCTGCATCGAGGGCGCATCCCCCAGCCCCGGCGCCCGCGTCGCCAGCCGCAGCATCGCCGAGAGCGGCGTCAGCGTGTAATCCGCCGCCCGCTCCAGGAAGGCGCGCAATTCGTCCCGCATCGGCGCGGCATCCAGCACCCGGGTCACCGCGCGCAGCTTCGCGGCGTCAAAGCCGCCCTCGCCCGCCCCCCAGACCACGCCCAGCACCCGGCGCGGGCCCAGCGGCACCTCGACGAAATCGCCCGTCCCGCAGCCCCCCTCGGGCGCCAGGTAATCCAGCACCCGGTCCAGCCGCTCGGCCGTCAGCACGCCCACCCGCGCCCCTTCGGCGAACCGATCAGCCATGCGCGGGCCGCCCAAAGACGGGGTTCCGCCCGATCCCCGCCTCGGCTATCACGGGCGCGACAAGACGCATCCAGCCCCGAGGCAGCCCCATGAAATTCTTCGTCGATACCGCCGATGTGGACGCGATCCGCGAACTCAACGATCTCGGCATGGCCGATGGCGTGACCACCAACCCCTCGCTGATCCTGAAATCGGGCCGCGACATCCTCGAGGTCACGCGCGAGATCTGCGGCATCGTCTCCGGCCCCGTCTCGGCCGAGGTGATCGCGACCGAGGCGCCCGCGATGATCGAGGAGGGCCGCAAGCTTGCCCGGATCGCCCCCAATATCGCGGTCAAGGTGCCGCTGACCTGGGACGGGCTCAAGGCGTGCAAGGCGCTCAGCGGCGAGGGGCACATGGTCAATGTCACGCTCTGCTTTTCCGCCGCGCAGGCGATTCTGGCCGCCAAGGCGGGCGCAACCTTCGTCTCGCCCTTCATCGGGCGGCTCGATGACATCAATCTCGACGGCATGGACCTGATCGCCGACATAAGGACGATCTTTGACAATTACGGCTTCGGGACGCAGATACTGGCCGCCTCGATCCGCACGGTCAACCATGTGACCGACGCCGCGAAGATCGGCGCCGATGTGGTCACCGCGCCCCCCGGTGTGCTGAAACAGATGGCCGCCCATCCGCTGACCGACAAGGGTCTGGCCACGTTCCTGGCGGATTGGGAAAAAACGGGGCAGAAAATCCTGTAGCCTTGGTGTAAGGTCGTTCAAAACGACCATAACAACGAGGCAGACATGAGCAGCTCCCCCGCCGTCGCGGACAATCTTCGCGCGCAGATTCTGGCCGATCCCGACGTGATCCTCGACGACCCGGACGTGATGCGCGCGCTTGTCGCCGCGAACGAACGGATGATGGGCGCCAATATCGTCGATCTGCGCGGCATCGCGATGGAACGGCTCGAGGCCCGGCTCGACCGGCTGGAGGAAACCCACCGCTCCGTCATCGCCGCCGCCTACGAGAACCTGTCGGGCACCAACCAGATCCACCGCGCCGCGCTGGCCCTGCTGGAACCCGGGGATTTTCCGGACTTCATCGCCACGCTCTCGGGCGAGGTGGCCGCGATCCTGCGGCTCGACGGCCTGCGGCTGGTGCTGGAAAGCCACCAGGGCGACGCGGCCGAGGCGCTGTCCCGGCTGGGCGCGGTGGTGCAACTCGCCCCAGAAGGCTTTGTCGAGGCTTATGCGGGCGGTCTGCATGGGCGCGGCGCGCGCGTCGTGACCCTGCGCCAGAAGCTGCCGGAAAACGGCGCGCTTTACGGCGACAGGCGCAGCCCGATCCGGTCCGAGGCGCTGCTCAGGCTGGATTTCGGCCCCGACCGGCTGCCGGGCATGCTGGCCATGGGCTCCGAGGATGCGCAGCAATTCGCGCCGAACCAGGGCACGGACCTCTTGACCTTCTTCGCGGGCCTCGTCGAACGGGCGATGCGCCGCTTCCTGGGATGAGCCTTGCGCTCAGCCCCGCCGCGCGGACGGCGCTGTCGGACTGGCTGGCCGAGGAACGCGCGCTGAACGGCGCGGCGGCGAACACGATCCGCGCCTATGGCGCGGACGTGACCGGCTTTCTGGCCTTCCTTGCGGAATATGACGGCGCGCCCGCGGGGCCTGCGCGGCTGGCCGCGATCGAGTTGCGCGACCTGCGCGCCTGGATGGCGCATGAACGCGGCCGGGGGCTGGGCGCACGCTCGCTCGCCCGGGCGCTGTCGGCGGTCAAGGGCTTCTTCCGCTGGTATGGGCGGCGCGAGGGGTTCGAGCCGACCGCCGTTCTGTCGGTGCGCGCGCCCAAGATCCGGCGCAAGCTGCCCCGCCCGCTGGCCGAGGATGCCGCCCGCGCGGTGCTCGACACGGTCGGCGACAGCGCGCGCGCCCCCTGGATCGCGGCGCGCGACGGGGCGGTGGTCACCCTGCTTTATGGCTGCGGGCTGCGCATCTCCGAGGCGCTGGGCCTTCTGCGCCGCGACGCGCCCCTGCCCGACAGCCTGCGCATCGTCGGCAAGGGCGGCAAGGAACGCATCGTGCCCGTCCTGCCCGCCGCGCGCGAGGCGGTCGCCGCATATCTGCGGCTCTGCCCGTTCGAACTGGCCCCCGACGCGCCGCTCTTTCGCGGTGCCCGCGGCGGCCCGCTCAATGCCCGTCTCGTCGCCCGCGCGATGGAACAGACGCGGGGGCGGCTCGGCCTGCCCGCCACCGCCACGCCGCACGCCCTGCGCCACAGCTTCGCCACGCATCTGCTCGCCGCAGGCGGCGACCTGCGCGCGATCCAGGAACTTCTGGGCCATGCCTCGCTCTCGACCACCCAGGCCTATACGGCCGTCGACACCGCCCGCCTGATGGAGGTCTACGAGGCCGCCCATCCCCGCGCCTAAAGGACACGCGCACGCGGTACCCGCGCCAGCAACTCGATCAGGATGACGGTTCGTGCCTGGCGCCGTCGCGCAAGATCATCGGCATGCGGCTGTTGATGTGCGCACCCGACCTGGATTTCAGCGGAAGCGGCGTGCCGGATTAGTGCCGCGGCACGGGAAGCCCATGGAGCACGGGGGACCACTCCAGCCCCATGATATGCACGACCCCCTTTATCCTCGGGACATCGGAACCAATGAACGCATTGAGGGTGTCGAGCCAGAACGCGAACAACTATTCCGTCGCCTACGTGAACGCGATCCTCGCGGGAACGCCACAGGCCCAATTGGTCGAGTCCTCCAAGCCGAAGAAGGTCAAGGGGATTACGGTAACCCACGTCATCGATACCAAGTGGAAGCGGATATCCTCGCGGATAGATGATCCGAAGCAAGGCGTCTCGCAGGCCGACGTGTATCAGATGATGGCCTATGCGCAGCTGTACCACGCGCCGCGATTGACGCTGCTCTATCCCCATCACCCCGGCCTCGGAACCGAAGATGTTGTTCACGCCCGCCATCGCATCACCGGGCATCCCACGATCCTTGAGACCGCCAGCATAGACGTGGCGAACAGTGAAAAAGTACTCGATCGCAGCCGAGCGGATCGGCCGTGGAATAGTGCAGCACCACCGGGATCACGGCGGCCTTCAGGCTGGCCGCGCCCTCGACCGGCAGATCGACCGGGCGCGGCGCTTCCGCCTCGACCCAGTCGCAGAGGCCGCCCAGCGTCCGGTCGGCGCTGAGTGCCGCGCCGATGCTGGCGGTCAGCGTGTCGAAGGCGGTGTCACGCGCTGCGCCCTGTACGACCGCCTCGATCTCGGCACGGTGCTGGTAGTGATAGCGCAGCGGCGACAGCGTGACCTCAGGCTCCCCTGGCTCGCCATCGCGCAGGATCAGCAGGCCGTTGGCCGGCACGCGCTCGGGCAGTACCTCGCCGCGCAGGGTGGTTGCGGGCAGCGCCGAGAGCCGCGCGTGCAGCGCGGCGAGGATGGTTTCGCGGGGGGTTGGCATGTACGGACGCTCTGAGAGTCGTTATTGCAAAATTAGTGCTTCAAGGCTATATAGCCTCCAAGACATGAGGCCCGGATGCCGTGGACCGTTTCGTTCGCAGAGGAGTTCGAGCCGGAGTTCGACGAACTCCCGCAAGAGGTGCAGGACGCGATCCTGGCACGCGCGCTCCTGCTGGAACGCGAGGGGCCATCGCTCGGTCGACCGCATGCTGACACCCTGACGGGGTCGAAGCACGCGAACATGAAGGAATTGCGCTGCAATGCCGCTGACGGCGTATGGCGCATCGCCTTCACATTCGATCCCGACCGGCAGGCGATCCTGCTTGTCGGCGGGGACAAATCAGGTGGCAGCGAGAAGCGCTTCTACAAGCAGCTGATCGCCCGGGCCGATGAACGGTTCGACCGCCACCTCGCGACACGGAAAGGATGACGATCATGGCTCGGACCCTCAAGGACAAGCTGGCTTCCCTCGATCCCGCCCGGCGTGCAGGCGTCGAGGCCGAGGCGGATCGTCTGCATACAGAATACCTGACACTGCAGGAGCTGCGGAAAGCCAAGGAGATGACGCAGGTCCAACTTGCCGAAACTCTCGGCATCCAGCAGGCGACGGTGGCGAAATACGAGCGTCAGAGCGATCTGCTCCTCTCGACGCTCACGAGCTACGTGCGTGCGATGGGTGGCAACCTCAAGCTGATGGTCGAATTCCCCGGCAAGGCTCCGGTCGCCCTCGAGGGGCTCGGAGATACGGAGGAGCCCCGTCGTCGGCGCCGCGCGGCGCAAGAAGAGCGAGAGGTCGAGGCGCGCGCCTGATCATCGAATCCTTTCGTCCACCCAATTCGCGACTATCAGCCCCGGCACGCTGTCCAACGCCCGGTCTGCATCCCGCGCGAGGTCCAGCCGCTTCGGCAGCTTCACCTGCGGCACTAGCAGAAAGATCGGCGCGGTGACCTTGCCGCGCCCGGTCTTCGAGCGCGACACCACCGCCTGGCCCTTCGTGTTGAGCCGCCCCTCGGCGACCAGCAGGCTCGGGCCCGTCCGGCGATAGACGAAGCGCAGGCGCAGGCCACGGCGGCGCTCCCATTCGCCGGGCGTGATCCTGCCCCCCGCAGGGACTTGCCTGCGGCGGGCAGCGGGATCGCCAGCCAGAAACCATCCTTCGAGCGGATCAGCGGGCCGGTATCGTGCGCGCCCACGATGACCGGCGCCTTCGACCAGACCTGATCGACGATCCCTGGCAGTTCGAGCCCGGTCTTGCTGCCGTCGATGCGGATCGCCGCGCCTTCATCAGCGCGCCATCGCGTGATGGCCTGTCGCATCCAGTAAGTGGCGTAAATGAGGAAGCGATAACCACGTTCAGGATCAAATCGCCTTGTGGAGCGCTGCAGGCCGATGATCGCCACCTGGAAGACGTCCTCTGGATCCTCGCCTTCATCCACGTTCCGCGAGGCAAACCGCCGAACGTAAGGCAGATGCTCGCGGATCAGGTGCTCGGTGGCAGCTTCAGAAATCAATATTTGGGCTTCCAGCTGATTGGCCTCGGCTTGGCACGCAGGGAACTCTTCCATTCTGCGGACCAACTCCTTGTGGAATGCCAGAGAGAGATCCAATGCCTCGAGCGCAGCAAGTGCATCTCTTCGTCGTTTGCCGTCCATCACCCGGCCATCGCCACCCAGGGCATCCGCGAGGACGACGCGAGGGGCCGACCCATCCTGCGTCAACCGCTGAGTCTCCGAAGGGCGGATGACCTTGCCACCGCCCTTTGAAACAAAAAGAAAAAAGGCCCCAATCGGGGCCCTTGGACGGATTCAGTAGCTGAATGTGGCGGAGGGGATGGGCCTGATATCCAACCTTCTCCACCTTAAACCATTGATTTTATTGACCGCGATTAGCGGCCATGTCATTCAGCCGATGTTTCGATGCCTTGGTGGTGGCACTCCGCCAACGCCTACGCATCACCCTGCCTAGCCGACTGTCACGCCGAAGAGCATACCCACGGCTGCTGTCGCTGCCATGGCGAGGGCGCCCCAGAAGGTGACGCGAATGGCTCCCTTGATGATCCCGGCACCGCCAACCGACGCCCCGAGCCCGCCGAGCACAGAAAGCGCCAAGAGGGTCGTGGCCGCGACGATGAGCGTGATCTGTGCGGCAGGCACAAGCGCCGCGATGATGAGCGGGATGACCGCCCCGACAGCGAAGGTCGCCGCCGAGACCAGAGCCGCCTGGATGGGATGCGCGGTCACGGTTTCCGAGATGCCCAACTCGTCACGCGCATGGGCGCCAAGCGCGTCTTTCTCGGTTAGTTGAATCGCGACCTGGCGCGCGAGGCCATCGTCAAGCCCGCGCGCAACGTAGATGCGTGTGAGCTCGTCGAGCTCGGCCTCGGGTGTTTCCCTCAGTTCGCGGGTTTCGCGCGCGATATCGGCCTGCTCTGCATCGGTCTGTGAACTGACGGAGACGTATTCGCCAGCAGCCATCGACATCGCCCCGGCGACGAGCCCGGCAAGGCCCGCGATCAGGATCTCTGGACGCCCGGATCCCGCCGCAGCGACCCCGACGACGAGGCTCGCTGTGGAAACGAGACCATCGTTCGCACCGAGCACAGCGGCGCGCAACCAGCCGATGCGATGAACCATGTGAATTTCGGCATGGGAAAGTCTGCTCATCTCAAAAGGGCCTTCCGGGTTATGTTGCGGTGAATGTCGACGTGGGCGGGCGGCGAGCCGCTGTATCGTCAGGGCTGCCCTCGATCTGGCCTACGTGACCCGGCACGATCCTGAGCGCCCGCAATGCGTTGAGGATGACCGCCACGTCGATCAACTCCTGCAGGAGCGCGCCCTGCACCGGGGACAGGTAGCCGAACGCGGCGGCAACCATGCCCGCGACAGAGAGACCAATCCCGGCCACGACGCTCTCAACGGCGATGCGGCGGGATCGTTGCGCGATCTCGATCCCTGGCAGAAGGCGATCCAGGTGATCGACCAGCAGCACGACATCGGCCGCTTCGGCCGAAGCCGCCGCCCCACGCGCGCCCATCGCAACACCGATGTAGGCGGCAGCCAGCGCGGGCGCGTCGTTGACACCGTCGCCCACCATCATGACCGGGCCGTTCTTCCGCTCGGTCAGGACCAGAAGGACTTTCTGGTCGGGGGTCAGATCGGCGCGCACGGCATCGAGGCCTAGCCCTTCGGTCACGGCCTCGGCAACGGCGCGGCGATCGCCTGTCGCCAGCAGGATACGGCCGACGCCCAGCCGTCGAAGCCCTGAAAGCAGTTCGGCCGTGCCAGCGCGCAATGCGTCGGCCATCACGATGTGGCCGGCCAGTTTCCCGTCGACGCCTAGCGAAACCACCACCGATCCGGCCTCGACCACCGTGCTTTCGGGGTCGGCGACGCCAAGCTGCGCTGCCACGAAACCTGCGCCGCCGACCACAACCCTGCGTCCGTCGATTGTGCCCGCAACGCCTTCGCCGGGCGTCTCGACCACGCTCGCGGGGATCGGCAAGACGATCCCGCGCGCCTGGGCCACCCCGACGATGGCCTGTGCGATCGGGTGTTTGGATGCCTGATCGAGCGCTGCCGCGAAGTACAGAATGTCCTCCTCGGACAAATCGCCATGCCGGTCGATCGACACGATCTGCGGGCGTCCGTCGGTCAGCGTGCCGGTCTTATCGAGGATCAGCGTCGTGATCCGGGCCAGCGCCTCGAGCGGTTTCGCGCCCTTGATCAGCACCCCGAAATGCGCCGCGCGCGACAGACCGGCCACCAACGCCACCGGAACGGCGAGAATCAGCGGGCACGGCGTCGCCACCACCAATACCGCAACTGCCCGGATCGGATCGCCCGTGAACCACCAGGCGGCGGTTGCCAACGCGACGGTCACGGCGAGGAACAGCAGCGAGTAACGGTCGGCCAACCGCGCCATTGGCGCCTTGGATTTCTGCGCCGCCTCGACCAGCCGGACGATCCCGGCATAGGTGCTGTCCGCCGCGCGCCGTGTGACACGCAGGTCAAAGGCCTCGCCCGCATTGGTCGAGCCGCTCATCACGTCCTGCCCCTGCGCCAGACGGACGGGCATCGACTCGCCGGTCAGCGCGGACTGGTCGAGCATCGCGCCGGCGCTCTGGACCGTCCCGTCCACGGGGGCCACGTCGCCCTGCCGGATCAGCAGCAGATCGCCCGGCGCAATGTCGTCGAGCGGGACTTCATCCAGAGCGCCGTTGCGATGCCGCGTCGCGGTCCGGGGCACGCGGGACAGAAGATCGCTCATCTCTCGCCGGGCGCGACCTTGAGCGAAACTCTCTAGGAAGGTGCCGCCCGAATACATCAGCGCCACGACTGCCGCCGCAAGGGTTTCCCCGAACAGCAGTGCTGCGGACATCGACAGCGCCGCGACGATGTCCAGCCCGACCTCGCCTTGTGCCAGGCTGCGCACGATCTCGACGCAGAGCGCCAAGAGAACCGGGATGACACCGGCCGCCCACGCAATCCCGGCAAGGTCCGGCTGCCCCACCAGCCATAGGACGAGGCCGGATACCAAGCCGAGCAATGCCATGCTCAGCAGGGCGACGTTCAGGCGATCATGAAACAAGGGTGTCATCTGGTGCATGTCCCGGCGTCAGTTCACGCGCTCGGGATCCGGACGGGTCTCGAACAGCCGTCCCACTCTCGTTTCGCGAAGATGATCGCCCTCACGATCAATAAAAAGAGCGTTCAAGTTACATCTACGCGCCAACATCGCGCCCTCCAAGCTTCCTTTTACCATCAGCGCCGTCGCCCACGCATCCGCCTCGGCGCAGGTCCGGGCGACGACCGTCACCGAGGCGGGCGACGCGATCAGTGGGGCGCCGCGCGCGGGGTCCATGGTGTGCGACAGGCGGCGGCCCTGCACCTCGACCCAGTGCCGGTAGTCCCCCGAGGTCGCCACGGCGGCGTCCTGCAGCGCGAGGATGGTATGGCGCGCGCGGCGGGCGGGGTCAGGCGCTTCTACAGCGATGGTCCATGCTTCCCCGTCAGGCCGGAGCCCGAGCGCACGCATCTCCCCGTCGATGCCGACAAGCGCGTCATCGATCCCATGCACCGCCAGCGTCTCGGCCAGCCGGTCGACGCCATACCCCTTGGCGATGCCATTGAGGTCCAGCGCCAGCGGCGAAGTCTTGCGGACGAGACCTGTCGTCCTGTCGATCTCGAGCGCCTGATGGGTGGGCACACGTCTGGCCGTCATGGCGCCGCGGATGCGCTCGGGCGCCGCTGCTTCGGACCCGAACCCCCAGGCCGTCACCGCGTCGCCCATGCCGATGTCGAAGGCCCCGCCAGAGGCAAGACCGATCTCCAGACCAAGTCGGAGAACCTCGCTCAGCCGATCCGGTACCATGACCCCAGCGCCAACAGGCGCTCCGTTCAGGCGCATCAGATCGCTGCCCGCGTTCCATGTGGACATCTGCGCGTCGACCTCGCCCGTGGCCGCCTGCAGCGCTGCCTCGACCGGCGCCGGATCGAAGCCATCCGGCGCGAAGAAGAGCGCCGACCAGCGCGTGCCCATGGTCGGGCCGTTCAGGGCAAAGCGCACACTTTCAGTAGACATCTTCGACATACCGCCCCTCCGTCTTCAGAGCCGCTGGGGTGAGCCCGGTCGGTGCAAGGATCTCTGCCAGCGCATCCGCCACACCCGCCGCCATATCGCGTCCACCGCAGACCATCACACGGGCCCCGTCGCGGATGAGCTGAGCGACCTGCGCCGCGTCCCCGCGAAGCACGTCCTGGACGTAGTGCGGTCGTGTCCCGCGCGAGACGGCCGTGACCAGACGGGTCAGACGGCCCTCTTTCTGCCAGGCGCGCAGCTCCTCGCCGTAGAAGAAGTCGCTGGCGGGATGACGCATGCCGAAGAACAGGTGGACGGGCCGCTGCCCGGCATTGCCGCGCACGAAGCCCGCCAGAGGTCCGATCCCTGTGCCTGCGCCGATCAGGATCAGCGGGGCGCGGCCCCGCCCCGTGCGGAAGCCAGGATTGCGGCGGAGGAAGGCGGTGACTGTGTCGCCGGGTTCGAGAGCGGTCAACTGGCCAGAGGCGAGGCCTCCGGGATGCTTCTTGACCACAATCTCGATGAAACCGTCGCGGCGCGCAGAGGCGAGCGAGTAGAGACGCGGCACGGGGCTCCCCTCGGGCATGATGCCGATCAGATCGCCCGCGTCGAACCGGGCGAAGCCCGCCCCGACGAACCGCTGCCACAGGCTGACGCGCGGCAGGGCGAAGCGAAGGATCGCGGTTGGGGCCTGCACCTCTGCGCCGTAGTCCCGCCGCGAGACGAGGGTCAGCGTCTCGGTTGCCGGGCGAACGGGCTCGTGGGACAGCTCGAGATCGACCCCCATAGCGTCTCCGAGGGCGCGGCCCCAGCGGGCGAAGTCCTGCGGCGACTGACGGTCGATGGTGTCGATGGCCATGAGCTGCCGCCAGCCCTTCGCCTCGGCGGCAGCCGCGACAGCCTTGGCGAAGGCGCAGTAGGCCGGAAAGCTGCGGTCGCCGAAGCCGAGAACAGCCAGGGGCGCGTCGGGTGCGTGGTCGGCTGCTGCCAGCCGGTCGAGAAAGCCCTTGGCCGAGGCAGGCGCCGCGCCGTCGCCATAGGTCGCGGCCAGCACGATGATCCGGTTGGCCGCAGCATAGCGTTCTGGCGCGAAGGCCGACATCGGTGCTGTGTGCACCCTCTGGCCGGCTTGCGTCAGTGCGGCGTGGAGCGTGGCGGCGAAACCCCAGGTGCTGCCGCCCTCGCTGCCGACGAGCAGGATCGTCTGGGCACGTCCCGCGGGCTGATTGCCCCGGATGCGCGGCCGCCCCCTCCGTCCCGCGAGCCAGACGACAACGCCAGTCACGCCCATGGCCGGGACGCCGAGCGCCATCAGCCCCAGAACGAGGCCAAGCGTCGCCGCTCCCTGTCCGGTGTGCAGCATGTAAATGGTCTCTGATACGCGTTCCCAGCCGGTAAGGTCGGTCCAGGCGAGCAGCGCACCGGT
>NZ_SLVM01000006.1 GCF_004339675.1 Rhodovulum steppense
CCCGAGCGCCGCGCCGGCAAGAGCGCCCTTCCCGCCTGGTGGCAGAAGTCCCGGCCCGGCCGATAATGCCGGACAATGCCGGGCCATCCGGGATAGCCCCCGGACCTCGACCCTCTTCCGGTATCAAACCCCTTGTAACCCCCTGTCAGAACCACCCGTAACGACACAGCCGGGTCGCCCCGGCGTCAGCCGGGGCGAAATGCCCCGCTCCGCGGCCGCGTCCAGGGATCGGCTTGCCCCGCCCGCCGGATCGGTGCTATCGCGACGGATCGGTTCACTGCGCGGGCGAGCATGCTGAAACAGGTCTGGACCAACCTTGTGCTGCCGCTCCTGGGGCGCCCCTCGCGCTTTCAGGTGGCGGCGCTGTGCCATCGCCGCGCCCCGGCGGGCGATGCGCCCGAGATCCTGATGATCACCTCGCGCGAGACCGGCCGCTGGATCCTGCCCAAGGGCTGGCCGAAGGCCGGGCATGGCGCCGCGGACATGGCCGCCCAGGAGGCCTGGGAAGAGGCCGGGGTCCGGGCCGGCCTTGTCCGCCCCGATCCGGTTGGGCGCTATCGCTATACCAAGCGGCTCAAGGGCGGGGTGCCGGTCGCCACCGATGTCGAGGTCTTCGCCGTCGAGGTCGCGGCGCTGGACGACTTCTTTCCCGAGAGCGCCGAGCGCCGCCGCCGCTGGATGAGCCCGGCCGAGGCCGCCGAGGCGGTCGAGGAACCCGAACTCAAGGCGCTGCTGGGCAGCTTCTCCGCCGGTTTCCCGGCCTGAACCGCCCGGCCCTCCGCGCCCGCGCAGACTTCCCCGAAAGGCCCCGCCAGAGATGTCCGATACCAGCAAGCCCGATCAGTGGCGCACGCTCGACAAGGATCTGAACCGGCTCTCGCGGGTGGAATATGCCACGATGCATGTCTCGCGCCCGCTGGTGGGCGTGGGCGTGTCGCTGGCCTTCATCCTGCTGGCCGCGCTGGCGGCGATGGTCATGATCGGCCAGACCCCCGGCATGCTGTTCGTGGTCGCCGCGGCGGGGTTCGGGGCCTATATGGCGCTGAATATCGGCGCCAATGACGTGGCCAACAACATGGGCCCGGCGGTGGGCGCGAATGCGCTGTCGATGGTGGGCGCCATCGCGATCGCGGCGATCTGCGAAACCGCGGGGGCGCTGATCGCGGGCGGCGACGTGGTCTCGACGATTTCCAAGGGCATTGTCGATCCCGAAAGGGTGGCGGATACGCAGGTCTTCACCTGGGCGATGATGTCGGCGCTGCTGGCCGCGGCG
This sequence comes from Rhodovulum steppense, assembly GCF_004339675.1. GTDB lineage: Bacteria > Pseudomonadota > Alphaproteobacteria > Rhodobacterales > Rhodobacteraceae > Rhodovulum > Rhodovulum steppense. The sequence goes on from NZ_SLVM01000006.1 coordinate 1,274, forward strand.
ATCTGGGTGAACATCGCCACCTGGCTGGGCGCGCCGGTCTCGACCACCCATTCGGTGGTCGGCGGCGTGCTGGGTGCGGGGGTGGCGGCGGCGGGGCTGAGCGCCGTGAAATGGCCCATGATGGGCGCGATCGCGGCCAGCTGGGTGATCTCGCCGCTGATGGGGGGCGTGATCGCGGCCATGATCCTGGCCTTCATCAAGTGGCGCATCATCTATGTCGAGGACAAGATCGCCGCCGCGCGGGTCTGGGTGCCGGTGCTGATCGGGCTGATGGCAGGGGCCTTCGCGACCTATCTGGCGCTCAAGGGCCTGTCGCGGGTGGTCAGCATCGGGATGGGCCATGCGCTGGTCATCGGGCTTGCCGTGGGTCTGGTCTGTCATCTGCTGGCGATCCCGGCGATCCGGCGCCAGGCGCGCGGGATGGAGAACCGCAACAAGTCGCTGAAGACGCTGTTCGCCTTTCCGCTGGTGGTCTCGGCGGCGTTGTTGTCCTTTGCCCATGGTGCCAATGACGTGGCCAATGCGGTGGGGCCGCTGGCGGCGATCGTGCATGCCCAGCAGGAGGGGGCGGTTTCCGGTCAGGTGTCGATCCCGGTCTGGGTGATGGTGATCGGGGCCTTCGGCATCTCGTTCGGGCTGGTGCTGTTCGGTCCCAAGCTGATCCGGCTGGTCGGCAGCCAGATCACCAAGCTGAACCCGATGCGGGCCTATTGCGTGGCGCTGTCGGCGGCGGTGACGGTGATCGTGGCGTCCTGGCTGGGCCTGCCGGTCAGTTCCACCCATATCGCGGTGGGGGCCGTGTTCGGCGTGGGATTCTTCCGCGAATGGCATGCCGAGCGCCGGGTGCGGGCGATCACGCAGGCCCGCCCGCCCGCGAAACGCCTGCCCGAGGCCGAGCGGCGCCGCCGCAAGCTGGTGCGCCGGTCGCATTTCATGACGGTGGTCGCCGCCTGGGTCGTGACCGTGCCGGCCGCCGCGCTGCTGTCGGGGCTATTCTTCCTGGCGCTGAGCGCGCTGCTGGGCTGAGGGGGTCAGACCGTCCCGCCCGCATCCAGCCGGTCGAGCAGGCCCTGCGCCTCGGCCAGGATCGTCGCGCGGCGGTCGGGGGGCATCCTGTCCCAATTGCGGTAGATCGGCCCCATCCGGGGATTCGCGGCAAAGCGGTCGCGGTGGCGGTCGAGGAAATGCCAGTAGAGCAGGTTGAACGGACAGGCCCCCTTCCCCGTCTTCTGACGGACATCATATTGGCAGGACCGGCAATAATCCGACATCCGGTCGATATAGGCCCCGGACGAGACATAGGGCTTGGACGCGACGATGCCGCCATCGGCGAACTGGCTCATGCCGATGGTATTGGGCACCTCGACCCATTCATGGGCATCGGCATAGACGGCCAGATACCATTCATGCAGCGCGCCCGGGTCGATGCCTGCCAGCAGCGCGAAATTGCCGGTCAGCATCAGCCGCTGGATATGGTGGGCATAGGCGTCTTCCCGGGTCTGGGCGATGGCCTGGGCGATGCAATTCATCTGCGTCCCGCCCCCCCAATAGAGCGGGGGCAGCGGGCGGGTGTGGGTCAGGGCGTTGCGGGTGGGATAGCCGGGGCCTTCGCGGAAATAGATGCCGCGGACGAATTCGCGCCAGCCGAGGATCTGGCGGATGAAGCCCTCGACCGCGTTCAGGGGCGCCCGGCCCGCGCGGTATTCGGCCTCGGCCCGGCGGCAGATGTCCAGCGGGTCCAGCAGCCCGGCATTCAGATAGGGCGAGAGGAATGCGTGGTTCAGGAAGCGGTCGCCTGTCAGCATCGCGTCCTGCGTGTCGCCGAAGCCCGGCAGGGCGGTTGTCAGGAAATGCGCAAGGGCGGCTTCGGCCTGGTCGGCATCGGTGGCGAACCAGAACGGGCGCAACTGGCCGAAATTGTCGGCAAAGCGGGTTTCGACGAGGGTCAGCACCTCCTGCACGATGTCGTCGGGGTCGAAGCGCAGGGGGCCGTGGCGGAACAGGTCGGGGGCGGCGGGCTTGCGGTTCTCGGCATCGTAGTTCCACTTGCCGCCCGCGGGGGCGCCGCCCTCCATCAGGAGGCCGGTCTTGCGGCGCATCTCGCGGTAGAAATATTCCATGCGCAGCGATTTGCGCCCCGCGGCCCAGGCGTCGAATTCGGCATGGCTGGCGATGAAACGGTCATCGGGCAGTTGGCGCAGCGCCAGCGGCAGGTCGGACAGCGCCGCGATCAGCCGCCAGTCGCCGGGTTCGGTGGCCAGCACCTGATGCGCGCCTTCGGCGGCGGCGCGGCGCAAAAGCTCGCCCGGGATCGACTGGGTGTTGCCGGGATCGTCCAGCCGCGTATAGGCGACGCGCCAGCCAGCGGCGGCCAGCCGGGCGGCGAATTTGCGCATGGCGGCGAAGGTGAAGGCAAGTTTCTTGGGGTGGTGGCGGACATGGGACGCCTCGGCCATGACTTCGGCCATCACGACAAGATCGCGCGCCCTGTCCGCCGCCCGCAGCGCCGAGAGGCCGGGCGAAAGCTGGTCGCCCAGGATCAGGACAAGGCGGGCTACCATGGCACGGGCGCGCCCGACCAGTCGAAGAAGCCGCCCGTTGCGCTTGTGTCGAGGCCTTCGATAACGGCCAGCAGGTTGGCCGCGGCCTGATCGGGCGGCACGGTCGGGTGGCGGGCGGCATGCGCGGCGGTGAAGGGCGTGGCGACGGTGCCGGGATGGAGGGCTGCGCAGATCGCCCGGGGATGGGTGCGGGCAAGCTCGATCGCCGCGCTGTGCAGCCCCTGGTTCAGCGCGGCCTTGGCCATGCGATAGGCATACCAGCCGCCCAGCCGGTTGTCGCCGATGGACCCGACCCGGGCCGACAGCGCGGCAAAGACCGCGCGGCGGTCGCGCGGCATCAGTCGGACAGCATGTTTCAGCACCAGAAGGGGGCCCGCGGCATTGACGGCGAAGTGATGGGCCAGCGCCTCGGGCGTCAATGCCCTCAACGCCTTTTCGGGGGGATGGCCCGCGCCGTTCAGAACGCCGGTGGCGACAAGGATCAGGTCGAACGGGCCGGTCAGCGCGCCAAGGCAGCGGGCGATGCTGGCCTCGTCGGTGACGTCCAGCGCGTGTTCGCGCCGCGACAGGGCCGTGACCGATGCGCCCCGGTCGGCAAGCGCCGCGCAGAGGGCGGCGCCGATCCCGCCCGACGCGCCTATGACAAGGGTCCGTTTCATCGCGGCCAAGCTAGGGCAGCGGCGGGCGGCCGCAAGGCCCGGCGATTCCGCTTTCCTTTGGCGTTTGCATGCCTATACTGCGCGGCATGGAACATCAGGCCCATATCCTTGCCGCCGCCCGCGCCCCGCGCGCGCTGCCGCTTGGCCTGCTGCTGCTTAGCCGCCTCTGAGCGTGCCGTTCCGGCGCGACCGCTCAGAGGATCCCGTTCCGCGCCAAGACCCTTCCGGCTAAGACCAACACGAGAGTTCTCACCATGACCGACCAGACCGAACAGGACCGCGTCCTGATCTTCGACACGACCTTGCGCGATGGCGAGCAAAGCCCCGGCGCGACCATGACCCATGACGAAAAGCTGGAAATCGCAGCCATGCTTGACGAGATGGGCGTCGACATCATCGAGGCGGGGTTTCCGATCGCCTCGGAAGGCGATTTCGAGGCGGTGCGCGACATCGCGAAACAGGCGAAATCGGCGGTGATCTGCGGGCTGGCGCGTGCCAATTTCGCCGATATCGACCGCGCCTGGGAAGCGGTGAGCCATGCGAAACGGCCGCGCATCCATACCTTCATCGGCACCTCGCCCCTGCATCGCGACATCACCAAGCTGACGCAGGACGAGATGGTAGAGAAGATCGCCGCGACCGTGACGCACGCCCGCAACCTGTGCGACAATGTCCAATGGTCGCCGATGGATGCGACGCGGACCGAACGCGATTACCTGTGCCGGGTGGTCGAGACCGCGATCAAATGCGGCGCCACCACGATCAACATTCCCGACACGGTGGGCTATACCGCGCCGCGCGAAAGTGCGGACCTGATCGCGATGCTGCTGGAGCGGGTGCCCGGCGCCGATCAGGTGATCTTTGCCACGCATTGCCACAACGATCTGGGCATGGCGACGGCGAATGCGCTGGCCGCGGTCGAGGCGGGCGCGCGGCAGATCGAATGCACGATCAACGGGCTGGGCGAGCGCGCGGGCAATACCGCGCTGGAAGAAGTCGTCATGGCGCTGAAGGTCCGGAACGACATCATGCCGTTCCGCACGGGCATCGACACGCGGCGGATCATGGCGATCTCGCGCAAGGTGGCGACCGTGTCCGGGTTCCCGGTGCAATACAACAAGGCCATCGTCGGCAAGAACGCCTTTGCCCATGAATCGGGCATCCATCAGGATGGCGTGCTGAAGAATGCCGAGACCTTCGAGATCATGCGCCCCGAGGATATCGGGCTGAACGCCACCAATCTGGTGATGGGCAAGCATTCGGGCCGGGCGGCGCTGCGCGCGAAGCTGAAGGAGTTGGGCTTCGATCTGGGCGACAACCAGTTGAACGACGTCTTCGTGCGGTTCAAGGCGCTCGCCGACCGCAAGAAGGAGGTCTATGACGACGACCTGATCGCGCTGATGCGCGACAGCGAGGCGGACCTGGACCATGACCGGGTGCAGGTGAAATTCCTGCGGGTGATCTGCGGCACCGAGGCGCCGCAATCGGCCGACCTGATCCTGTCGATCGACGGGGTGGAACAGCGGGTCACGGCGCAGGGCGACGGGCCGGTGGATGCCACCTTTGCCGCCGTCAGGGCGCTGGTGCCGCATCACGCGCATCTGGAGCTTTACCAGGTGCATGCGGTCACAGGCGGCACCGATGCGCAGGCCACCGTCAGCGTGCGCCTGCAGGAGGATGGCCATATCGCGACCGGGCAGGCCTCGGATACCGATACGGTGGTGGCCAGCGCCAAGGCCTATGTGAACGCCCTGAATCGGTTGGCGGTGCGGCGCGAAAAGACCCGGCCGGACGAGGCGAAGGCGGCGGTCTGAGTCGCGAGGGTTGGTCCCGGGGCGGGGTGCCTTGCCCTGCCCCGGGAAAGCGAATGTTGGAAAAGTGAAAGCCGCGGGCGGGGATTTCCGGGTCTTGACCGGGCCGATTGTTCGAATAGTGAAAGCGGCGGAATTGTGCCGTCGGGGCTGTGAATGCGCCCTTTACCGGCGCGGGGCCGCAAGCCTATAAGGTGCACGGCCCGCCGGACGGAATCGCGGGCCGTTTCCTCTTTCATCGGGTGGCCCGGCACATGGTAGGTTTTGGCGGTCTGTTCTCGTCGGATATGGCGATCGACCTCGGCACGGCGAACACGCTGGTCTATGTCAAGGGCCGCGGGATCATCCTGAACGAGCCTTCGGTGGTGGCCTATCACGTCAAGGACGGGCGCAAGCAGGTTCTGGCGGTCGGCGAGGATGCCAAGCTGATGCTGGGCCGCACGCCCGGCAGCATCGAGGCGATCCGGCCGATGCGCGAGGGCGTGATCGCGGATTTCGACGTGGCCGAGGAGATGATCAAGTTCTTCATCCGCAAGGTCCACAAGCGCACCACCTTCACCAAGCCCAAGATCATCGTCTGCGTGCCGCATGGCGCGACGCCGGTCGAGAAACGCGCGATCCGGCAATCGGTGCTGTCGGCGGGTGCGCGGCGCGCGGGGCTGATCGCGGAGCCCATCGCGGCGGCCATCGGGGCGGGCATGCCGATCACCGATCCGACCGGCAGCATGGTGGTCGATATCGGCGGCGGCACGACCGAGGTGGCGGTCCTCTCGCTGGGCGACATCGTCTATGCGCGCTCGGTGCGGGTGGGCGGCGACCGGATGGATGACGGCATCATCAACTACCTGCGGCGCCAGCAGAACATCCTGATCGGCGAGGCCACGGCGGAACGGATCAAGACCTCGATCGGGTCGGCGCGGATGCCCGATGACGGGCGCGGCGCGTCGATGCATATCCGCGGCCGCGACCTGCTGAACGGGGTGCCGAAGGAGATCGAGATAAACCAGGCGCAGATCGCCGAGGCGCTGTCCGAGCCGGTGCAGCAGATCTGCGAGGCGGTGATGACCGCGCTGGAGGCGACGCCCCCCGATCTGGCGGCCGATATCGTGGATCGCGGCGTGATGCTGACGGGCGGCGGCGCGCTGCTGGGCGAGCTGGACCTGGCGCTGCGCGAGCAGACCGGGCTGGCGATTTCGGTGGCCGACGAGTCACTGAATTGTGTGGCGCTGGGGACCGGCAAGGCGCTGGAATATGAAAAACAGCTTCGGCATGTGATAGATTACGAAAGCTGAACCGGACGGCCGCGCGCGCCGCAAGCGAGGCAGACTTGGCCGCTGACCGCAATTCCGAACTGGACTATGCCCGCCCGATCCGGCGCATCCTGATCGGGGGGCTGGTCTTTGTCCTGCTGGCGGTGTTCGTGCTGTGGCGGGTGGACAGCCCGCGCGTGGAACGGTTCCGCGCCGCCCTGGTGGATGCGGTGGTGCCGAGCTTCGACTGGGCGCTGGTGCCGGTCACGCGCACCGCGCGGCTGATCGAGGGGTTCCAGTCCTATGCCCGGCTTGCCGAGCAGAATCAGGAACTTCGCCGCGAATTGCGCCAGATGATGGCCTGGAAGGAAGCCGCGCTGCAGCTTGAGCAGGAGAATGCCAAGCTGCTGGATCTGAACAAGGTTCGGCTGGATCCGCGGCTGACCCATGTCACGGGCGTCGTGCTGGCGGATTCGGGCTCGCCCTTCCGGCAGTCGGTGCTGCTGAACGTGGGGGCGCGGGACGGTATCCTGGACGGCTGGGCGACGACCGACGGGCTGGGGCTGGTGGGGCGGATCGCGGGGGTCGGCAAGACCACCTCGCGGGTGATCCTGCTGACCGATTCGAACAGCCGCATCCCGGTGACGATCCAGCCCTCGGGTCAGCGCGCGGTTCTGGCGGGCGACAATTCGGGCGCGCCGCTGCTGGATTTCGTCGAGGACCCGGCGCAGGTGCGGCCCGGCGACCGGGTCGTGTCCTCGGGCGATGGCGGGGTGTTCCCGGCGGGCCTGCTGGTGGGGCATGTGGCGCTGGGGCGCGACCAACGGCTGCGGGCGCGGCTGGCGGCGGAATATGACCGGCTGGAATTCCTGCGCGTGCTGCGCAGCCATGCGGGCGAGGTGATCCGCGATGCAGGCGGGCTGGTGGTGCCCGCACCGATCGGCCCGGCCCCTGCCCCGATGCCCGCCGCAGCGCAGGAGGCGGGCGATGGTTGATCCGTTGACGCTGGACCGCTGGGTCTATCGGCTGGTCTTCGGGGCGGTGGCGGGGGTTGTGGTCTTCGTGCAGCTCCTGCCGCTGGAGGCGCGGGCCGAGATCCTGCCCGGGCCGGAATGGATGCTGTGCCTGACCTTTGCCTGGTTGCAGCGTCGGCCCGACTACCTGCCGCCCTGGCTGATCGCCTGCGTGTTCCTGATGCTGGACCTGCTGCTGATGCGCCCGCCGGGGCTGCTGACCGCCCTGGCGCTGATCGGGGCGGAGTTCCTGCGCGCGCGCCAGCAGGTCTCGGTCGAGACGCCGTTCGGGCCGGAATGGCTGTTGACCGGGGGCACGATCGGTGGCGTGTTCCTGGTCTACGGGATGGTGCTGGCGCTGTTCGGCGTGCCCGAGATGCAGTTCGGGCTGTTGGCGGTGCAGGCCGTGTTGACGGTGCTGGCCTATCCGCTGGTGGCGCTGGCCACGCGCTACCTGTTCATGGTGCGCCGGGTGACGCCGGGCGATCTGGACCCGCGGGGGCTCAGGCGATGAAACGCTCGTCCAGGGATACCGAGGAAAGCAACCGGCGCATCGGCCGGCGCGCGCTGGTCTTTGGCGGTGCGCAGGCGGTGCTGGTGACGGCACTGGCGCTGCGGATGCGGCATCTGCAGGTCACCGAGGCCGATACCTACCGGATGCTGGCCGAGGAGAACCGCATCAACATCCGCCTGATCCCGCCGATCCGCGGGATGATCTATGACCGGGCGGGCCATGTCGTCGCCGAGAACGAGCAGAATTATCGCATCGTGGTGGTGCGCGAGGATGCCGGAGATGTCGAGCAGACGCTGGACCGGCTGATCCGGCTGGTGCCGCTGGACGAGGAGACGATCGAGCGGGCGATGCGCGAGATCAACCGCCACAGCCCCTTCGTGCCGGTGACGGTGGCCGACCGGCTGCATTGGGACGATGTGGCGCGGGTAGCGGTGAATGCCCCGGCCCTGCCGGGGATCAGCCCCGAGGTGGGGCTGTCGCGGCATTACCCGCTGGGCCCCGATTTCGCACATCTGGTGGGTTATGTCGGGCCGGTCTCCGAACAGGATCTGGCGCAGCGGGAAACGCCCGACCCGCTGTTGCGGATCCCGCGTTTCCAGATCGGCAAGACCGGGGTCGAGGCGAAATACGAGGACCGGCTGCGCGGCAAGGCGGGCACGCGGCGGATCGAGGTGAACGCGGCGGGCCGGGTGATCCGCGAACTGGACCGGATCGAGGGCCAGCCGGGCAGCGACCTGCAACTGACCGTGGATGCGGGGTTGCAGAACTTTGCCCAGGCGCGGCTGGGCGAGGAAAGCGCGGCCGTCGTGGTGATGGATGTCGAGCGCGGCGACCTGCTGGCGCTGGCCTCGGCGCCGAGCTTCGATCCGAACCTGTTCGTGCGCGGCATCTCGGTTGCCGATTACCGCATGCTGACCGACACCCCCTATCGGCCGCTGTCGAACAAGACGGTGCAGGGCGCCTATCCGCCGGGCTCGACCTTCAAGATGATCACGGCGCTGGCCGCGCTGGAGGATGGCGTGATCCGGCCCGAGGATACCGTCTGGTGCCCCGGCCACCTGACGCTGGGCAGCCGCCGGTTCCATTGCTGGAAGCGGGGCGGGCATGGCCATGTGAACCTGGTGGAAAGCGTCGAGCAATCCTGCGACGTCTATTACTACGATATCGGCCAGCGCGTCGGCATCGACAAGATCGCCGCGATGGCGCGCAAGTTCGGCCTGGGCGAGGCGTTCGACCTGCCGCTGTCGGCGGTGGGCGAGGGGCTGGTGCCCGACCGGGCGTGGAAGCGCGCGCGCCGGGGCGAGGAATGGCGGATCGGCGACACGCTGAACGCCTCGATCGGGCAGGGCTATGTGCTGTCCACGCCGCTGCAACTGGCGGTGATGAGCGCGCGTCTGGCGACCGGGCGGGCGGTGGTGCCGCGGCTGGTCAAGTCGATCGACGGGGTCGAGCAGCCCTCGGGCGCGGGCGAGCCGCTGGAGGTGAACCCGGCCAATCTGGCGCGGATCCGCCGCTCGATGGATGCGGTGGTCAATTCCCGGCGCGGCACGGCCTATAGCAGCCGCGTGGTCACGGCCGAGATGGCGATGGCGGGCAAGACCGGCACCAGCCAGGTGCGCAACATCACCGCCGCCGAACGCGCGGCGGGCGTGTTCCGCAACGAGGACCTGCCCTGGGAGCGGCGCGACCATGCGTTGTTCGTGGCCTATGCGCCGGTCGAGACGCCGAAGATCGCGATCGCGGTCGTGGTCGAGCATGGCGGCGGCGGCTCGACCGCGGCGGCCCCCATCGCACGCGACATCATCCTGCGCGCGCTGCATGGCGATGTGCCGCCGCTCTCGGCCTATCCCGACCGGCAGCGCTGGCAGATCGAGGAGCGGTTGCGCGGCCTGCGCCTGCGCGATCCGGGCAGCGGCCCCTCTGGCGGGCGCGGGCGGGCATGAGCTATCTGGAATATACCGTCAAGCGGGTGCCCACCGGGCCGAGCAAGGTGCTTTACCTGAACTGGGCGCTGGTGCTGCTGCTATGCGCGGTGGCCTCGGTCGGATTCCTGATGCTGTATTCGGTGGCGGGCGGCAATGTCGAGCGCTGGGCCGAGCCGCAGATGAAGCGCTTCGCGCTGGGGCTGTTCGCCATGTTCGCGGTGGCCTTCGTGCCGATCTGGTTCTGGCGCAACATGGCGGCGCTGGCCTACGGGCTGTCGGTGCTGCTGCTGGTGGCGGTCGAGTTCTTCGGCGAGGTCGGCATGGGCGCGCAGCGCTGGATCGACCTCGGGTTCATCCGGCTGCAACCTTCGGAAGTCATGAAGATCACGCTGGTGATGATGCTGGCGGCCTATTACGACTGGCTGGACATCAACAAGGTCTCGCGGCCGCTGTTCGTGCTGATGCCCGCGGCGCTGATCCTGGCGCCCACCGCGCTGGTGCTGAAACAGCCCGATCTGGGCACCGCGATCCTGCTGCTGGCGGGCGGCGGGATCGTGATGTTCCTGGCTGGGGTGCACTGGCTTTACTTCGCGGTGATCGCGGGGGCGGGCGTGGGCGCGGTCGCCGCGGTGCTGTCGAGCCGCGGGACCGAGTGGCAATTGCTGAAGGATTACCAGTTCCGCCGGATCGACACCTTCCTCGATCCCGCGAGCGATCCGCTGGGCGCGGGCTATCACATCACCCAGTCCAAGATCGCGCTGGGCTCGGGCGGCTGGTCGGGGCGCGGTTTCATGCAGGGCACGCAGTCGCGGCTGAACTTCCTGCCCGAGAAACATACCGATTTCATCTTCACCACGCTGGCCGAGGAATTCGGCCTGCTGGGGGGCGTGTCGCTGCTGGCGCTTTATGTGCTGATCCTGGTCTTCTGCATCAGCGCGGCGCTGAAGAACAAGGACCGCTTCTCGTCGCTGCTGACGCTGGGGATCGGGGCGACCTTCTTCCTGTATTTCGCGGTGAACATGTCGATGGTGATGGGGCTGATGCCGGTGGTGGGGGTGCCCCTGCCGCTGGTGTCCTACGGGGGGTCGGCGATGCTGGTGCTGATGGTGGGCTTCGGGCTGGTGCAGAGCGCGTATATCCATCGCCCGCGGGGGCGCTGATGTCGCTGGTCCTGTTTTCCGCCCGCGACGGGCTGTGGGAGGCCTATCGCGCGCCGCTGACCCGCGCGCTGGAGGAGGCGGGGGTGGCGGCGCGGATCGTGACCGGAACCGATGCGCCCGGCGCGGTGGATTACATCGTCTACGCCCCGAATGACGGCCTGCGCGATTTCGCGCCCTTCACCCGCTGCCGCGCGGTCCTGAGCCTGTGGGCCGGGGTCGAGCGGATCGTGACCGATCCGACGCTGACCCAGCCCCTGTGCCGGATGGTCGATCCGGGGCTGGAGGAGGGCATGGTGGAATGGGTGACGGGGCAGGTGCTGCGCCATCACCTGGGGCTGGACCGGCATCTGCTGCGCCGCGCGCCGGTCTGGGACCCGGTCGTGCCGCCGCTGGCGCGCGAAAGGCGGGTGGCGGTGCTGGGGCTGGGCGCGCTGGGGCGGGCCTGCGCGCAGGCGCTGGCAGGGTTGCGGTTCGAGGTGGCGGGCTGGAGCCGGACGCCGCGCGAGATCGGGGGGATCGCCTGCCATCACGGCGCGGCGGGGCTGCGCGCGGTGCTGGAGCGTGCGGACATCGTGGTGCTGCTGTTGCCGCTGACGGCGCAGACCGAGAACCTGATGGATGCGGAGCGGCTGGGCTGGTTGCCGCCCGGCGCGGTGCTGATCAATCCGGGGCGCGGGGCGCTGGTGGAGGATGCCGCGCTGCTTGCGGCGCTGGATGCGGGGCGGCTGGGCCATGCGACGCTGGACGTGTTCCGCACCGAGCCGCTGCCTGCGGGGCATCCGTTCTGGACCCATCCCAGGGTGACGGTGAGCCCGCATGTCGCGGCCGAGACGCGGCCTGAAACGGCCGCCCGCGTGATCGCCGAGAATATCCGGCGCGGCGAGGCGGGCGAGCCGTTCCTGCATCTGGTGGACCGCGCGCGGGGCTATTGACGGGGCGGCTGGTGACGGGGCGCTCCCGCCCCCGGGCCGCGCGGGGCATGCGCCCCGCGCGGCCCGGCGTTGGGGGTAGCGCCCGCTGACGCGGGCGCGCGCTCCGCGCGGGGGTATTTGGACCAGGAAGAAGAATCAGCGCAGGCGCGGGGGGGCGTCGGGATCGGCCTGCCCGGATGGCGGGGAAGGCGGGGGGGCGAGGTCGATGCGCAGGCCGATCCGGGCAAGGCGGGCGGCGTCGGGATGGTCCGCGGCGAGGAAGGCGATGTCGAGTTCTGCCTCGTCGAGGCCGCAGAAGCGCAGCGCCTCGGCAGCGGCGCGGGCGAGCGCGGTTTCGGCGCCGGGGCGGGGGTCGAGGAAGGCGAGCACGAGGCCATGGCTGCCATCCTCCTGGCGCAGCCCGGCGAGGCAGGCGCAGGCGGCAAGGCCGGTGGCCGTGGCAAGGCAGCGGTCGAGCGCGGCGAGGAGCGGCGCGGGCAGGTCGGGCGGCGGGGTCGGCGTTCCGGCCGCGAGCATGCGCGGTTCGGGCGCGGGGGCGAGCATGCCGGCCCACCAGTCGATCGCGTCGGGGGGCAGCAATTCGCCATCTTCGGTGCCGAGATTGATGCCGAGGCCGAGCCCCTGCCCGGCCAGGAGCTCCGCCAGCGCCCGGCCCGGCAGCGCGGCATAGGGGGCGGGTTCGGCGGTGAAATCGGTCAGCCGCGTCGCGCGGTCGAAGGCGAGGACGACGGGGCCCGTATCCAGCCGGAAGACGCGGGGGGCGAGGCGGTCCCCGGCCGGTTCGCGGTCGAGCAGCAGGTAAAGCTCGCTTGCGGAAAGCGCGCCATACCAGCGCAGCCGGGGGGAGGGATCCTCGGGCGCGGCGGCCATCGCGCGATGGGCGAGATCGAGGGCGGTGGGGTCGGTCATGCGGGCAGGCTCCGGGGTCGGGGGGCGGGAGGGCTGGCCCCTGCCCTGTCCGCGCGCGGCATGGGGTCGTCCTGGGGGCATCTACCCGTCGGCAATGGCGGGCTTCTACGCCTCTGCGCGCCGATGGTCCAGCGGCCCGGGCGGCGTGTCGCGGGGGGGGCGATCACGCGGCACTCGCCGGCCCGTGAGGGGACGGGGAAGTGACTCGGGGGCGCGGGGGCGCTATATGCTGGGGCCGAAGCCGCATGGCGGCGCCCTTGCAATGGAACGCCCGATGCTCCGGCAGATTGTCATTTCCACGCTCGTGATCGCGCTGACGCTGGCGCTGTGGGTGGCCTTCGTGCCCTCGGCGCGGCCGGTGCTGGACCGGCTGGGCCTGGCGGGGCTGTTCGGGATCGAGGCGACCGCGCCCGGGCAGGAGGCGGCGGGGCCGCGGCGGGGCGGCGCGGTTTCGGTCGTGGTCGAGCCGGTGGCCGAGGGGCGGATCAGCGACCGGGTGGCGGCGATCGGCGACGGGCGGGCGCTGCGCACGGTCAATGTGCGCGCGCGGGTGGCGGGCGAGGTCGTCGAGATCGGCACCGGGGACGGCGCCTTTGTCGAGGAAGGCAGCCTGATCCTGCGGCTGGAGGACGAGGCCCAGCGGATCGCGCTGGAACGCGCCCGGCTGGTGCTGGCGGATGCGCGCGACGAGGCGGCGCGGCTGGGCCGCCTGGAGACCACCGGGGCGGTGACCGAGGTCAGCCGCCGGGCCGCCGATCTGGCGCTGCGCTCGGCCGAGCTGGCGCTGCGCGAGGCCGAATTCGCGCTGGAGCAGCGCAGCCTGCTGGCGCCGGTCTCGGGCTGGGCGGGGGTGCTGGACCTGGCGGTGGGCGACAGCGTGTCGGCGCAGGAGCCGGTGGTCACGATCACGGATCGCACGCAGATCCTGATAGATTTCCGCGTGCCCGAGCGGGTGGTGGGCCAGGTCGCGACCGGCATGGCGCTGGAGGCGCGGCCGCTGTCGATGCGGGGCACGGTGCTGGAGGGCACGGTTCAGGCCATCGACAACGTCGTGGACCAGGCGAGCCGGACCATGCGGGTGCAGGGGCGGCTGGACAACGCGGCGGATCTGTTGCGCGCGGGCATGGCCTTCGAGGTGGTGCTGCGCTTTCCCGGCGAGGTGCTGCCCTCGGTCGATCCGCTGTCGGTGCAATGGTCGGCGGAGGGCGCCTATGTCTGGGTGGTGCGCGAGGACCGGGCCGAGCGGGTGCCGGTGACGATCCGCCAGCGCAGTGCCGATGCCGTTCTGGTCGAGGCCGCGCTGGAGGTCGGCGAAATGGTCGTGGTCGAGGGGGTGCAGATCCTGCGCCCGGGCGCCGAGGTGCGGATCGTGGCGCCGCAGGCCGCGCTGGCCGGGGATCGCGCGGCGCCGCTTTAGCGAAAGGAGCCTGCCATGCTGGAGGAAGCGACGCGCGCCGCCGAAGGGGGAGGCCCCGCGCTGTTCGTGCGCCGGCCGATCCTGGCGCTGGTGGTCTCGGCCCTGATCGTGCTGGCGGGGTTTGCCGCGCTGTTCGGGGTCGAGGTGCGCGAATTGCCCAATGTGGACCGGCCCGTGGTCACCGTCACGACCGATTTCCAGGGGGCGGCGCCCGAGACCATCGACCAGGAGATAACGGGCCGGATCGAGGGCGCGGTGGGCCGGGTGGCGGGCGTGCGCTCGATCTCGTCGAATTCGCGCTTCGGGCGCAGCCGGGTGACGGTGGAATTTTCCGAAAGCGTCGATATCGACGTCGCCGCGACCGATATCCGCGACGCGGTGGCCCGGGTCGAGGGGCAGTTGCCGACCGGGGCGGATGCGCCGCAGGTGGTCAAGGCCGATGCCGATGCCCAGCCGGTGATGCGGGTCGGCGTCACCTCGTCGCGGCGCAGCGCGCAGGACCTGACGCAGATCGTCGAGGACCGGGTGCTGGACCGGATGATCTCGGTCGAGGGGGTGGCGGATGTGCGCGTCTATGGCGACCGCGAGCCGATCTTTCGCGTCGATATCGACCAGGCGGCGCTGGCCAGCCGCGGGCTGACGCTGGCGGACATGGCGCGCGCGCTGTCGGATGCGGGGTTCAACGCGGCGGCGGGCGATCTGGAAGGTGCGCGGCAGTCGATCAATGTGCGCACGACGGCGATGGTCGCCTCGCCCGAGGCGTTCGAGGATCTGCGCATCGCGCCCCATGTCGAGATCCGCGACGTGGCCCGCGTGACGCTGGGCCCCGCGCCGAACGAGACGGTGCTGCGCGCGAACGGGCAGACCGGCATCGGGCTGGGCGTGATCCGGCAGGCGGGCAGCAACACGCTGGACATCTCGCGCAATGTGCGTGCGCTGGTGGCCGAGCTGGACCGCACCCTGCCCGAGGATCTGGACATCTTCGTCACCTCGGATGACGCGATCTTCGTCAATGGCGCGATTGCCGAGGTGCTGAAGACGCTGGGGCTGGCCATCGCGATCGTGGTGGCGGTGATCTTCCTGTTCCTGCGCGATGCGCGCGCCACGCTGATCCCCGCGCTGACCATGCCGGTCGCGCTGATCGGGACGCTGGCGGCGATCTACCTGGTGGGGTTCTCGGTCAATATCCTGACGCTGCTGGCGCTGGTGCTGGCCACGGGTCTGGTGGTGGATGACGCCATCGTGGTGCTGGAAAACATCGTGCGCCGCCGGGGCGAGGGGATGGGGCCGCGCGCGGCGGCGGTGCTGGGCACGAAACAGGTGTTCTTTGCGGTGGTGACGACGACGGCGACGCTGGCCGCGGTCTTCGTGCCGCTGTCCTTCCTGCCCGGACAGGCGGGGGGGCTGTTCCGCGAGTTCGGCTTCACGCTGGCGATTGCGGTCGGGATCTCGTCGGTGGTGGCGCTGACGCTCTGTCCGGTGCTGGCCAGCCGGCTGTTGCGTGCCGACGGGGAAAAGAAGGCGGGGCGCAGCCCGGTGGGCTGGCTGGGGGCGGTGCTGGCCGGGATCTATGCGCGGACGCTGCGCGGGGCGCTGGCAATGCCCTTTGTCGTGGTGCTGGTCGCGGTGCTGTTCGCGGCGACCGCCGTGCTGGTGGCGGGCGGCATCCGGCAGGAGCTGACCCCGCGCGAGGATCGCGCCGTGGCGCTGCTGCGGGTCAGCGCGCCGCAGGGCGTGTCGCTGGACTACACGCAGGAAAAGATGCTGGCCATCGAGGAAGCGGTGGCGCCCCTGCTGGAGACGGGCGAGATCACCGGCACTTTCGCGATCTCGGGGATGGGCACGGCCAATTCCGGCTTCATGGTGTTCCGGCTGGCCGATTGGGGCGAGCGCGCCCGCAGCCAGGACGAGATCGTGGGCGAGATCAACGCCAAGCTGCGCGAGATCGTGGGCGTGCGCGCCTTCGCGATCCAGCCCAATTCGCTGGGGATTCGCGGCGCCGGGCGGGGGCTGAGTTTCGCGATCACCGGCGACAGCTATGAGCGGCTGGCCGATCTGGCCGAGACGCTGGTCGAACGGATGCAGGACGATCCCGCCTTTGGCGAGGTGCAGTTGGAATACGAGACCACGCAGCCGCAATTGTTCGTCGAGATCGACCGCACCCGCGCCGCCGATCTGGGCATCGACATCACCGGGCTGGGCGATGCGTTGCGGGCGATGCTGAACGGGCGGACGGTGGGCTCGGTCTTCATCGGCGACCAGAGCTATGACATCCAGATGCTGTCGAGCGCGAACCCGGTGAACGATCCGGGCGATCTGCAGAACATCTATGTGCGCACGGGCGACGGCCAGATGGTGCCGATGTCGAGTTTCGTGCATCTGGAGGAACGCCCCGTCGCCCCGGAACTGGACCGCGAGAACCAGGGCCGGGCGGTCAAGATCGCGGCCGGGCTGACCCCCGAACTGGCGCTGGGCGAGGCGCTGGTGCGGGTCGAGGCGCTGGCCGCCGATCTGATGGAGGAGCAGAACCGCATCGTGCCGCTGGGCGAGGCGGCGACGCTGAACCAGACCAATGCGGGGCTGCTGATCATCTTCGGCTTTGCCATCGCGGTGGTCTTCCTGGTGCTGTCGGCGCAGTTCGAAAGCTTCATCTCGGCGATCGTGGTGATGTCGACCGTGCCGCTGGGGCTGGCCTGCGCGGTCTTTGCGCTGATGCTGACCGGGCAAAGCCTGAACGTCTATTCGCAGATCGGGCTGGTGATGCTGATCGGGATCATGGCCAAGAACGGCATCCTGATCGTCGAATTCGCCAACCAGTTGCGCGACGGGGGCGCGAGCGTGGCGCAGGCGGCCCATGATGCGGCGACGATCCGGCTGCGGCCGGTGATGATGACCATGGCCTCGACCGTGCTGGGCGGCGTGCCGCTGATCCTGTCCGCGGGCGCGGGCGCCGAGGCGCGCGAGGCGCTGGGCTGGGTGATCGTGGGCGGGCTGGGTCTGGCGACGCTGTCCACGCTGTATCTGACGCCGGTGGTCTATCTGCTGCTGGCGCGCTTCTCGAAACCGCGGGCGGAGGAAAGCAAGCGGCTGGCGCGCGAACTGGAAGAGGCGCTGGCGGGCTGACGCGCGGGGCGGTTGACCGCAGGCCCGGCGGGCGGGATACTTGCCCCCGGACCGCGAGGGGAGGCGCGGCTCTGCCGCATGCTGGTTTACGGGTATGATTACAGGCTGATCGCCGCCTCCGTGCTCATCTCGATGATGGCCGCGTTCACCGGGCTTGCGCTGACCCGCGGGCTGTCGGGCGTGTCCGAAGGCGTGCGCCACCTGCGCATCGCGATGGCGGCGGTGGCGCTGGGCGGCGGCATCTGGACGATGCATTTCGTGGCCATGCTGGCGATGCGTTTCGAGGTGGCGGTGTATTATCGCGCGCTGCCCACGGTGGCCTCGGTGCTGATCGCGATCCTGCTGGCGGGGCTGGCGCTGATCCTGATGCATTTCGGGCGGCGCACGGGGCCGCGCATGGGGCTGGCGGGGGCGGTGCTGGGCCTGGGGATCGTGGCGATGCACTACACCGGGCTGTCCGCCATAGAGGGCTGCGCGCCGGTCTATCGCCCCACTGGCTTTGCGGTGGCGGGCGGGCTGGCGGTCGGGCTGGGGGTGCTGGCGATCCGGGTGGCCTATGGGCAGCGGCGGGCGGCGAACATCCTGGGCGCGACGGCGATCTTCGGGCTGTCGGTGGCGATCGTGCATTTCGCGGCGATGCACTGGACCGGGTTTGCCCGGGCGGTGGCCGGTGCGGCGGCGGGTCCGGCCATCGACAACGCGCATCTGGCGCTGATCGTGCTGGTGACGGCCTTCGTCATTTCGGGGGCGTTCCTGCTGTCGGGGGCGTCGTTTCTGGCGGCGGCCCCTGGTCCGGACGCGCCGCCCCCGGCCGAGCCCGCGCCGCCGCCCGCCACCGGCCCCCGCCTGCCCTATGAGCGCGAGGGGGTGACCTATTTCCTGCCCGCCGCCGAGGTGGCCGCGATCCGGGCCGAGGGGCATTACACCATCGCCTATGCGCCCCTTGGCCGGGTCTTCTGCCCCTGGTCGATCAGCGAGGCGGAAAAGCGGCTGACCCCGGCCGGGTTCTTTCGCGTGCATCGCAGCTATCTGGTCAATACCGCCCATGTCGCCGCCTTCGAGCGGCTGAAGGACAACGGCATCTGCCGGTTCGAAGGGCTGGCCGATCTGGACCGGGTGCCGGTCAGCCGCTCGCGCGTGCAGGCGCTGCGCGCGGCGCTGGGGCTTTGATCGCATCTGGTGCAGCCATTTCGCAATTCGTGAAAATGCCCCGGCGGGCGGTGCGACACCCTGTCGCCGCCCGCGGCCTGCCCCCTACCCTTCGGGCCGACGCGACACCCCGCCACCGAATGAGCGGGGGCGCGTCCGACAAGGGAGGAGCGGGAGATGATCCCAGCGAGATTCGACTATCACCGGCCGGACTCCGTCGCGGCGGCGGTAGGGCTGTTGCAGCAGCATGGCGACGAGGCGCGCGTGGTTGCGGGCGGGCACAGCCTGATCCCGATGATGAAGCTGCGCATGGCCGCGCCTGCGCATCTGGTGGACCTGCAGGGCATCGCCGCGTTGCGCGGGATCGAGGCGGGCGACCGGATCCGGATCGGGGCGATGGTCACGCAATCCGAGATGCTCGCCCATGCCGGGCTGGCCGAGGCCGCGCCGATCCTGGCCGAGGCCGCGCGCCAGATCGCCGATCCGCAGGTGCGCAACCTGGGCACCGTCGGCGGCAATGTGGCGAATGGCGATCCGGGCAACGACCTGCCCGCGCTGATGCTGTGCCTGGATGCGACCTTCACGCTGGAGGGGCCGGAGGGCGTGCGTGAGGTCGCGGCGCGCGGCTTCTACGAGGCGCCCTATGTGACCGCGCGGGAGGAGGAGGAGATCCTGACCGCGGTCGGCTTTGACCGCCCGGCCCGCGGGTTCGCCTATGAAAAGCAGAAGCGCAAGATCGGCGATTACGCGACCGCCGCGGCTGCCGTGCTGATCGGGGCCGAAGGGGGGCGCGTCGTCTCGGCCTCGGTCGCGATGACCAATCTGGCGGATGTGCCGGTCTTCAGCGCGGCGGCCGGCGAGGTCCTTCTGGGCAGCGACTGCGGGGAGGACGCGGTCGCCGCCGCCGTGGACGCCATGCAGGGCGATATCGACCCGGTCGAGGACAATCGCGGACCCGTGGAGTTCAAGCGCCATGTCGCGGGCGTGATCCTGGCCCGCGCCATCGCGCGGGCCTGGTCGCGCGTCTGAGGGAGGACGAGATGTCGAACAGGATGCACCTGACGCTGAAGGTGAATGGCGAGGCGGTCGAGACGCTGGCCGAGCCGCGCGAATTGCTGATCCATGTGCTGCGCGAGCGGCTGGGGATCACCGGCCCGCATATCGGCTGCGAGACCAGCCATTGCGGCGCCTGCACCGTCGACATGGACGGCAAATCGGTCAAGGCCTGCACGATCTTTGCCGCGCAGGCGCAGGGGGCCGAGATCACCACGATCGAGGGGATCGGCACGCCCGACAGCCTGCATGTGCTTCAGGAGATGTTCCGCGAGCATCACGGGCTGCAATGCGGCTTCTGCACGCCGGGGATGATTACCCGGGCCTGGCGGCTGTTGCAGGAAACCCCGTCGCCGACCGAGGAGGAGGTGCGCTTCGGCATGGCCGGGAACCTGTGCCGCTGCACCGGCTATCAGAACATCGTCAAGGCGGTGCTGGCCGCTGCCAATGAACTGAACACCGTCAAGGAGGCCGCGGAATGAAGGACCTTCCCGACAGCGAAGAGCGGCGTGCCAATCTCAAGGGGCTGGGCTGCGCCCGCAAGCGTGTGGAGGATGCGCGCTTTACCCAGGGCAAGGGCAACTATGTCGACGACATCAAGCTGCCCGGCATGCTGTTCGGCGATTTCGTCCGCTCGCCCTATGCCCATGCCCGCGTCAAGTCGATCAATGCCGAGGCCGCGCTGGCGCTGCCGGGCGTGATCGCGGTGCTGACCGCGAAGGATCTGGAGCCGCTGGGCCTGCACTGGATGCCGACGCTCGCGGGCGACAAGCAGATGGTGCTGGCCGATGGCAAGGTGCTGTTCCAGGGCCAGGAGGTCGCCTTTGTCGTCGCCACCGACCGCTACATCGCCGCCGACGCGGTCGAACTGGTGGAGGTCGATTACGAGGACCTGCCCGTGGTCGTCGACCCGTTCAAGGCGCAGGCGCCGGACGCGCCCGTGCTGCGCGAGGACCTGGAGGGAGTGACCGAGGGCGCGCATGGCCCGCGGCGGCATCACAACCATATCTTCACCTGGGAACAGGGCGATGCGGCGGGTGCGAATGCGGCCATCGACGGGTCGGAAGTGATCGCAGAGGAGACGATCTATTACCACCGCACCCATCCCTGCCCGCTGGAAACCTGCGGCTGCGTGGCGTCGATGGACAAGATCAACGGCAAGCTGACGCTCTGGGGCACATTCCAGGCGCCGCATGTGGTGCGCACCGTGGCCTCGCTGCTCTCGGGGATCGACGAACACAACATCCGCGTGGTCAGCCCCGATATCGGCGGGGGTTTCGGCAACAAGGTGGGGGTTTATCCCGGCTATGTCTGCTCCATCGTGGCGACCATCGTCACCGGCAAGCCGGTGAAATGGGTCGAGGACCGGATGGAGAACCTGATGGCCACGGCCTTTGCCCGCGACTACTGGATGAAGGGCCGGATCGGGGCCACGAAGGACGGGCGGATCACGGGGCTGCATGCCCATGTCACCGCGGATCATGGCGCGTTCGATGCCTGTGCGGATCCAACCAAGTTTCCCGCCGGGTTCTTCCACATCTGCACCGGCAGCTATGACATTCCCGTGGCCTATTGCGCGGTCGATGGCGTCTATACCAACAAGGCGCCCGGTGGCGTGGCCTATCGCTGCTCCTTCCGGGTGACGGAGGCGGCCTATTTCATCGAGCGGATGATCGAGATCCTCGCCATCAAGCTGGGGATGGATGCGGCCGAGCTCAGGCGCATCAACTTCATCAGGGCGGACCAGTTCCCCTATACCTCGGCGCTGGGCTGGGAATACGATTCGGGCGATTATCACACCGCCTGGGACAAGGCGCTGAAGGCGGTCGATTACGAAGGGCTCCGGCGCGAGCAGGCCGAGCGGGTCGAGGCGTTCCGGCGCGGCGAGACCCGCAAGCTGCTGGGGATCGGGCTGACGCATTTCACGGAAATCGTGGGGGCGGGGCCGGTGAAGAATTGCGATATCCTGGGCATGGGCATGTTCGACAGCTGCGAGATCCGGATCCACCCCACGGGCAGCGCCATCGCGCGGCTGGGCACGATCAGCCAGGGCCAGGGGCATGCCACGACATTCGCGCAGATCCTCGCCAGCGAGACCGGCATCCCCGCCGACAAGATCACCATCGAGGAAGGGGACACCGACACCGCGCCCTATGGGCTGGGCACCTACGGGTCGCGTTCCACGCCGGTGGCGGGGGCGGCGACCGCCATGGCGGGGCGCAAGATCCGCGCCAAGGCGCAGATGATCGCGGCCTACCTGCTGGAGGTGCATGACGACGATCTGGAATGGGACGTGGACCGCTTTGCCGTCAAGGGCGCGCCCGAGCGGTTCAAGACCATGGCCGAGATCGCCTATGCCGCCTACAATCAGGCGATCCCGGGGGTCGAGCCGGGGCTGGAGGCGGTCAGCTATTACGACCCGCCCAACATGACCTACCCCTTCGGCGCCTATATCTGCGTGATGGAAATCGACGTGGATACCGGCGAGCACGAAATCCGCCAATTCTATGCGCTGGACGATTGCGGCACGCGGATCAACCCGATGATCATCGAGGGGCAGGTCCATGGCGGCCTGACCGAGGCGCTGGCCATCGCGATGGGACAGGAAATCGCCTATGACGACATGGGCAATGTGCGGACCGGCACGCTGATGGATTTCTTCCTGCCGACCGCGTGGGAGACGCCCAATTACCAGACCGACTGGACCGAAACCCCAAGCCCGCATCACCCGATCGGGGCCAAGGGCGTGGGCGAAAGCCCGAATGTCGGGGGCGTTCCGGCGTTTTCCAATGCCGTGCATGATGCGTTCCGCGCCTTCGGCCTGACCCAGACCCACATGCCGCATGACCACTGGCGGATCTGGCGGACGGCGCGCGATCTGGGGCTGCACGGATGAGGCGCGCGGTTGTTCTGGCGGCCATGCTTGCCGCCGCCCCGGCGCTGGCGCAGCACGCCCATCACCAGCATGGCGCGGCCGGGGGGGACAGCCCCTCGACCGCCGCCTATCGCGCGGCGAATGACCGGATGCATGCGGAGATGGAGATTCCCTTTACGGGGGATGCCGATATCGACTTCGTGCGGGGCATGATTCCCCACCACCAGGGCGCCATCGACATGGCGCGCGTGGTGCTGGAATTCGGCGAGAACCCCGAGATCCGGGCGCTGGCCGAAGGGATCATCGCCGCGCAGGAGGAAGAGATCGCGCAGATGCGCGCCTGGCTGGAAAAGAACGCGAGCCAATGACCGGCGGGGCCGCGGCGTTGCAGGCGCAGCTTTCCGGGGCGGGCTATGTCGCCTCGGACGAGCTGGCCATGGCGCTTTACCTTGCGCTGGAACTGGAACGGCCGCTGCTGCTGGAAGGCGCGGCGGGGGTCGGCAAGACCGAGGTGGCCAAGGTGCTGGCGGCGCTGAAATCGGCGCCGCTGATCCGGCTGCAATGCTATGAGGGGCTGGATGCCAGCCACGCGATCTACGAGTGGAACTATCAGCGGCAATTGCTGGCGATCCGGGCCGCGGGCGAAAGCGGCGCGGCGGGGCCGGGGCTGGAGGCGCGGATATTCTCGGAGGACTACCTGCTGGAACGGCCGCTGTTGCAGGCGATCCGGCAGGCGGTGCCGCCTGTCCTGCTGATCGACGAGATCGACCGGGCGGATGAGGAGTTCGAAGCCTATCTGCTGGAAATCCTGTCGGATTTCACGATCTCGATCCCCGAGCTGGGCACCATCCACGCGACCGCGCGGCCGCATGTGATCCTGACCTCGAACGGCACGCGCGACCTGTCGGACGCGCTGAGGCGGCGCTGCATCTATGCCTATGTCGAGTATCCCGACCCGGCGACGGAACTGGCGATCCTGGAAAAGCGCCATCCGGGGCTGGAGCCGCGGCTGGCGGCGCAGATCGTGGGCTTCGTGCAGGCGCTCAGGCGCGAGGATCTGGACAAGGTGCCGGGCGTGGCCGAGACGCTGGATTTCGCCGCGGCCGTTTCGGGGCTGGGGGTGGCGGACCTGACCGACGATCCGGGGACGCTTCAGGCGGCCCTGGTCACGCTGCTGAAGACGCAGGCCGACCGGGCGCGGGTGCCGAGCGAGGTGGCGCAGCGGCTGGCGGGGCGGGCGGCATGAGCGGGGTCACGCGCTTTCCCGCCCGCGCGACCGGGCCGGCCGAGCGGATGGCGGGGTTCATGGCGCATCTGCGGCTGAACGGGCTGGCGGCGGGGGTCGACGGGACGGCGACCGCGCTGGCGGCGGCGGCGCGGGTCGATCCGACCGATCCGGGGCAATTGCGGCTGGCGCTGAAGGCGGTCTGCGCAGGCACGCGGGATGAGGCCGACCGCTTCGACGACCTTTTCGCGGCCTGGTGGCTGAACCGCGGGCGGGAGCGGGCGGGCGCGGGGCCGGGAAAAACGGCGGAACCCCGGCGCCGGTCGCCCTTCGTCACCGAGGCGCTGTCGGCTTTGGGGCGGGGACAGGCCGACCGACCCGAGGGCGGCGAGGGCGCGGCGGACCAGTCGGGCGAGGGGCGGCTGGTGGGCGCGCGCGTCGCGCGGCTGGACCGCACCGATCTGCGCGATCTGGTCAGCCCCGAGGATATCGCGGAGGCCGAGGCCACCGCGCGGCGCATCGCGCAGGCGATCCGCGACCGCCGCGCGCGCCGGTTCAGGGCCGACCGGCGGGGGGCGCGGGTGGATTTGCGGCGCACGCTGCGGGCCTCGGTCGCGACGGGGGGCGAGCCGCTGCGGCTGTTTCGCCGCACCCGGCCCGACCGGCCCGCCAATATCGTGGCGCTGTGCGATGTCTCGGGCTCGATGACGGTCTATGCCCGCGTGTTCCTGTCCTTCCTCAAGGGGCTGATCGGGGCGGATTTCAGGGCGGACGCCTACCTCTTTCACACCCGACTCGTGCGGATCACCGACGCGCTGCGCGATCCCGACCCGTTGCGCGCGGTCAACCGGCTGAGCCTGATGGCGCAGGGCTTTGGCGGGGGGACGCGGATCGGGGGGGCGCTGGCGGCGTTCAACCGGGGCCATGCCAAGGCGCGGGTCAATGGGCGGTCGGTGGTGATCGTGCTGTCGGACGGCTATGACACCGACCCGCCGGGGATGATCGGCGCGGAACTCGCGCGGCTGAGGAAGCGCGGCTGCCGGATCGTCTGGCTGAACCCGCTGCTGGGTTGGCGGGACTACGCACCCGTCGCGCGCGGGATGGCGGCCGCCCTGCCCCATCTGGACCATTTCGCGGCGGCCAACACGCTTGCGGCGCTGGCCGCGCTGGAACCGGAGCTTGCGCGGCTATGAAACCGATGAGACAGGACGACATCCTTGAGCGCATCGCGGAACTGAAACGCGCAGGCACCGCCTTTGCGGTGGCGACCGTGGTGCGCACGGTGCGCGCGACGGCGGCCAAGGCCGGGGCCAAGGCGGTGATCCTGCCCGATGGCACGGTGCTGGCGGGCTGGATCGGCGGCGGCTGCGCGCGGGGCGCGGTGATCCGGGCGGCGCGCGAGGCGCTGGCGGATGGCGCGCCGCGGCTGATCTCGGTCCAGCCGGAAGAGGCGCTGGCGCAAGGCGGTCTGGCCCCGGGCGAGACGCGCGACGGCATCCGCTTTGCCCGCAACATGTGCCCGAGCCGGGGCATGATGGACATTTTCGTGGAGGCCGTGATGCCCGCCCCCGAATGCGTGATCTGCGGCGCCGCGCCGGTGGCGGTCGCGCTGGCCGATCTGGCGCCGCGCATGGGTTTTTCGGTCACCGCCTGCGCGCCCGCCGAGGAACAGGCCGCCTTTGCCGCGCCGGACCGGCGGATCGAGGGCTATGCGCTGGAGGTGGCCCCGAATGGCGCGCGCTATGTCGTCGTGGCGACGCAGGGCAAGGGGGACGAGGCGGCGCTGCGCGCGGCGCTGTCGGTGCCGTCGGACTATGTGGCCTTTGTCGGCAGCCGGGCCAAGACCGCGGCGCTGCGCGACAGGCTGACCGCGGCGGGGGTGGCGCCGGAGGCGTTCGCGAACCTGCGCGCGCCCGCGGGGCTGGATCTGGGCGCGATCACGCCCGAGGAAATCGCGCTGTCGATCCTGGCCGAGATGGTGGCCCTGCGCCGGGCGGGCCAGCGCGGGGGCTGAGGGGGGTCAGGCGGTTTCGGCCAGACCGCCGATCAGGCAGAGATGCTCCACGATCTCGTCCACGCCCTGGCCATGGCGCAGCGCGGCGAAGATGAACCGCCCCTGCCCGCGCATCCGTTTGGCGTCCCGCTCCATCACCGCAAGATCGGCGCCGACATGGGGGGCGAGGTCGGTCTTGTTGATCACCAGAAGGTCGGATTTGGTGATTGCCGGGCCGCCCTTGCGGGGGATTTCCTCGCCCGCGGCGACGTCGATCACATAGACGGTCAGATCGGCCAGTTCCGGGCTGAAGGTGGCCGACAGGTTGTCGCCGCCCGACTCGATCAGGACCACCTCAAGATCGGGGAAGCGGGCGGTCAGATCCGCGATGGCGGCGAGGTTGATCGAGGCATCCTCGCGGATCGCGGTATGCGGGCAGCCGCCGGTTTCCACGCCCCGGATGCGTTCGGCGGGCAGCACCTGCATGCGCGTCAGCGCCTCGGCATCCTCTTGCGTGTAGATGTCGTTGGTCACGACCGCGACGGAAAAGCGGGGGGCCAGCGCGCGGGCCAGCGCCGCGGTCAGCGTGGTCTTGCCGGCGCCCACGGGGCCGCCGATGCCGATGCGCAAGGGTCCGTTGGGGGAAGTCATGTGCGAAACAGCCTCGAATACTGGGTTTCGTGGTTCATGGATGCGATGTCGGCCAGAAAGGCGGTGCTGGCAAGATCGTCGAGCGTCAGGGCGGTCGCCGCCTCGGCCACCGCGGCGCAAAGCGGCGTCAGGGCGGTCAGCACGCTCTGGCCCTCGGTCTGGCCGATGGGGATCAGCCGGATCCCGGCCGAGACGAGGTTCGAGGTGAAGGCATGCAGATACATCCGCGCGGTCAGCACCAGCGGCAGGTCATGCAGCCGCGCGGCGCGGCCCAGCGCCACGGGATAGGTGAAACCGGGCAGATCGGCAGGCCAGATGGCGGCCGTGATCTGGGCGAAGGCGGCCCCCTGCGCCGTGGTTTCCACAAGCCGTTCGGCCGAGGGCTGGAAGGCGCGGGCGGTCGCGTCGATCGCCGCCAGCGCGGCGGCGTCGGGGGCATTGCAGGCGGCGGCCAGCAGGATGGCATCGGTCCGCCCGGCGCCGTGGTCCAGAAGGTCGGCGAGCCAGTCGCGCAGGCTGGCGGCATCCGTGACCGCGCCCGACTGGACCGCCCATTCCAGCCCGTGGGAATAGGCGAAGGCCCCCACCGGATAGGCGGGGGACAGCCATTGCACAAGTTTCAGGACCTGGGCGTCAGTGGCCATGGCCGTGGTCATGGCCGTGGTGGTGGCCATGGTCATGCGGGTGGTCGTGATGGTGGTCATGGTCGTGACCGTGGTGGTGATGCCCGTGGTCGTGGGGATGGTCATGGCTATGGGAATGGGTCCGGCCGTGTCCATAGGCGCCGCCTTCGGGCAGGAATGGTTCCTCGATCTCGGTGATCTCGGCGCCGAGGCGTTCCAGCATGTCGCGGATGACATGGTCGCGCTGGATCACCAGACGGCCGGGGTCGATCTGGCAGGGGGTGTGGCGGTTGCCGACATGCCAGGCGATGCGCACCAGATCGGGGCCGGTCACCTCGTAGAGCGGTTCGTCGGCCGCGCGGATCTTGACCGTCAGCCCGTCCTCCAGCACCAGAACGTCGCCCTCGTTCAGCGAGGTGGTCCTGGCCAGATCGACGAGGAAGGCCAGCCCGCCATCGCTGACCAGCCGCTTGCGACGCAGGAAG
This sequence comes from Rhodovulum steppense, assembly GCF_004339675.1. Lineage (GTDB taxonomy): Bacteria > Pseudomonadota > Alphaproteobacteria > Rhodobacterales > Rhodobacteraceae > Rhodovulum > Rhodovulum steppense. The sequence continues at coordinate 28,602 of NZ_SLVM01000006.1, forward strand.
CGGGCGTCATAGGTCAGCGTCACGCAATCATCGGCGCGCCCGTCCACGTTCAGGCGCAGCTCGCGGGCCACGGGCAGCGCGCTCATGCCCGGACTCCGGCCCGAATGGGACTCAGTTGAACAGGTCGCGGAAGACGTAGTCGGGAATTCCCTCGCGCGTGATGCCGAGCCGGGCAAGCTGGGCATCCGAACAGGCGTTGAGGTTCTGGATCTCGCGCATACGGGCCCGGCGCAGGGTGTAGGCGTTGAAGCCCTGCCCAAGCCCCGCGAAGAACAGATCCAGCCGTTCGGACATGCCGCCGGGCACGGATTTCATCGTCATGAAAGGCGTTGCCATCGGAAACCTCATCGTGGGTCACAAGAAGTTTCCTCCCTTGATGGTCAACATAGGGTTCACGGGGCGCGCCGCCCAATGCCAACCGGGCATTCCCGCCATCACCATGCTGCATTGCAGCAAATTTGTGCGTCTGATCCATTTTTCCCTCAGAACAGGAAGTAACGCTGCGCCATCGGCAGCACCTCGGCGGGCTGGCAGGTCAGCAATTCACCATCGGCGCGCACCTCGTAGGTTTCGGGATGCACCTCGATCTGCGGGGTGGCGTCGTTCAGGATCAGGTCGCGCTTGCCGATGGTGCGGGTGTTCCTGACCGCGAGCGTCTGCTTGGCGAGCCCCAGTTTCCCGCGGATGCCCTCGGCCTGGGCGGCCTCGGACACGAAGATGACGGCGGAATTTTCCAGCGACCGGCCATAGGCGCCGAACATGGGCCGGGTATAGACCGGCTGCGGCGTCGGGATCGAGGCGTTGGGATCGCCCATCTGGGCGCAGGCGATGGTGCCGCCGATCAGCACCATTTCCGGTTTCACCCCGAAGAAGGCGGGGTTCCACAGCACCAGATCGGCGCGCTTGCCGACCTCGATCGAGCCGATCTCATGCGCGATGCCATGCGCGATGGCGGGGTTGATCGTGTATTTCGCGACATAGCGGCGGACGCGGAAATTGTCGTTCTCGCCGGTTTCCTGCGCCAGGCGGCCGCGCTGGACCTTCATCTTGTGGGCGGTCTGCCAGGTGCGGATGATGACCTCGCCCACCCGTCCCATGGCCTGGCTGTCGGAGGCGATGATGGAAAACGCGCCCATGTCGTGCAGGATGTCCTCGGCCGCGATGGTCTCGCGCCGGATGCGGCTTTCGGCGAAGGCCACATCCTCGGGGATCGACTTGTCGAGATGGTGGCAGACCATGAGCATGTCGAGATGCTCTTCCAGCGTGTTCACCGTGAAGGGGCGGGTGGGGTTCGTGGAGGAGGGCAGCACGAACTCCTCGCCGCAGATGCGGATGATGTCGGGCGCATGCCCGCCCCCTGCCCCTTCGGTATGGAAGGCATGGATCGTGCGGCCCTTCATCGCCGCGACGGTATGTTCCACGAAGCCGCTTTCGTTCAGCGTGTCGGTGTGGATCATCACCTGAACGTCCATGTCGTCGGCCACGCTGAGGCAGCAGTCGATGGCGGCCGGCGTCGTGCCCCAATCCTCGTGCAGCTTCAGCGCGCAGGCGCCCGCCTTGATCTGTTCGACCAGCGCGCCGGGCAGCGAGGCATTGCCCTTGCCCGCGAAGGCCAGGTTCATCGGGAAGGCGTCGGCGGCCTGCAACATCCGCCCGATATGCCAGGGCCCCGGCGTGCAGGTGGTGGCCAGCGTGCCATGCGCGGGGCCGGTGCCGCCGCCCAGCATGGTGGTCAGGCCGGAATGCAGCGCATCCTCGATCTGCTGGGGGCAGATGTAGTGGATATGGCTGTCGAAGCCGCCCGCGGTGAGGATCCTCCCCTCGCCTGCAATCGCCTCGGTGCCGGGGCCGACGATGATGTCGACGCCGGGCTGGGTGTCGGGGTTGCCCGCCTTGCCGATTTTCGCGATGCGCCCGTCCTTCAGCCCGACATCGGCCTTGTAGATGCCGGTATGGTCCAGGATCAGCGCGTTGGTGATGACGGTATCGACCGCACCCTCGGCCCGGGTCGCCTGGGACTGGCCCATGCCGTCGCGGATCACCTTGCCGCCGCCGAACTTGACCTCCTCGCCATAGGTGGTCAGGTCGCGTTCCACCTCGATGACGAGGTCGGTATCGGCGAGGCGCAGCCGGTCGCCGGTGGTGGGGCCGAACATCGCGGCATAGTCGGCGCGGGCGATTTCTCTGGGCATCTAGGGTCTCCCGAGCGGGTTTTTCGGCCCGCGCCTGGCGAGCCGCGTGACATTGGACCGGGTCCGGCGGCGGATCGGGCGCACCATCTCTGCGGCGATCCCGGCAGGCGAGGCCCCGCGCGCGGCCGCCTGCCCGCCCTGCATCGCGGCGCGGGTGAAGGCCGCGGCCTTCTCGGTGAACATGCGCGTGGTCTCCTGCGGCGTGGTCGCCCAGAGCCCTCCCATGCCCAGCATGCGCATCGCGATGACCATCTGCGCCTCTTGCGCCATCAGCGCCATCTGCCAGCCGACGCGCCAGAACTCGATCATCGCGCCGGGCGTGGCGCTGACCCGGAAGGCAAAGGGGATCATCGGCGCAACTCCGGGTCAGGCGGGCAAGGGTCGGTCATTCGCCGCCCCCCTCGGGTCCGCCGGGTTCGACGGGCAGGCGGGGCGGGGGCGCGGGCTGGCGCCGGGCCCGGCTGCGCGACGGGTCCGCGCCGGTCGCGGGCTTGCGCGGGGATGTGGCGGCGCGGGGACGGGCGGGCTTGGCCTTGGCCGGGGCGGCGGGCGTGATCCTTGCCACGGCGGCCGGGGGCGCGGATGTCTCGGCCGGGGGCGGGGCCGGGGGATCGGCGCGCGCCTCGGCCTCGGCGCCACCGGCTTCGAGGTCGATATCGGTGGGCGCATCGCCCTCGCCCAGCGCCCCGTCGGCGGTCAGCGGGTCGATGCCGCGCGCACGCAGCAGCATGAACCAGGGGTTGGTCCGGATCATGATGTCGGTCATCATCCGGAACGCCTGAAACTGCTGTTCCACCATCCAGTTCGAGAACAGGAACGGGTTCGCCGCCATCTGGAAGGGGCTGGGCCGGGTCGGGTTGCATGTCATGGCATGTCCTCCTTGGGTCGGGACGGATCAGAGATCGCCCATGACCTGCCCGTTGAAGCCGAAGACCCTGCGGGCCCCGGCGATGGGGATCAGCGCGACCTCGCGTTTCTGCCCGGGCTCGAAACGGACGGCGGTGCCCGCGGCGATGTCCAGCCGCCTGCCGCGCGCCGCCGCCCGGTCGAAATCGAGCGCCGGGTTCGTCTCGGCGAAATGGTAATGGCTGCCGACCTGCACCGGGCGGTCGCCGGTATTCGCCACCATCAAGGTGATGGCCTCGCGGTCGGCGTTCAAGGTCAGGGTGCCGGTCGCGGGGAAAAGCTCTCCGGGGATCATGGGGATTTCCTCAGCCTGCAAGGACCAGAACCGCCCCGGCCCCGGCGACAAGGGCGCCGGAGGCGCGGGCGAGAATCGCGCCGCCGAAACGGGCCATCGCCCAGCCCGCCAGAACGCCCACGCCGTGCAGGAGCGCGGTGGCCAGCGCGAAGCCGCCCAGATAGGCCAGCGCGGTCGCCCCGCCCATTTCCGCGCCATGGGCATGGCCGTGGAACAGCGCAAGCGCGCCGACCACCGCCGCGCCTGCGGCGAGCGGCAGCCGGACGGCAAGAGCAACCAGCACGCCCAGCACCAGCACCGAGGCCAGGATCATCGGCTCGACCATCGGCAGCGGCAGACCCACCAGCGCCAGCGCAAATCCCAGCGTCATCGCGCCGACGAACGCGGCGGGCAGCGCCACGAGCGCGCGCCCGCCCAGCGTCACCGCCCAGAGGCCGACGGCCACCATGGCAAGGATGTGGTCGAGCCCGAAGACCGGATGGGTGAAGCCCGCCGCGAAGGATCCATGCGCGACCGGGTCGAGATGGGCCAGCGCGGGGCTGGCGGCCAGCAGCGCGGGCGCGAGGGCGAGGGCAAGGCGTTTCATGGGCGGACCTCCTGGAATGGCAAGACGGATCGGGATCGGCGCGGGCCGGACGGGGATGCGGGCGGGGTCATAGGGCCTCCTTGCGCAATTCGCGCCGGGCCTGAAGGGCGGAGGCGGGCGCCACCAGCAGCATGATCTTCCATGCGTTGAAGCCGCGGGCAAAGGCGGTTTCGGCCTCCTCGACGCCGAGCAGGTCGAACCCCTGCGCGCCCAGCCAGACCGCCCCTGCCCCCAGCAGCAGCGCCGCGAGGATCGCCACGGGCACGGCCAGCCGCCCCGGCAGGCGCCGGACCAGAAGCTGGGGCACGACCCAGCTGATCAGCATGGAGGACAGGATGAAGGCGACAAGGACCATGGGGCTAGCGGATCGGGTTGTGGACGGTGACGAGTTTCGTGCCGTCGGGGAAGGTGGCCTCGACCTGGACCTCGTGGATCATCTCGGGCACGCCTTCCATGCATTGCGCGCGGGTGATGACCTGCGCGCCCGCCTCCATCATGTCGGCGACGGATCGGCCGTCGCGGGCGCCCTCGACCACGGCATCGGTGATCAGCGCGATCGCCTCGGGATGGTTCAGCTTGACGCCGCGGGCCAGCCGCTTGCGGGCGACCTCGGCGGCCATGGCGATCAGAAGCTTGTCCTTTTCGCGGGGGGTCAGTTGCATGTCAGGTCATCCATGATCTTGGCAAGGCGTCGTCGGTCAGGCGCCCGAGCACCGGCACCAGCACCCGGCGCAGGGCGAAACTGTCAGGCGCCAGCAGGCGCAGGGCCAGCAGGTCGGCGCCGATCAGGCTAACCCCGCCGGTGGCGGGCATCAAGGCGCGCAGGGGCGCCAGATGCGCCTCGGCCTCGGGGGCGACAAGGATCAGGCTGGCCATGGCCCCCGCGCCGAAGGCCACGGCGGGCCGGGCCAGATGGGCGGCCAGATCGCCCTCGAGGCGCAGGGCGTCGAGATAGAGCGGCACGCCCGCGCGGCGGATCTCGATCCGGTCGCGGAACGAGACGGCGTGCAGCACCTCGCCCATCGCGGCGCGGCCGAAGACCAGCGGTTCGACCAGCAGAAGCCGCGCGCCGGGGGCCAGGTCGGCCACCAGCCGCCGGTCAAGCGCCGCGCCGTCGAACAGGATCGTCTCCTGCGGCAGCCAGTCGAGCCGGGCGCCCGCGGCAACGTTCAGCCGGTTGGTCACGCGGCCGCGTTCGCCGGGCTGGGCGCGATAGGCGCGTTCGGCGGCCTGTGTCGTCACCCGCAGATGGCTGCCCGGCTGCGCCTGAAGATCGGCCTCGAAGCGGTCGCCGCCGGTGATCCCGCCCGCGGTGTTCACGAGGATCGCGTCGAGCGCGCCATCCCGCGGGCGCGGGAACAGCGCCTTGAACGCCCCGCTCTGGCGCAGCCCTGCGATGGCCGTGCCATGCAAGCCGGGCTTGGCCGAGAGCCGGACAAGGCCCTGCGCCCGCGGCTGCGCGCAGGCCGTCATCGCCGCCCTTTCCGTCGCAAGACAGGTAATCTGATTGCCCCCCGGACCGCCTTCACCTTGGCTTCTTGTTCCGCAGATCGCGGCGGACTGCACAGGTTTTCGCCGGAAACGAAGCGGCAAGCGCAGCTTTTCGCCGTATTATTGTGCGCTTTTGGGGATTCTTGTTCGTTTGTTGTGCAAATATCCCGACGAGACCGGAAATCGGATCGCCGCCACGTCCCTTGCGATTGCGCGCCTGCCGCAGCGCAGAAAAGCCTTGAGGCGCCCGTCACGACGTCATCCGTGGATCGGGGGGGGTGTGCGGCGACCACGCGAACCGGGACATCGGCGGGGGCGGCGCACGGGTGCAACGAAAAAGCTGCGGGGCCTGGGGAGGGTGTTGCGCGCCATGCGCGCAGGCCCGCCGCAAACGCCCCACGCGGAGGGAATCCATGAAGAAGATCAAGACGTTTCTTGCCGGTGCCGTCGCCTTTTCGGCGCTGAGCCTGCCGGCCTGGGCACAGGACACGATCAAGGTGGGCGTGCTGCATTCGCTGTCGGGCACGATGGCGATTTCCGAGACCACGCTGAAGGACACCATGCTGATGCTAATCGACGAGCAGAACAAGAAGGGCGGCGTGCTGGGCAAGCAGCTTGAGGCGGTCGTGGTCGATCCGGCCTCGGACTGGCCGCTTTTCGCGGAGAAGGCGCGCGAATTGCTGACCGTGTCGAATGTGGACGTGATGTTCGGCTGCTGGACGTCGGTCAGCCGCAAGTCGGTCCTGCCGGTGATCGAGGAACTGAACGGGTTGCTGTTCTACCCGGTGCAGTATGAGGGCGAGGAAAGCTCGAAGAACGTGTTCTACACCGGCGCCGCGCCGAACCAGCAGGCGATCCCGGCGACCGACTATTTCCTTGAGGAACTGGGCGTCGAGAAATTCGCCCTGCTCGGCACCGACTATGTCTATCCGCGCACGACGAACAACATCCTGGAATCCTATCTGAAATCCAAGGGGATCGCCGAGTCGGACATCTTCGTGAACTACACCCCCTTCGGCCATTCCGACTGGTCCAAGATCGTCTCGGACGTGATCGCGCTGGGCGCGGACGGCAAGAAGGTGGGCGTGATCTCGACGATCAACGGCGACGCCAATATCGGGTTCTACAAGGAACTGGCGGCCAAGGGCGTTTCGGCCGACGACATTCCGGTGGTCGCCTTCTCGGTGGGCGAGGAGGAGCTTTCGGGCCTCGACACCTCGAACCTGGTGGGGCATCTGGCGGCCTGGAACTACTTCATGTCCGCCGACACGTCCGAGAACGCCACCTTCATCGAAGCCTGGCATGCCTTCATCGGGGACACGAACCGCGTGACCAATGACCCGATGGAAGCCCATTACATCGGCTTCAACATGTGGGTGAACGCGGTCGAACAGGCCGGGACCACCGATGTCGATGCCGTGCGCGAGGCGATGTGGGGGCAGGAATTCCCCAACCTGACGGGCGGCATGGCCGTGATGGGCACCAACCATCACCTGTCCAAGCCGGTGCTGATCGGCGAGATCCTGGCCGACGGGCAGTTCGACATCATCAGCCAGACCGAAGAGGTGCCGGGCGATGCCTGGACCGATTTCCTGCCGGAATCGGCGGTGCTGACCTCGGACTGGAAGGACCTGGGCTGCGGCATGTACAACACCGAGACCCAGTCCTGCGTGCAGATCAAGTCGAACTATTGACGTGACCGGGGGGCGGGATGCCGCCCCCCCCTTTCCCGACAGGCTGACAGCCATGCGCATCCTTCTTGCCGCACTTACCTTTCTGTGTCTCGTCGCCACTGCCGGGGCACAGGACATCGCCGCCGATGGCCCGGCTGCCACGCCCTTGCAGAGCCTGCTGAAAGAGCATCGCGCGGCCATCGAGCAGGGCGCGCGCCGCGGCATCGGCCCGGCGATCGAGGCCTTGCGCGACAGCGGCCTGCCCGAGGCGCGTCTGATCCTCGAGAAATGGCAGGCGCGCGAGCTGTGGCTGCGCAAGGCGGACGGTCTGTTCTTCCTGGCCGAGTCGGCCGAGGGCGGCTATCGCCTGACCGACCCGGCCACCGGCGAAGCGGCGGGCAGCGCCACCCGCGACGAGGTGATCCAGATCCGGCCCAATAGCGGCATCCGCGCCGTGCTGGCGGGCGCGCTGGTGCAGTTCCAGTTGACCGACCCGAACCCGGCCGTGCGCGCCGCAGCGCTGGACGCCATCGCCCGGCGGTCCGAGGCCGGGCATCTGGACGCCCTGCGCGCGGTGCTGGAGGACGAGCCCGACCCACGGCTGAAGGCGCGCAAGGCGCGTCTGGAGCGGCTGCTGACGATTTCCTTCGACCCGGACCCGGATGCACGGATCGCCGCCATCGAAGGCTTTGCGGGCGATATCGGCGTGGATGTGCGCGCCGCGCTGAACCCGCTGGTGGCGACCACCCGCGCCGTCGCGCCGGGCGAGCCGCCCGCGGGCGAAAACATCGCGCGCCGCCTGAGCCCCGGCAGCGAGGCGCTGCCGCGCGAGGCGGCCTATGCCATGCTGGTCGAGGCCGGGCTGGCCCCGCCCCGGATCGGCCGCGCCGAGATCCGCGCGGCCCTTGCCGCCCATGTCGAGGGCGGCCGGGTGGGCGGCGTGCCGGTGGCCGAGCTGAACAGCGATGCCGCGCGCGAGCGGGCCTATGCCGGGCTGGCCGCGGCGGGGCTGGTGCCCGCCCATCTCACCGAGGCCGGGATCGACGCGGCCCTTGCCGCGCACGCCTTCTACGACCGCTATGCCGAAGCCGACCCGCGCGTGACCGAAGCCGCCGCCGACGCGCTTGCCGCCATCGCGCTGATGGTCGGGGTCAACCAGATGGCCGATCTGGCGCTGGATGCGCTGTCGCTGGCCTCGATCTATTTCCTGGCGGCCATCGGGCTGGCGATCACCTTTGGCGTGATGCGCGTCATCAACATGGCCCATGGCGAGTTCATCATGATGGGCGCCTATACCGGCTATGTCGTCCAGCAATTCATCCCCGACTACACGATCTCGATCCTTGTCGCGCTGCCGCTGGCCTTTGCCATCACCTTCGGCGCGGGTGTGGCGATGGAACGGCTGGTGATCCGCTGGCTCTACAACCGGCCGCTGGAAACGCTGCTGGCGACCTTCGGCATTTCCATCGCGTTGCAGCAACTTGCGAAGAACATCTTCGGCACGCAGGCCCGCCCGCTGACCTCGCCGGCCTGGCTGGACGGGTCGCTGGTCATCAACGATGTCGTCTCGATCAGCTATATCCGCATCGCGATCTTCGTCCTTGCGCTGATGTTCCTCGGCCTGTTCCTGTTCATCATGCGCCGCACCCGTCTGGGGCTGGAGGTGCGCGCGGTCACGCAGAACCCGCGCATGGCGGCGTCCATGGGGATCAATCCCGACCGGATCAACATGCTGACCTTCGGGCTGGGCTCGGGCATCGCGGGTGTGGCGGGCGTGGCCATCGGGCTCTATGCCAAGGTCACGTCCGAACTCGGCCAGGACTACATCGTGCAAAGCTTCATGACGGTGGTCGTGGGGGGTGTCGGCAATATCTGGGGCACGCTGCTGGGCGCCACGCTGATCGGCTTCCTGCAAAAGGGGATCGAGTGGTTCAACCCCTCCAACACGCTGGCCGCCCAGACCTACATGATCCTGTTCATCATCCTGTTCATCCAGTTCCGGCCGCGGGGGATCATCGCCCTCAAGGGCCGCGCCGCGGGGGATTGAGGAAATGCCCGTGCCTTCTTCTTGGTCCAAATACCCAGATCCTGCCCGTGCAAGGGGAGCCGCCGCATGAGACAGAGCTTTGTCGCGAAGAACCCCTCGGTGCTGGTCTTCCTCGCCTGCCTGGGGCTGTTCACGCTGGGCGTTTCGGTCCTGAGCGAAGGCATGGGGATCGGGCTGATCTCGACCAGTTTCGTCAAGACGCTGGGCAAGACGCTGTGCCTGTGCCTTGTCGCCATCGCGATGGATCTGGTCTGGGGCTATGCGGGCATCCTGTCGCTGGGCCATTTCGCCTTTTTCGGGCTGGGCGGCTACATGATCGGCATGTGGCTCATGTATGCCCGCACCGAGGGCATCGTCGCGGCCTCGCTTTCCAATGCCGAGATCCCGCCGACCCCCGACGAGCTGCGCAGCGCCATCGCCAACCAGATCTTCGGCGTCGTGGGCAGTTCCGACTTTCCGGCGATCTGGGTCTTTGCCCATTCGCTGCCGCTGCAACTGGCGCTGGTGGTGCTGGTGCCGGGCCTGCTGGCGCTGGTCTTCGGCTGGCTCGCGTTCCGCTCGCGCGTGACGGGGGTTTACCTTTCGATCCTGACACAGGCGATGACGCTGGCGCTGGCGCTCTACCTGTTCCAGAACGACAGCGGCCTGCGCGGCAATAACGGGCTGTCGGGGTTGCAGAACATCCCCGGCGCCGAGGGCGTGCCGCAATCGGTGATCTCGGTCTGGTTCCTCTGGGCCTCTGCCGCCGCATTGGGGCTGGGCTATGTGATCGCGGCTTTCGTCGTGTCGGGCAAGTTCGGCAGCGTGATCCGCGGCATCCGCGATGACGAGGCGCGGGTGCGGTTCCTCGGCTATTCGGTCGAGGGCTACAAGCTGTTCGTCTTCACCCTGACGGCCGTGATCGCGGGGATTGCGGGCGCGCTTTACTATCCGCAGGCGGGCATCATCAATCCCAAGGAAATCGCGCCCATCGCCTCGATCTATCTGGCGGTCTGGGTGGCGATCGGCGGGCGCGGGCGGCTTTACGGGGCAGTGATCGGGGCGGCGCTGGTGTCGCTTCTGTCCACATGGTTCACCGGCGGGCGGGTGCCCGATCTGCCGCTGGGCTTCTACACGGTCAGCTGGGTGGATTGGTGGCAGGTGCTGCTGGGGCTGAGTTTCGTGCTGGTCACGCTGTTCGCGCCCAAGGGGATCGGCGGGCTGTTCGATCTGGTCGCGGGACGCCGTGCGCCCGACCGCCACGGCGCGGATCTGGGCCCCGATCCCGGCGCCCTGCGCGAGAAGGAGGCCGAGCGATGAGCACGCTTCTGGAGGTCTCGGGCGTCTCGGTCAGTTTCGACGGGTTCAAGGCGATCAACAACCTGTCCTTCGAGATCGGCCCGGCCGAGCTGCGCGCGATCATCGGGCCGAACGGGGCGGGCAAGACGACCTTCATGGATATCGTCACCGGCAAGACCCGGCCCGACGAGGGCGATGTGCTGTGGGGCGAGAAGAGCCGGTCGCTGCTGAAGATGAACGAAAGCCAGATCGCGCAGGCGGGCATCGGGCGCAAGTTCCAGCGCCCCACCGTGTTCGAGGACCAGTCGGTGTTCGACAACCTGCTGATGGCGCTGAAGAAGGACCGCGCGCCGTGGAAGGTGCTGTTCTACCGCGAGACGGCGGAAGACCGGGCGCGGGTGGGGGAACTGGCCGAGGAGATCGGGCTGGCCGACCAGATCGGGCGCAAGGCGGGCGAGTTGAGCCACGGCCAGAAGCAATGGCTGGAAATCGGCATGCTGCTGGCGCAGGAGCCGCGGCTGTTGCTGGTCGACGAACCCGCCGCGGGCATGACCCTGGCCGAGCGCGAGCATACCACCGACCTGTTGAAACAGGCGGCCAGGACGCGCGCGGTGATCGTGGTGGAACATGACATGGAATTCGTCCGGCGGCTGGATTGCCGGGTGACGGTGCTGCACGAGGGCTCGGTTCTGGCCGAGGGGAGCCTGGATTTCGTGACGAAGAACCAGCAGGTGATCGATGTCTATCTGGGGCGCTGAGAGATGCTGAAGACCCAAGGGCTGACGCTGCATTACGGCGGCTCGCAGATCCTGTACGGGATCGACCTGGAAGCGCGGGCGGGCGAGGTGACCTGTGTGATGGGCACGAATGGCGTGGGCAAGACCAGCCTTCTCAAGGCGATCTCGGGCACGCATCTGCGCTCGGCCGGGACGATGGAACTGGACGGCAGGCCCGTGGGCCGGGTGACGGCGCAGGCGATGGCGCAGCTGGGCGTGGGCTATGTGCCGCAGGGGCGGATGATCTTTCCCCTGCTGACCGTGCGCGAGAACCTGGAAACCGGCTTTGCCTGCCTGCCGCGGGCCGAACGCTTCGTGCCGGACGAGATCTATGAACTGTTCCCGGTGCTGAAGGACATGGCGCACCGGCGCGGCGGCGATCTGTCGGGCGGCCAGCAGCAGCAGCTTGCCATCGCGCGAGCGATGATCACCAAGCCGAAGCTGCTGTTGCTGGACGAGCCAACCGAGGGAATCCAGCCCAACATCATCCAGCAGATCGGCCGGGTGATCGAATATCTGCGCGATCAGGGCCGCATGGCGATCATCCTTGTCGAACAGTATTTCGAGTTCGCCTATGGGCTGGCCGACCGCTTCTATGTGATGGAACGCGGCGCCGTGACCGTCGCGGGCAGCAAGGCGGAATTGCCCAAGGAACGGCTGGTGGCGGCGGTCTCGGTCTGAGGGCCGCCGCCAGCGGGATCAGGTGCGGAAGATGCGGTAGATCGCCGGGATCACCAGCACCGTCAGCGCGGTGGAGGAGGCCAGACCGAACAGAAGCGACAGCGCCAGCCCCTGGAAGATCGGATCGGCCAGGATCACCGTCGCGCCGATCATCGCGGCCAGCGCGGTCAGAAGGATCGGCTTGAACCGCGTGGCGCCCGCCTCGACCAGAGTCTCGACCGTGACCGGGCCGCCGGAATGGCGGATGAAATCGACCAGCAGGATCGAGTTGCGCACGATGATGCCCGCAAGCGCGATGAAGCCGATCATCGAGGTCGCGGTGAAGGGCGCCGAGAACAGCCAGTGCCCCAGCATGATCCCGAGAAAGGTCAGGGGCACCGGCGTCAGCACCACCAGCGGCAGCTTGAACGAGCCGAACTGCGCCACGACAAGGATGTAGATCCCCACCAGCGCCACGCCGAAGGCCGCGCCCATGTCGCGGAAGGTGACATAGGTCACTTCCCATTCGCCATCCCACAGAAGGACGGTGTCGTCCTCGGACAGGGGCTGGCCGTAAAGGCTGATCGCGGGTTTCGGCAGATCGCCCCAGTCGATTTCGTCCAGCCGTTGCTGCACCGCGAGCATGCCGTAAAGCGGCGCCTCGAATTCGCCCGCAAGCTCTGCGGTGACCATCTCGGCATAGCGGCCATTGTGGCGGAAGATCGGGTGCGAGGCGCGTTCCTCCGACAGCCGCACCACATCGCCCAGTTCCACCACGCCCCGCCCGCCGGGCAGCGCGTTGGCGGGCACGGGCGTGGCCAGCGCGCGTTCGTCCATCACCCGGCCCGCCCGGTCGCGGCCGACCACGATGGGGATCGGCACCCGGCCCTCGCCGCGATGGGAATAGCCCACCACCCTGTCGCCATGCAGCAGGCGCAGGGTTTCCAGCGCGTCGGATTCCTGCACGTTGAAGAAGGCCAGATCGGCGGGGTCAAGCTCGGCCCGGATGCGGCGCGGCGGGGTGCCGAAACTGTCATCGACATCGACGATGAAGGGGATTTCCTCGAACACCTCGCGCACCTTGGTCGCGACCGCGCGGCGGGTTTCGCCGTCGGGGCCATAGATCTCGGCCAGAAGCGTCGCGATCACCGGGGGGCCGGGGGGCGGTTCGACCACCTTGAGGACCGTGCCCCCGGGCAGGTCGAGCGCCGCAAGCCGGGTACGCAGATCCAGCGCGATCTCGTGGCTGGTGCGGTCGCGGTCGTCCTTGCCCGTCAGGTTCAGCTGCACATCGCCCAGATGCGGGCTTTGGCGCAGGAAGTAGTGGCGCACCAGCCCGTTGAAGTTGAAGGGCTGCGCGGTGCCCGCATAGGTCTGCACGCTCAGCGTTTCGGGCATGTCCAGCGCCACCTGGGCCACGGCCTGCGCCACGGCATCCGTATCCTCGACAGACGCCCCCTCGGGCAGGTCGATCACCACGGCGAGTTCCGACTTGTTGTCGAAGGGCAGCAGCTTGACGGTGACATCCTTGGTGTAAAGCGCGCCCATCGAGCCGAAGGAGACCACCGCCACCGCCAGCAGGAAGGCGAGGGAGATCCATTTGCGCGCAAGGATCGGGCGGACGGTGGCGGCGTAAAGCCGCCCCAGACGGCCGCCGGGATGGCCATGGCCGCCATGGGCGTGGATCGGCGCGCGGCCCGCGACCTTCATCATCAGCCAGGGCGTGATCATCACCGCCACGAAGAAGGAGAAGATCATCGCCGCCGAGGCCACCGCCGGGATCGGGCTCATGTAGGGGCCCATCAGCCCCGAGACGAACAGCATCGGCAGCAGGGCGGCAACAACGGTCAGCGTGGCGATGATGGTGGGGTTGCCGACCTCGGCCACGCCGTCGATGGCGCGTTGCAGCCGGCTGCGGCCATCGTCGCGCATCGCCCAGTGGCGCGCGATGTTCTCGATCACCACGATGGCGTCATCGACCAGGATGCCGATGGAGAAGATCAGCGCGAAGAGCGACACGCGGTTCAGCGTGTAGCCCATGAAATAGGCCGCAAAGAGCGTGAGAAGGATCGTCACCGGAATGACGATGGCCACCACGATCGCCTCGCGCCAGCCGATGGCCAGAAGCGTCAGCAGGATGATCGACATCGTCGCGATGAACAGCTTGGCCAGCAGCGTGTTGGCCTTGTCCTGCGCGGTCGCGCCATAGTCGCGGGTGATCTCGACCGCGACCGAGTCCGGGATCAGCCCGCCTTCCATCTGCTGCACGCGCCCAAGGATCGCCTCGGCCACGACCACGGCATTGGCGCCTGCGCGCTTGGCCAGCGCGAGCGTCACCGCCGGGCGGCGGGTGATCTCGCCGCTTGCGTCCCGGCTGAGCGTGGCGACGTGTTGCTCGTCCAGATCCTGCGCAAGCCCGATGGCCGCCACGTCACGGACATAGACGGTGCGCCCGTCGCGGGCGGTCAGTTCCAGATTGCCGATTTCCTCGGGCGTGGACAACGTGCGGCCGATCACCAGCCCAAGCTGGTCGCCGCCCGTGCGCACCATCCCCGCAGGCGCCGCGGCATTGGCGCCCTGCACCTTGGCGGCAAGCTGTTGCAGCGTGATGCCGTAAAGCGCCAGTTTCTCGGGGTCGGGCGCGACGCGCAGCGCCTCGTCGGTGGCGCCGACCAGATAGGTCAGGCCGACATCCGTGACCTTGGCCAGTTCGACCTCGACCTCGCGGGCGATGCGGGTCAGGTCGGCCGGGGTGATCGCGTCCTGACCGGCAATGGGCGAGAAGGTGAGCGAGACGATGGCCACATCGTTGATGCCGCGGCCCACCACCATCGGTTCGGGGATGCCGACCGGGATGCGGTCGAGATTGGCGAGGATCTTGTCGCGCACCCGCAGGATCGCGGTGTCCTGGCTGAGGCCCACCTCGAAGCGGGCGGTCAGCATCACCTGGTCGTCGCGGGTTTCGGAATAGACATGCTCGACCTCGTCTATGCCCTTGACGATGGTCTCAAGCGGTTCGGTCACCAGCTTGACGGCATCGGCGGCCTTCAACCCGTCGGCGCGGACATGGATGTCCACCAGCGGGACCGAGATCTGCGGCTCTTCCTCGCGCGGCAGGCTCATCAGGGCGATCAGCCCCACGGCCAGCGCGGCCAGCAGCAGAAGCGGCGTCAGCGGCGAGGCGATGAAGCCGCGCGTCAACTGGCCCGCGATGCCCAGTTTCGGGCCGCGGGGCGCGTCGGGGGATTTCGGCGCGTCAGTCATGGCCGGTCACCACGGTCTCGCCGGGGACAAGCCCGCTCAGGATTTCGCGCCATTCGGCACCGTCATGGGTGACGATCTCGCCCGGCACGACGGCCCGGCGCACCGGACCTGCCCCCGCCTGCCCCGCCACGGTCACGAAATCCAGCCCGCCCGCCCGGCTGACCGCCCCGGGCGGCACCAGAAGCGCGGCGCGCGTGCCCACGGGCAGGCGCACCGGCACGCGGCGACCGACGAAGCGGCCATCCAGCCCCTCGACCTCGACATCCGCGATCACGCGGCCGCCCTCGATCTGGGGATAGATCTTGGCCAGCCGCCCGGTCTGTCCGTCCAGGCCCACGCCCGCGCCCAGCGCGATCGCGTCCCCCTCGGCCAGCGCGGCGGCGTGGCGTTCGGGCACGGCAAGCCGCAGGAACACCCCGCCGCCGCCGATCGCGGCCACCGTCTCGCCCGGCGTGATCACCGACCCCAAGGACTGCGGCACCGCCAGCACCACGCCCGCATCGGGCGAGAGCACCGCGCCCTCGGCCACCTGCTGCTCGATCACCCGGCGCTCGGCCTCGGCGGTGCCGATCTGGCCCTGCAGGATGTCGACCTGTGTGCGCAACTGGTCCAGCCGCTGCTGGGTGATGACGCCCCGCTCGCGCAGCGCCTCGCCCCGGTCCAGATCGGTCGTGGCGGTCTGAAGCTGGGTGCGCAGAGCGGTCAGTTGCGCGTCGATGGCGCGCAGCTGGAATGTCAGCTTGTCATCCTCGACCCGCGCGATTTCCTGGCCCGCCTCGACCCGGTCGCCCTCGGTCACCTTGAGCTCGACCAGCGTGCCGCCGATCCGCGCGCGGGCGGGCACCCGGTCGCGGGTCTCGACCTGGCCATGGACGGCCTTCCATTCGCGGATCTCGACCGGCTGAAGCACCAGTTCGCCCGCCGCGACCGGCAAGGCCGCGACAAGGGTCAGCATGGAAAGAAGGGTTTTCATCATCGGTCCGTCCTCTCGGGGCCTTGTGGCCGGTTCCTGCGGGCCGCCACCCCGTTCGATGGCTGCGCATGGTCATGTCGGCTGCCCGACGGTTGCATGCAATTTTTTGAATATATGGGCCGACGGATATCTCGGTGCAAGAGGGATAACACGACGCGGGACGCCTGAAACGTCGCAGCCCGTCGGGACCGGTCCGGCAAACCCCTGCGCAAGACCCGCCTGCACGCTCCGAACGTCTTGCCCGGCCCAGCAGGGCCGCCTATGTTATGCGCATTCGGGGTGGCCCCATCCGGGCGCTCCTGAATCGTGCTTATTGTTTCAGTGATTGTTTGGCCGGGCAGCGGTTGCCCGACCCGGGGGTTAGACCGATGCCTACGAACCAACCGACAGCCGCCCAGAGCCCGCATGACGGCCTTTCGGACCGCGAGGACGATTCCGACGGTCTGACCGAGTTCGCCTTGGAAACGCTGCTATCCAGCCCCGATGGATGGCGCCGCTTTGCCCGCGAGGCGGCCGAGCGCTGGCCTGCGACACCGCCGCTGGCGATCGTCTTCGCGCTGGTCAATGCCTCGGCACAGGTCGAGGCGATCTTTTCCGAGGGCAGCCCCGCGCGCACCGCCGCGCAGCATGGGTTTCGTGTCGCCGGGCTGATATCCGCCGATCTTTACGCCATGGAAACCCTGGGCCTGAAGCGGGCGCGGGCTGCGGATCTGGTGGCCTATTGGCGCGCCCATGACGATTATTTCCTGACACTCTGAGGCGCCCCGCCCCGCTTGCCAAGCCGGGTGCCCCCGTGCGACCAAGGGCGGAACGCCCGCGACAGGTGCCCGCCGCCGTGCCCCCAGACGCCCCCCGAACCGAAACGCCGCCCCGCGCCGCGCTGCCGCTTGTCAGCCATGCGCGCAATCCGGGCCTGCCGCTGGACATGGACTGGCTGCGGACGGCCCGGGTCAACCGCCCGGCGGCCGAGCGGCGCTGCGCCAGCCTGCCCGCGTGTCGGCCGGTGACAGGGGTGCATCGGGTGGCGTGGCTGCTGCGGGCGGTCGGCCTGATCGACCTGACCACGCTGTCGGGCGATGACACGCCCGGGCGGGTGCATCGGCTCTGTGCCAAGGCCCGCCAGCCGGTGCGCGCCGATCTGCTGGCGGCGTTGGGGGTGGACGGGCTGAGCACCGCGGCGATCTGCGTCTATCACGAGATGATCGCGCCCGCGCTGGCCGCGCTGCGGGGCTCGGGCATTCCGGTGGCGGCGGTGTCCACGGGGTTTCCCGCGGGGCTGTCGCCGATGGCCACGCGGCTGGCCGAGATCGAGGCATCGGTGGCGGCGGGGGCCGCGGAAATCGACATCGTGATTTCGCGCCGCCATGTGCTGCTGGGCGACTGGGCCGCGCTTTACGACGAGGTGGCCGCCTTTCGCGCGGCCTGCGGCCCGGCGCATCTGAAGACGATCCTTGCGACGGGCGAGTTGGGAACCTTGACGAATGTCGCGCGCGCAAGCCTTGTGTGCATGATGGCAGGCGCGGATTTCATCAAGACCTCGACCGGCAAGGAGCCGGTGAACGCCACCCTGCCCGTCGGCCTGACCATGGTGCGCGCGATCCGCGCCTATCACGCGGCCACCGGCCAGCGGGTCGGGTTCAAGCCCGCGGGCGGGATTTCCACGGCGAAGGAGGCGCTTGTCTGGCTCGCGCTCATCAAGGAGGAACTGGGGGATCGCTGGCTGTCGCCCGACCTGTTCCGCTTTGGCGCCTCGTCGCTTCTGGGCGATATCGAGCGGCAGATCGAACAGCATGTCACCGGCGCCCCTTCGGCCGCGTGGCGGCATCCGATGGGGTGACGGGATGAGCGTTTCCGAGCTGATGCAGACGATGGACTATGGCCCCGCCCCCGAAAGCCCGGCCGAGGCGCTGGACTGGCTGGCGGGGCACGGGAACCGGTTCGGGCTGTTCATCGCGGGCCGGTTCACCGAGCCGCGCGCGGGGGTCGAGGCACGCAACCCCGCCACGGGCGAGGTGCTGGCGATGCTGACCGCCGCGACGCCCGGAGAGGTGGAGGACGCCGTGGCCGCCGCGCGCCGTGCGCAGCCGAAATGGGCCGGTCTGGGCGGGGCGGCGCGGGCGCGGCATCTGCGCGCGCTGGCCCGGCTGATCCGCCAGCGCGCCCGCCTGATCGCGGTGCTGGAGACGCTGGACAGCGGCCAGCCGATCCGCGAAAGCCGCGAGACGGGAGAGGCGCAGGCCGAGCGGCTGTTCCATCACCATGCGGGGCTGGCGCAGCTTCTGGAGCAGGACTTGCCCGGCCATGTGCCGCTGGGCGTCTGCGGTCTGATCCTGCCCTCGACCCTGCCCTTCGTGATGCTGGCCTCGATGGCCGCGCCCGCGCTTGCGGCGGGGAACACGATTGTTCTGAAACCGGCCGAACGGACCTCGCTGGGCGCGTTGCTGTTTGCCGATCTTGCGCGCGCGGCGGGGCTGCCCAGGGGGGTCGTCAATGTCGTGACCGGTGGCGTGGCGGTGGGCGAGGCGATGGTGGCCCATCCCGGGATCGACGGGATCGGGTTTGCCGGGTCCGCCGGGGTCGGGCGGGCGATCCGGACGGCGGCGGCGGGCAGCGGCAAGGCGCTGGGGCTGCATCTGTCGGCCAAGCCGCCGGTGATCGTCTTCGAGGATGCCGATCTGGATGCGGCGGTCGAAGGCGCGGTCGAGGCGATGTGCAGCCGCGGCCCGGCGGGCGGTGCGGGGGCGCGGCTGATCCTTCAGGAGGGGATCGCCGGGGATTTCCTTGTGCGGCTGAAGGCGCGGATGGCGGGGCTGCGGTTGGGCGATCCGCTGGACAGAGGCACCGATATCGGCGCGCTGATCGACGAAGGCCAGCGCGACCATGTGGCCGCGCTGGTGGCCGAGGGCGCGGCGGAGGGCGATCTTTTCCAGCCCGATGGCGCGTTGCCCGGACGGGGGGCGTTCCATCCGCCGACGCTGGTCTCGGGGCTGGCCTCGGCCTCGCGGCTGATGCAGGCGGAGGTTTTCGGCCCCGTGCTGGTCTCGACCACCTTCCGCACGCCGACCGAGGCGGTGCAACTGGCCAATGACGCCCGCCATGGGCAGGTGGCGAGCGTCTGGTCCGAGACCATCACCCTGGCGCTGGACGTGGCGCCGAGGCTGGCGGCGGGGGTCGTCCGGATGAACGGGGCGAACCTGGTCGATGCGGCCGGAGTCGGCGGCCTGGACGGGCTGACCGCGTATCTGCGGCCCGAGGGACGGGGACGGGGAAAGCGGCTGAAACCGCCCGCCCCGCCCCGGCAAGGCGATCCGCTGGCGCGGGCCGAAAGGCTGTGGATCGGGGGCAAGCGGGTGCCGCCAAGCGGTGGGCAGGCGCGCGCGATCCATGGGCCGCGCGGGCAGGTGATCGGCCATGTGGGGCTGGCCACGCGCGAGGATGTCCAAGCCGCGGTGGCGGCGGCGCGCAAGGCACAACCGGGATGGGCGACGCAGGACGCGCAGGCCCGTGCGCAGGTGCTATGCACCATCGCCGAGGCCCTGTCGGCGCGGGCGTCCGAGGTCGCGGACCTTTTGCGGACGATGACCGGGGCACCCGGCGCAAAGGCCGAGGTGGCGCAAAGTGTCGAACGGCTGTTCACATGGGCCGCCCGCGCCGGGACGCAGGCGGGCGAGATCAGGCCGGGGCCGATCCGCGGCACGGCGCTGGCGATGGCGGTGCCGGTTGGCGTGATCGGCGCGCTTTGCCCGGACGAGGCGCCGCTTCTGGGCCTTGTCTCGGTGCTGGCGCCCGCCATCGCGATGGGCAATGCCTGCGTGCTGGTCCCCTCGGAGCCCTGCCCGCTGGCGGCGACGGCGTTCGGCGAGGTGCTGGAGGCATCGGACCTGCCGGGGGGTGTGGTGAACCTGCTCACCGGGGCGCATGCCGCGCTGGCCGAACCGCTGGCCGCGCATATGGATGTCGATGCGGTCTGGTCGTTTTCATCCGCGGACCTGTCCGCCGGGATCGAGCGCGCGGCGGCGGGCGACCTGAAACGGAGCTGGGTCAATCACGGACGCGCCCGCGACTGGTGGGGCGCGGAGGGCGAGGACCGCGCGTTCCTGCGCGCGGCCACCGATGTCAGGACGATCCTGATCCCGTGGGGGGCCTGAGCGTTACCGCCCGCCCCCGCCGAACAGACGGCGCAGGACCGCCCCGGCGCGGCTGTCCGGGTCGTCGATCAGCGGTTCGATCCGGTTCTCCTTGAACCGGGCGAACACCGTCCAGACCCACGCCGCGAAGACCGCGAGGCTGAACAGGACGGCGATGTTGAACCACGGGATGATGAACTCGTCCGGACCCTCGGCGGGGCGCACGGCGACCGCGTTGGGGTAGATCGAGAGATATTCGTTGCGCCAGCCGTAATGGGTGACCACCACCCATTGCGGGTTTTCCTTGGTCGAGATCAGATCCCGCGCCATGGCCTGAAGATTCGAGGTGTTGACCTTGAAATAGGGCGGCCAGCCCCAGCCGGTATCCTCGTTGCGATAGACCATCGGCTTGTCGTTGGGGCGGAAGGTCTCGATGAAATGCACGTCGCGATTGGCGACGCCGCCCGCCGTGCCGGGCGCCGAGCCCGCCCAGAAGATCGAGT
Organism: Rhodovulum steppense; assembly: GCF_004339675.1. Lineage (GTDB taxonomy): Bacteria > Pseudomonadota > Alphaproteobacteria > Rhodobacterales > Rhodobacteraceae > Rhodovulum > Rhodovulum steppense. Next base: position 49,373 of record NZ_SLVM01000006.1, read on the forward strand.
TGTCGCCGAAGTCGATCCGGCGCACCTCGGTATTGGTGATGCGCACGATGTCGTGCTGGGGCAGCGTGTAGTGCAGGAAGGAGAAGACCAGCGCGGCGATCACCGCAATGAAGGTCCATTTGACGTAAACCATCGCAGCCTCACGTATAATTGACGATGTAGACGATCGTGCCGACCACGATCATCGGAATGATGTAGACCCCGAGGATCAGCCTGCGCCGCAGCGAGCGGTCATAGAGGGCAAGCCCCTTGCGGACGAAGGCGTCGCGGTCGCCCGTGCCGATCTTCTCGTCCCAGTGGCGCCGCAGCTTCTGGCGGCGCATGGCGCGGGAATAGAGCGAGACGGAAACATAGACCACCGTCAGGACGACGAACCCCATCAGAAGAAAACGCAGCAGGGCGATCATCTCGGCCCCCCTCGGCCGCAGGATAACGGGTCAGCCTCTTGCGTTCCGATATAGGCGCATCGGATGGGTTTTGCACCCTGCCGCAACGCCGCGGCGCGATTGCTGTGGCGATCGGCGCGCGCTAGGCTCTCGCGATGGACGAGGACAGATGGCAGAGGCTGGAGGCGGCGATTGCCGCGCGGCGCGACGATCTGGTGGCGCTGACGCAGGCATTGATCCGCATCCCCACGCTGAACCCGCCGGGGCGGAACTATCGCGAGATCTGCGAATTCCTTGCCGCCCGGCTGGCGGCAAAAGGGTTTGGCATCGAGATGATCCGCGCCACGGGCGCACCGGCCGACAGCGACGCGCATCCGCGCTGGAACCTGATCGCCCGGCATGAGGGCGCGGAACCGGGGGAATGCGTGCATTTCAACGGCCATCACGATGTCGTCGAGGTCGGCCATGGCTGGAGCGTCGATCCCTTTGGCGGCGAGGTTCGGGAGGGCCGCGTCTATGGCCGGGGCGCCTGCGACATGAAGGGGGGCATCGCCGCGGCCGTGATCGCCGCCGAAGCCTTTGTCGAGACCTGCCCGGATTATCGCGGCGCGGTCGAGATCAGCGCCACGGCGGACGAGGAATCGGGCGGCTATGGCGGTGTCGCGTGGCTCGCCGAACGCGGCTGGTTCGACCCCGACCGGGTGCAGCATGTCATCATCCCCGAACCGCTGAACAAGGACCGCATCTGCCTGGGCCATCGCGGCGTCTGGTGGGCCGAGATCGAGACGCAGGGGCGCATCGCCCATGGCTCGATGCCCTTCCTCGGCGATTGCGCGGTGCGCCACATGGGCGCGGTGATTGCCGAGATGGAGGAAACGCTGTTCCCGCTGCTGGCGGGCCGGCAGACCGCGATGCCGGTGGTGCCCGAAGGGGCGCGGTCCTCGACGCTGAACATCAACGCGATCCATGGCGGCGAGCCGGAGCAGGAGCCCGGCTATACCGGCCTGCCCGCGCCCTGCGTGCCCGACCGCTGCCGCATCGTGATCGACCGGCGCGTGCTGATCGAGGAGGACATCGCCGAGGTCAAGGCCGAGATCGCCGCACTGATGGAGCGGGTCAAGGCGCGGCGGCCGGGCTTTGGCTACGAGATCCGGGAATTGTTCGAGGTGGCGCCGACCATGGCCCCGCGCGATGCCCCGGTGGTGACGACCGTGGCGCAGGCGATCACGCATGTGCTGGGCCGGGCGCCCGATTTCGTCGTCTCGCCCGGCACCTATGACCAGAAGCATATCGACCGGATCGGGCGGCTGAAGAACTGCATCGCCTATGGGCCGGGGATCCTGGACCTGGCGCATCAGCCCGACGAATGGGTGGGCATCGAGGACATGCTGGACAGCGCGCGGGTGATGGCGCGGGTGCTGGGGATGCTGCTGCGGTGACGGACCGGCGGCGGGTCGCAAGGGGGGCGCTGCCCCCGTCCTTGCGGACTCCCCCCGGGGTATTTGGGCCAAGAAGAAACAGGGCGCGCGGGATCAATGGGCCGGGGCGTTGACCGGGTCGAGCAGGGTGCGCCCGCCATCGACCGTCAGGATCTGGCCGGTGATGAACTGCGCGCCCTCCGAGGCGAGGAACTGCACCGTCTCGGCCAGTTCGGCGGGCTTGGCGATGCGGCCGAGCGGGGTGTGGTCGCGGATGTCGTCGCGATATTCGGCGTGATCCTTGAGCACACCCTGAAGGCTGGCCGAAAGCACAGAGCCGAAGGCCACCGCGTTCACCCGGATCCGGTGCGGCGCGAGCGCGACGGCCATCGAGCGCGTAAGCTGGTCCAGCGCGGCGCAGCTGACCGAATAGCCCATCAGGTCGGGATGGGTGCGCCGGGCCGCGATCGAGGAGAGGTTCACGATCGCCCCCGCGCAGCCCTCGTCCAGCCCGTCCGCCTCGGCCTGGCGGATCATCCGGCGGGCGACGCATTGGCTGAGGCGCAGGCCGGTCATCAGGTTCTGCTGCAACAGCGTCTCGACCGCGTCCTGATCGGGGTCGAGCGGGTCCGAGGCGATCATCTGGCGGCTGGCATTCACCAGGATGTCGATCCGGTCGAAGGCGTCGATGGTCGCCGAGAGCAGGTTGGCGATCGTCAGCCTTTCGCGCAGGTCGCCCGCGAAATAGCGCATGTTGCCTTCGGCTTCGGTCTGCTTGCCGCATTCGTCGGTCAGGCGGTCCTCGTCGATATCGGCGAACATCACATTGGCACCGCGATCCACGAAGTGGCGCGCGATGGCGAGGCCCACGCCATTGGCTGCGCCCGTCACGATGGCGGTCTTGCCGGAGATGGAGAAGGACATGCGGTGGAACTCCTGATTCGGATGCCCAAGCTAGGCGATTTCACCGCCCCCCGCGAGCGGCGCGCCTTGGCCTGTGCCCATGCAGGACCTTGAAGCCCGCATCGCCGCCGATCTCGTGGGTCTCGACGAACAGCGCGGCAAGGTCGCGTTCATAGGGCAGATGGCGGTTGGCGACGACAAAGACCTGCCCGTGCGGCGCGAGCAGGCGGGCGGCGGCGGCCAGGAAGGCGCGGCCGAGGCCGGGATCGGCGGCGCGCGAGGCATGGAAGGGCGGGTTGGCCAGCACGATGTCGAAGGGCGCATCGGGGGCGAAGGCGGTGGCGTCGGCCCAGTGGAAGCGGGCGCGCGGGTCGGGGACATTGGCGCGCGCGCAGGACAGGGCGGCGTGGTCGGCCTCGATCAGGTGCATCTCGGCGATCTCGGGATGGGCGGAGAGCGCCTCGCCCGCCAGGTAACCCCAGCCTGCGCCCAGATCGGCGACGCGCCCCTTCAGCTTGGCGGGAAGGGCGGCGAGCAGCAGCGCCGAGCCACGGTCCACCCCGTCCGCCGAGAAGACGCCCGGCGCGGTGCGGTAGCGGCCTTCGATCAACGCCCCCTCGCCCGGGCGCCACTCGGCGAAGGCGGCGGGGTCCGCGGTGAACGAGAAGCATTTGCCATGGGCCTTGGCGAAGGGCGCCGTGACATCGGCCCCCTGCCCCTTGATCGCCCTGAACAGGCTGTCGACCCCGTCGGTCTTGTCGCCATCCACGATCACCGGCCCGCCAGCGGTCAGGGCCAGCGCCTCTGCGATCCAGGCGCGGCCCAGCGCCTTGGCGCGCGGCACCACGACCATGGCGGCGGCGAAATCGCCCGTGGGGGAAACGACCACGTTCCAGCCGCGCCGCACCCAGGCATCGTGATCGGGGGCGAAGCCCTGCACGATCTGCACCCGGTCCTTCGGCAGCGCCGAGAGATCCGCGGCCGCCGAGGGGCCGAAGACCGCAATGCGGCCGGTATCGGGCAAGGCGACCGCGCCGCTATGCAGCGCAAGGGTCAGGCGGGCATCGGACATGAGGTGCTTTCCGGAATGCGGGCGCGCGGCCCTATTCCTTTTCCATGGTGCATTGCAGCGGGTGCTGGTGGCGGCGGGCGAAATCCATCACCTGCGCGACCTTGGTCTCGGCCACCTCGAAGCTGAAGACGCCCACCACCGCGACGCCCTTCTTGTGCACGACCAGCATCAGTTCGAAGGCCTGCGCATGGGTCATGCCGAAGAAGCGTTCCAGGACATGCACGACGAATTCCATCGGGGTGTAGTCGTCGTTCAGCAGCAGCACCTTGTAGAGCGGCGGGCGCTGGGTCCTGGGGCGTGTCTTGGTGATGACCCCGGTCTCGCCTTCGGGGGCGTCGCCCTTGTCGGCCATCATGCGAGGGTCGGTGGTCACGGCGGCCCGTCTCCGGCAAATCGGGTGGTGTTCGGCTTGGGCCTCTTTATATATGCGGGTCGGCCCGTCTGAAAAGGGTCGAGCATGGGAGCCGGGCGCGGGATGTCCAGGGCGATCACGACAATCGGGTTCGATGCCGACGACACGCTCTGGCAGAACGAGCGGTTCTTCCGCATGACGCAGGAGCGATTCGCCGCTTTGCTGGCCGATTACACCGAGGCCGACCGGCTGATGGAGCGGCTGCTGGCGGCCGAGAAGCGCAACCTTGGCCATTACGGATTCGGCATCAAGGGCTTCGTGCTGTCGATGATCGAGACCGCGATCGAGGTGACCGAGGACCGGGTGCCTGCCAGCGTGATCCGCGAATTGCTGGCGGCGGGGCAGGAGATGCTGCGCCATCCGATCGAGCTGATGCCCGAGGCGCGGGAGGCCGTGGAATCACTGGCGGCCGATTACCGTATCCTTTTGATAACCAAAGGCGATCTGCTGGACCAGGAGCGCAAGCTGGCGCAGTCGGGGCTGGGCGATCTGTTCGACGGGGTCGAGATCGTGTCGGACAAGACCGCGCCGCGCTATGATGCGATCTTTGCCCGCCATGGCGAGGGGGCAAGCCACGCGGCGATGGTGGGCAACTCGCTGAAATCGGACGTGATCCCGGCCATCGAGGCGGGCGCCTGGGGCGTGTTCGTGCCGCATGACCTGACCTGGGAACTGGAACATGCCGAACCGCCGCGGGGCCATGCCCGTTTTGCCGAATTGCAACATCTGGGCGAATTGCCCGACCTGATCGCGGCGCTTGGCTGAGGCCGAAAGGCAGGGATTGTTGCCTGCGGGTCAGTCGGCGCGATATCTCGATCAACCTTTGTTTAACTGGCAAACTCCCCAGAAACGGGGTATTTTCCGGCACCGATGGCTGTGCTACGCTTCGCACAGAAACGATCGCCCACTGAAAAAATCCGGGCGACGAGAGGCAGTGAGAAGGCAGCAGCCGTGCAACGTTCGGGGCAGTACGTCCGGCGCATATTCGTCGTATCGTTCATCGCGGTCGCGATGGCGTTCGTGACATCCGGGGCGCGCGCCGCGCCCTACGCGGCCATGGTGATCGACGCGCGGTCGGGCGAGGTTCTGCATGCGCAGAACGCCGATACCCGGCTAAATCCGGCCTCGCTGACCAAGATGATGACGCTCTATGTCGTCTTCGAGGCGGTGCAGAACGGCGAGATCAGCCTGGACGATTACGTCACCATCTCGCGCAAGGCCGCGTCCGAGCCGCCCTCGAAGCTTGGGCTGAAAGCGGGCCAGAGGCTTCAGTTGCGCTATCTGATCCGCGCGGCCGCGATCAAGTCGGCCAATGATGCGGCAACCGCCCTGGCCGAGGCGATCGAGGGGTCCGAGGCGGCCTTTGCCCGGCGGATGAACCGCACCGCCAAGGCGATGGGCATGACCCGCACCACCTTCCGCAACGCCCATGGCCTGACCCAGGAGGGGCACCTGTCCACGGCGCGGGACATGACGACGCTGGGGCGCAACCTGTTCTATCACTACCCGCAATATTACAACCTGTTCTCGCGCGAGAGCACGCATGCGGGGATCGCAACGGTGTCGAATACCAATCGCCGCCTGCTGGCCAGCTATCGCGGCGCCGACGGGATCAAGACCGGCTATACCCGCGCAGCGGGGTTCAACCTGGTGGCCTCGGCCGACCGGGGCGGCAAGCGGATCATCGCGACCGTGTTCGGCGGCGCCTCTCCGGCAAGCCGCAATGCCAAGGTGGCCGAACTGCTGGACCTCGGGTTCCAGCGCTCGCCGAACCGCGTTGCGCTGCGCACGCCGACGCGGCCCACCTATGCCGGCAAGATAGGGCCAGACGGGGGCGACGGGGACACGGTGCGCGTTTCGATGCGGCTTGCCGCGTCGCCCCGCCCCGCGATGCGGCCGGCTGCGCAGCCGCCCGCCGCGCTGATGGCAGCTGTCGTCGAGAGCGTCGAAAGCGCGCTGGAAGCCGCCCAGACCGAACTGGCCATCGTCGCGACGGCCGAGGCTGCGACCCCGGAGCCTGAACCGGCACGGCGCCCCGTCCCAGGCATTGCACCACGCGCACGGCCCGAGAATATCGTGCTGGCTGCGGTGGATACGACGCCCCCCCCCGAACCCCGCCCGGACAGGGCGGTCGATGAGGTCGGACAAGAGGTCGTGACCCGGCTTTCCTCTTCGGGCGGCCGGATGTGGGGCATCAATGTCGGGCGTTACGGCTCGCGCTACCAGGCCGAACGGGTGCTGCTGAGAACCGCGTTGCAGGAAATCGGAACGCTCGATTCCGCACTGCGCAAGGTGGTCCAGAACAGCCGGGGGTTCGAGGCGAATTTCGTGGGCCTGACCGAGGACGAGGCGGCGATCGCATGTCGCAGATTGCAGGCCCAGGGATCGGAATGCACCCAGATCGGTCCGCAATCGTAATCGACTGGACGTCCCCCGCCCTGCCCCTGCCCGTTCCGGCCTGTGCCGGGTCCGGGGCAGGCATCCGAGACATCGCGACATGGCGTGACCGGGATCGTGTGCACGCGGACCCGACGGGACGCGCCCGGAGGGCCGCGAGCCGGAGTCGGGTTATCCTCTCGACGGTTCGAGACCGACGGGGCGCGGGCCGACCCCTTTCCGGTCCGCCCGGGACGGTCAGTGCGCCATCAGGATCGGCACCCCGGTTCGTTCCAGCATGTCCCGCGTGGCCCCGCCCAGGATCGCCTCGCGGAAACGGGAATGGCCATAGGCGCCCATCACCATCATGTCGGCCTCGATGTCCTGGACGTGGCGTTGCAGGACGTCCGAGATGCGCGGCATGGTCTTGGCCAGGACCGATATCTCGGCCCGGACCCCGTGGCGCGACAGCATCTGCGACAGCGCCCCGCCCGGGTCCGAGCGATCCGAGGCATGCTTGGGCGGGTCGACGATGGCGATGTTCACGAGTTCGGCGGCCTGCATCAGCGGCATCGCCTGCTTGATCGCGGCCATCGCCTCGTGGCTCTGGTTCCAGGCGATCACGATCTTCTGGCCGATCACCGCAGCATCCGCGTCCTCGGGCATGATCAGAAGCGGTGCATGGCCGTCGAACAGCACCGCCTCGGTGGCCGCCTCGTCCTCGATCCCGCGCCGTTCGCCATAGGGGCGGGGCATCACGACAAGGTCCGAATACCGTGCGCGCTGCGCGACCAGGTGGCTCAACCCGGCGATCTGCGCGACCGCGGCCTCGGTAGCCCAGGCGATCCCCTCGCGGCCCAGCCGATCCTTGACGGCGGTCTCGATCGCGGCCGAATCCTCCTGCGCCTTGTGCAGCGTCTCCTGCTGGATGAAGGCGTTGGTGCCCGCATAGTAATAGCCCGTCTGGGTACGGTCCACGCCCAGGCAGAGGATGTCGAGATGAGCATCCTCCCGGTTCGCGAGCGTGATCGCGGACTCGAGCGCCGAATGGGCGATGTCGGTATCCGTGATGATCGTGAGAATGGTCTTGTAACCCACCTGAACTGCTCCTTCGCGTCGATCCCGACCTTGCCCGCAACTCTAGCGCCGAGGACGACGGCCGGGCTTTGACAAGGATCAACCAGACTTTGGAATCGTTCGAAGATGCCTTGACTTGGATCAATGCGTATTTTTGCATACAAATGGATACGACACGGTAACGTGAGGGGAGTCGGCCGCCGGGAATCGGCCGGATGAGACGAAGGGACTTCCAATGTGGGACTACGTTAAGATCGCCGTCTATGGCGTCATCGCGGTATGTGCCGCGATCGCGGCGAGCTATGCACGCGACTTCGCATATCAGGTTCATGCGCTGATTGTGATGCTGGTCGCGGCGGGGCTGTTTCTGTGGACCGTGCGGCGCACTGGCGACCCGAAACCGGTGCCCGACACAGGATATATGGACGATGTCGTCCGCGCGGGCGTCATCGCGACCGCATTCTGGGGAGTGATCGGCTTTGCCGCGGGCACCTTCATCGCCAGCCAGCTGGCCTTTCCCTGGCTCAATTTCGAATGGGCGCAGGGCTATCTGAACTTCGGCCGTCTGCGGCCCCTTCACACCTCGGCGGTGATTTTCGCCTTCGGCGGCAACGCCCTGATCGCGACCTCGTTCTATGTGGTCCAGCGCACCAGCGCCGCACGGCTCTGGGGCGGCAATGCCGCCTGGTTCGTGTTCTGGGGCTACCAGCTCTTCATCGTGCTTGCGGCGACGGGCTATGTGCTGGGCGCGACCCAGTCCAAGGAATACGCCGAGCCGGAATGGTATGTGGACATCTGGCTGACGATCATCTGGGTGGTCTATCTGGCGATCTTCCTCGGCACGATCTTCCGGCGCAAGGAACCCCATATCTACGTCGCGAACTGGTTCTACCTGTCCTTCATCGTGACCGTCGCGATGCTGCATATCGTCAACAACCTGTCGATCCCGGTCTCGATCTTCGGCTCGAAATCGGTGCAGGTCTTCGCGGGCGTGCAGGACGCGATGATCCAGTGGTGGTATGGCCACAACGCGGTCGGCTTCTTCCTGACCGCGGGCTTCCTGGGCATGATGTACTATTTCGTGCCCAAGCAGGCCGAACGCCCGGTCTACAGCTACAAGCTGTCGATCATCCACTTCTGGGCGCTGATCTTCCTTTATATCTGGGCCGGTCCGCACCACCTGCACTACACCGCGCTGCCCGACTGGGCCTCGACGCTGGGCATGGTGTTCTCGATCATGCTGTGGATGCCCTCCTGGGGGGGCATGATCAACGGCCTGATGACGCTGTCGGGAGCCTGGGACAAGCTGCGCACCGATCCGGTGATCCGGATGATGGTGGTCGCCGTGGGCTTCTACGGCATGTCCACCTTCGAAGGGCCGATGATGTCCATCAAGGCGGTCAACTCGCTGTCGCACTACACCGACTGGACCATCGGGCATGTGCATTCCGGCGCGCTGGGCTGGAATGGCATGATCACCTTTGGCGCGCTCTATTTCCTGGCGCCGCGGCTCTGGGGCAAGGAGCGGCTTTACTCCAATGCGCTGGTGTCCTGGCACTTCTGGCTCGCCACCATCGGGATCGTGCTCTACGCCGCCTCGATGTGGGTCTCGGGCATCATGGAAGGGCTGATGTGGCGTGAGGTCGATGCCCAGGGCTTCCTGGTCAACAGCTTCGCCGACACGGTCGACGCCAAGTTCCCGATGTATGTGGTCCGCGCCATCGGCGGGGGGCTTTATGTCCTCGGCGGTCTGATCATGTGCTTCAACATCTGGAAGACCGCCACCTCCGCACCGGCCCGTCAACCCGCGCGCGTCGCAGCCCCTGCGGAATGAGGAGCAGAAGCCATGGCCATTCTTGAAAAGCACAAGATCCTTGAGAAGAACGCCTCGCTGCTGCTGGTGTTCAGCTTCCTCGTGGTGACCGTCGGCGGTCTGGTGGAGATCGCGCCGCTCTTCTACCTCGAGAACACGATCGAGGAGGTGGAGGGCGTGCGCCCCTACTCGCCGATGGAGCTGGAAGGGCGCGACATCTATGTCCGCGAGGGCTGCTATGTCTGCCACAGCCAGATGATCCGTCCGATGCGCGACGAGGTGGAACGCTACGGGCATTACAGCCTTGCGGCCGAGTCGATGTATGACCATCCGTTCCAGTGGGGGTCCAAGCGGACGGGGCCGGATCTGGCCCGCGTCGGCGGGCGCTATTCGGACGACTGGCATGTGCAGCACCTGCGCGACCCGCAGGCGCTGGTGCCGGAATCGATCATGCCGAAATACGGCTTCCTCGAGAACCGGATGATCGACCCGCAGGGGATCGCGGACAAGCTGCGCGTTCACCGCATGGTCGGCGTGCCCTATACCGACGAGATGATCGAGAACGCGGTGGCGGATTTCAACGCGCAGATCGACCCGTTCTCGGATGGCGCCGATGCGTTGCTGGAACGCTATCCCGGCGCGCAGGTGCGCAATTTCGACGGCAAGCCGGGCATCTCGGAAATGGATGCGCTGGTGGCCTACCTTCAAATGCTGGGCACGCTGGTCGATTTCTCGACCTTCGAGCCGCATGCAAGCCGGTAGGGGGGTGCAATGGAAACCTATACCGCCATGCGCGCCTTTGCGGACAGCTGGATGCTCTTGTTCCTGACGCTGTTCTTCGTCGGCGTGATCTTCTGGGCGCTGCGCCCGGGCAGCGCGCGGGTGCATCGCGACAGCGCCGATATCCCGTTCCGACATGACAACGAACCCGCCCCGTCCCGCGACGCGGATGAGGCCGCCCGCCACAAGGAGGCGCGGACATGAGCACGAGCGACAAGAAACCCCTGCCCGAAGACGTGGTCGGCACCACCGGGCACAGTTGGGACGGCATCGAGGAGTTGAACAACCCCCTGCCGCGCTGGTGGCTCTGGTCCTTCTACGCCTGCATCGCCTTCGCGCTGATCTATGTGGTCCTCTACCCGGCGGTTCCGCTGAAATCGGGCGCGACGCCGGGGCTTCTGGGTCATTCGACCCGGGCCGAGGTGGCGCGCGAGATCGAGCGCTTCCATGAGGCGAATGCCGACCTGGTGGCGCGCCTGATCGAGGCGGACCTGGACCCCGAGGTGATCCGCGCCGATCCCGACCTCTACAACTACGCCGTGCAGGGCGGGGCCGCGGTGTTCCGGACCTGGTGCGCGCAGTGCCACGGCTCGGGTGCGGCGGGCGTGCAGGCGGCGGGCTATCCCAGCCTTCTGGACGATGACTGGCTGTGGGGTGGCGCGCTGGAGGACATCTATACCACCGTGACCCATGGCATCCGCAACGAGGACGATCCCGATGCGCGCTGGTCCCAGATGCCTGCCTTCGGTGTGGACGAGTTGCTGACCCAGGAGGAAATCGGGCAGGTCGTGCATTACGTCCGAAAAATTTCCGGACAGGAACATGATGCCGCATTGGCAAGCGATGGCGAAGAGGTGTTTCTATACAACTGTGCCTCGTGCCACATGGACGATGGAACCGGAGACCGCTACCAGGGCGCGCCCAATCTGACGGATGCGATCTGGCTTTATGGCGGAAGTGTCGAGACGCTGACCGAGACGGTGTTCTATTCGCGCTTTGGCGTCATGCCGAGCCACCAGGAACGCCTGAGCGAGGCCGACCGGCGTGCGGTTGCGACCTATGTCCATCAGCTTGGCGGGGGCGAGTGAGATCAAAGTCTTCCGGGGGCCGCAAGGCCCCCGGTCGATGGCACCGGCCCCCATCCTGTTCGCGCGTTTCCACGGGGGCCGGTGTTCATCCTCGCCCATCCCCCCGAACCCGTCCAGCGCGCCAGATGAGACCCGGCTGTTCGTCCGCGCACAGATTTGGAACTTTTCCAGTTCTCAGGCGGGGTGCCCGCTGATTCGGTCCGGCCGCGGCCCACAATGTGAACGGGCGGACGCTTTCAATCGCCCGGCGCAAGGTCTAGTTAGAACAGATGCAGGGTCCAGTGTCGCGCCGCGACCGGCCGGCCGGGCCTGCAGCCCGAACGGAGAGAGCCCGTGAGCTCGACAGAACAGCCCCCCGAACGCCTTTACGTCGCCCGCGAACCGATCTTTCCGCGCCGCGTCTCGGGCAGGTTCCGCACCATCAGATGGTGGCTTCTCGCGATCTGCCTCGGCCTTTATTATCTTCTGCCCTGGCTGCGCTGGGACCGGGGGCCGAACCTCCCCGACCAGGCGGTGCTGATCGACCTTGCCAACCGGCGCTTCTTCTTCTTCTGGATCGAGATCTGGCCGCACGAGTTCTATTTCGTCGCGGGCCTGCTGATCATGGCGGGGCTGGGGCTGTTCCTGTTCACCTCGGCGCTGGGTCGGGTCTGGTGCGGCTATTTCTGCCCGCAGACGGTCTGGACCGACCTGTTCATCCTGACCGAGCGCTGGATCGAGGGCGACCGAAACAAGCGCGTGAGGCTGTGGAACCAGAAATGGGATTTCCGCAAGACGCGCCTGCGGTTCAGCAAGTGGACGCTGTGGCTGGCGATTTCCATTGCGACGGGCGGCGCCTGGGTGTTCTACTTCGCCGATGCGCCGACCCTGCTCTGGCAGCTTGTCACGCTTCAGGCCCACCCGGTCGCCTATTCCACGATCCTTGTTCTCACGCTGACGACGCTGATCCTGGGCGGGTTCATGCGCGAACAGGTCTGCATCTACATGTGTCCCTGGCCGCGCATCCAGGCCGCGATGATGGACGAGGACACGATCACCATCGGCTATCGCGACTGGCGGGGCGAGCCGCGCGGCAAGCATCGCAAGGCCGAAGGCGCCGAGGTGCTGGGCGATTGCATCGACTGCTTTGCCTGTGTGAACGTCTGCCCCATGGGCATCGACATCCGCGACGGCCAGCAACTGGCCTGCATCACCTGCGGGCTGTGCATCGACGCCTGCGACGAGGTGATGGAGAAGATCGGCAAGCCGCGCGGGCTGGTCGACTACATGGCGCTGTCGGACGAGACGCGCGAACGCGCAGGCGAAAGGCCCCGCTCGGTCTGGACCCATGTCTTCCGCACCCGCACCGTCCTTTATACCGTGCTCTGGTCGGCGGTCGGCGTGGGCCTGATGGTCGCGCTGTTCGTGCGCTCCGACATCGACCTGACGGTGGCGCCGATCCGCAACCCGACCTTCGTGACGCTGTCGGACGGCTCGATCCGCAACGCCTATGAGGTGCGTGTGCGCAACATGCAGGGCGAGGCGCGCGATTTCGCGATCACCGTCGTCCCGGCGGATGTCTTCAAGATCGAGATCGAGGGCGCCGAGGGCGGCACGTTCACCGTTGCGCCGGATGCGACCGAGCTCAAGCGCGTCTATGTCATCGTCCCCCCGGGCAGCGCCCCGGCAACCGCCCAGAGCACGCCAATGCGGCTGTGGCTGGAAGACCTGGCCGCCGCCGAGCGGGCCTTCAACGACACCATCTTTCACGGAAGGACAACGCCATGAAAACGAATGAACTGACAGGTCGAAAGGTTCTTTTCATCGTGGTTTCGTTCTTCGGGGTCATCATCGTCGTCAACCTCTTCATGGCGTTCAAGGCGGTCAGCACCTTCCCCGGCCTGGAGGTCAAGAACTCCTATGTCGCCAGCCAGCATTTTGACGCGATGCGCGACGCGCAAGAGGCGCTGGGCTGGACCGCAGGGGCCGATTACGACGCCGCGGCGGGGCTGTTCCTGCTGCGCCTGACGGATGCCGATGGCTTGCCGGTGCGGGCGCCCGAGGTGGCGGTAACGATCGGCCGGGCGACCAGCACGCGCGACGACCGCGCACCCGGACTGACCTATTACAACGGCGCGTTCTCGGCGCCCATGGAACTTGGCCCCGGCTACTGGACGGTGCGTCTCGAAGCCCGGGCCGCGGATGGCACGCTGTTCCGCCAGCGGCTGCAGCTTTACGTCCGGGGCTAGGACGATGGGCGCCGCGCTTCCGTCCCGGCCCGCGGCCTGCCCGGCCTGCGCGGTGGTCCCCTCGGCCGAGGCGCTGGCCGAGGCTGCTGCGCCGCGGGATGCACGACTGGTACTGTCCCTGCCCACGATCCATTGTGCGGGATGCATCTCGGCGGTCGAGCGTGCCCTGGAGGCGACCCCCGGCGTGCGGGAGGCGCGCGTGAACCTGACGTTGAAACGCGTCGCAGTCGCAACCGAACCGGACCTGACCGCCGAGGCCCTGATCACCGTGCTCGACCGGGCAGGCTACGAGGCGCATGAGCTCGACGCCGGCATGATCGCCGCGACCGCGACCGACAGGGCAGGGCGCGACCTGTTGATGCGCATCGCGGTCTCGGGCTTTGCGATGATGAACATCATGCTGCTGTCGGTGGCGGTCTGGTCGGGGGCCAGCGACTTCACCCGCGACATGTTCCACTGGATCTCGGCGATGATCGCATTGCCCACCGTCGCCTTTGCCGGCCAGCCCTTCTTTCGCAGCGCCGCACGGGCGCTGGGGGCGCGACGGCTGAACATGGATGTGCCGATTTCCCTGGCGCTGATCCTGGCCACGGGCTTTTCGCTTTACGAGACCTCGCAGCACGGGCCGCACGCCTATTTCGACGCGGCGGTCGCGCTGACCTTCTTCCTTCTGGCGGGGCGCTATCTCGACCACCGTACCCGCGCGGTGGCGCGCTCCGCGGCCGAGGAACTGGCCGCGCTGGAAGTGCCGCGCGCGATCAGGCGGCGGGCCGACGGCACCGAGGAAACCGTGCCCGTGGCCGGAATCACGGTGGGCGACATCGTGCTGGTGAAACCCGGCGCGCGCGTGCCGGTGGACGGCGTGATCGCCGAGGGCCGGTCCGAGATCGACCGTTCCCTGCTGACCGGAGAGACCCTGCCCGCCTATGCCGAGCCCGGTCTTGCGGTCTCGGCGGGCGAGGTGAACCTGACCGGGCCGCTTGCCGTGACCGTCACCGCCGCGGGGCAGGACACGTCGCTGCACCGCATGGCAGAACTGGTGGCTGTCGCCGAAAGCGCGAAGAACCGCTACACCTCGCTCGCCGACCGGGCGGCGCGGGTCTATTCGCCCGGTGTGCATGTGCTGGCGCTGGGCGCGTTTATCGGCTGGCTCTGGCTGTCGGGGGGCGATGTCCGGCTGTCGGTCAACATCGCGGTGGCACTGTTGATCATCACCTGCCCCTGTGCGCTGGGCCTTGCGGTACCGGCGGTGAGCACGGCGGCTTCGGGACGGCTGTTCCGCAAGGGCATGCTTATCAAGGACGGCACCGTGCTGGAACGCCTGGCCGAGGTCGATACGGTCGTGTTCGACAAGACCGGCACCCTGACGCTGGGCATGCCGGAACCAACCAATCTGGGCGAGCATGCGAGGCGCGATCTGGAAATCGCGCTGGCGCTAGCCGAGGCATCGGGCCACCCGCTGGCCCGCGCGCTGGCCGATGCAGCGCGCAAGGCGGGGCTGCACCCCGCGCGGCTGTCGGATATCCGCGAGGTGCCGGGCCACGGGGTCGAGGGGCGGTTGGCGGGCGAGACAGTGCGCCTGGGCCGCGCCGCCTGGGTCGGGGCCGAAGCCGCGGGCACGACAGCGGCCTGGCTGCGCATGGGACAGGCGACGCCGGTCGCCTTCACCTTTGCCGACCGTCTGCGGCCGGGGGCCGAGGCGGCCATCGCGGCACTCAGGGCGCAGGGCATGGCGGTGCGTCTGGTTTCGGGCGATGCTCCGGCGCCGGTGGCCGAACTGGCGGCCCGGCTGGGCATCGCCGACTGGACCGCCGAGGCGCTGCCCGGCGACAAGGCGGCGCTGATCCACGGGCTGACCGAGCGCGGTTCCCGGGTCCTGATGATCGGCGACGGGCTGAACGACACCGCTGCCCTTGCCGCCGCGCATGCCTCGATCTCGCCCGCGACCGCGCTTGATGCGGCGCGCGTCGCCTCCGACATCGTCCTGCTGGGCACCGATCTGACGCCGCTGGGCGAGGTGGTGACGACCGCGCGCAAGGCCGTGCGCCGCATCCATGAGAACTTCACGATATCCGCCATCTACAACGTGATCGCCATACCGATCGCGCTGGTGGGCTTTGCCACACCGCTGGCCGCGGCGCTGGCGATGTCGGCCTCCTCGATCACCGTTTCGCTCAACGCGCTGCGGCTACGGTGAACGCGATGGAGGTGCTCGCCTTCCTGATCCCGATCGCGCTGTTTCTCGGCGGTCTGGGGCTTGCGGCCTTCTTCTGGGCATTGAAGGACCAGCAGTTCGATGATCCGGAAGGGGATTCTCGGCGCATTCTGAACGACGACTGGGACGACCAGCCGCGGCCCTGACCGCCCTGCATCCGCCGGTTGACTGTTGAGGGGACGACGATGGGGCGTCGATTGCCCATGACACCACGCCGACCGGGAAGGCCGTCGTTCAGACCGCACCTTGCACCAGTTCGATCCGGTTGCCGAACGGGTCGTCGATGAAGAACCGCCGCAGCCCGGGCACGCGGTCATCCCAGTGCAGGTCGAGTCCCGCCCGCTCCAGCCGTTCGGCCAGAGCGTCGAGCTTGCGCACCATCAGCGCGGGATGCGCCTTGCGCGCCGGACGAAAGTCGGGCTCGACGCCCAGATGGATCCGCAGCTCACCGCGCTGGAACCATACGCCGCCGACAGCCCCGAAAGGGCGCGCGTCCTCGTCAAGGCCCAGCAAGTCGCCATAGAAGGCGCGCGCCTGCGCCTCGCCGCCTGCGGGCATGGCAAGCTGGACATGGTGCAGGGCGTGGGGGAACATCTCTGCCTCCTCTGGCCACCCGGGCAGGCGCGGCCGCCGCGCTGATACGGTCGAAGGGCCGAGTGCCGCCACGAAGGAGGATGACCGGTTTTCGGGCAGATGCAAGCGAGCCGGGCAAGAAGCACGCCCCAGAGAATGCGAGACCGTTGCAGCCCGGGGTGCAGGCGGTCTAGAAGCGAGGGAATGTGACAGCCACCGCTTGGGACGGCGCCGGGTGACAGCACTACTGACAGTCGAGGGGCTGACCAAGGCCTATCCCGGGGTGATCGCCAACGATCATGTCGGCTTCGACATCGCACAGGGCGAGGTGCATGCGCTTCTGGGCGAGAACGGTGCGGGCAAGTCCACCCTCGTCAAGATGATCTACGGCCTCGTGCAGCCGGATGCGGGCCGCATGACCCTGCGCGGCAAGCCTTATGTCCCCGCCAGCCCCAGCGCCGCCCGCAAGGCGGGCGTGGCGATGGTGTTCCAGCATTTCAGCCTGTTCGACGCGCTGAGCGTGGCCGAGAACATCGCGCTGGGGATGGAGACGCCGCCGCCGATGCGTCGGCTCGCCGCCCGAATCCGCGAGGTCAGCGAAACCTACGGCCTGCCGCTGACTCCCGACCGGCTGGTGGGCGGCCTGTCCGCGGGCGAACGCCAGCGGGTCGAGATCATCCGCTGTCTGTTGCAGGATCCGCGCCTGCTGATCATGGACGAACCGACCAGCGTGCTGACTCCGCAGGAGGTTGCGATCCTGTTCGCCACGCTGCGCAAGCTCGCCGCCGAGGGCACCGCGATCCTTTATATCTCGCACAAGCTCGAGGAAATCCGCACGCTTTGCGACCGGGCGACGATCCTGCGTCGCGGCCGCGTCGTCGAAAGCTGCAACCCGCGCGAGAAGTCCGCCGCGCAACTGGCCGAGATGATGGTGGGGACGAAACTGACCGCCCCGTCGCGGGCGGGCGGCAATCCGGGCGGCGTCGTGCTGGAGGTGTCGGGGCTGTCCCTGCCATCGGCAAACCCCTTCGGCACGTCCTTGCGCGATATCTCGTTTTCCGTCCGGGCGGGCGAGATCCTCGGCATCGGCGGGGTGGCGGGCAATGGTCAGGACGAATTGCTGGACGCGCTGTCGGGCGAGGCCGCCGTCACCCCCGGTGCGGTCCGGCTCCGGGGTCGGCCGATCGGCGCGCTCGGCCCCGGCCCCCGGCGCCGCGTCGCGGTGCTGGCCGCGCCCGAGGAACGGCTGGGCCATGCCGCAGCCCCCGACATGAGCCTGACCGAGAACGCCATGCTGACAGCGGCGATCCGCGAGGGGCTGGCGGCGCGGGGTTTTCTGAAATGGCCTGCCGCGAAGGCCTTTGCCGAGAAGGTGATCGCGGCCTTCGATGTGCGCACCCCCGGCCCCGGCAATGCCGCGCGCTCGCTGTCGGGCGGCAACCTGCAGAAATTCGTGATCGGGCGCGAGGTCTTGCAGCGTCCCGAGGTGCTGGTCGTGAACCAGCCGACCTGGGGCGTCGACGCATCCGCCGCCGCGGCGATCCGGCAGTCGCTGCTGGATCTGGCCGCATCGGGGACAGCGGTGATCGTCATCAGCCAGGATCTGGACGAGCTGATGGAGATCTCGGACCGCTTCGCCGCGCTGAACGAGGGCCGCCTGTCGCCGCCGCGCCCGGCGCAGGGGCTGACGCTGGAGGAAATCGGGCTGATGCTGGGTGGCGCCCATGACATGGAGGTGGCGCATGTGGCCGAGTGAGGCGCAGCCATGATCCGCCTTGAAAAACGCCCCCAGCCGTCGCGGGCCTGGACCGTGGCGACGCCGCTGCTGGCCGTGGCGCTGACCATGGTGGCGGGCGGGCTGATGTTCGCCCTTCTGGGCAAGGATCCGGTCGTGGCGATCCGCACGATCTTCTGGGATCCGTTGTTTCACGAGCAGTTCGCCAGCTATTCGCGGCCGCAATTGCTGGTCAAGGCGGGGCCGCTGATCCTGATCGCGATCGGATTGTCGCTGGGCTTTCGCGCGGGCATCTGGAATATCGGTGCCGAGGGGCAATACATCATGGGCGCGCTTGCGGGCGCGGGCGTGGCGCTGGCGCTTTACCCGCTGGATGCGTGGTTCCTGTTCCCGCTGATGGTGGTGGCCGGCGCGCTGGGCGGCTGGGCCTGGGCGATGATCCCGGCCATCCTGAAGACGCGGTTCCGCACCAACGAGATCCTCGTCTCGCTGCTGCTGGTCTATGTCGCCGAGCAGGTGCTGGCCTCGATGGCGCTGGGGCTGATGAAGAATCCCGAGGGCGGCGGTTTTCCGGGCAGCCGCAACCTCCAGCACTACCCCGCCGCGGCCAATACCGAACTGATCGCGGGCACCGGCATGCATTGGGGCGTGGCCGCCGCCTTCATCGCGGTGATCGCGGTCTATGTGCTGCTGACCCGGCATATCCTGGGCTTCCAGATCCGGCTGGCGGGCCAGAGTCCGCGCGCCGCGCGCTTTGCGGGCGTCAACCCGAACGCGCTGGTGGTGATCTGCCTTGGCCTGTCGGGGGCGCTGGCGGGGCTTGCAGGGCTGTTCGAAGTGGCGGGGCCAGGCGGGCGGATCAATATCGGCTTCAACCAGGGTTATGGCTTCACCGCGATCATCGTGGCCTTCCTGGGTCGGCTGCACCCGGTCGGGATCCTGCTGGCGGGGCTTCTGATGGCGCTGACCTATATCGGCGGTGAACTTGCACAATTCATGCTTGGCATTCCGTCCGCCGCGATCCAGGCCTTTCAGGGCATGCTGCTTTTCTTCCTTCTGGGGGTCGATGTCTTGTCCAATTACCACATCCGCCTCGGCCGCCGGAGGGCCGCCTGATGGATTTCGGCGCGATCAATCCGACGGTTCTGGCGGCCTCTCTGATGGTGGCCTCGACGCCGATCCTGCTGGCCGCGATCGGCGAACTGGTGGTCGAGAAATCCGGCGTGCTGAACCTGGGCGTCGAGGGCATGATGATCACCGGGGCGATTGTCGGCTTCGCCATCGCGGTCGAGACCGGCAGCCCGGCGCTGGGCTTTCTGACGGCGATGGCCGGAGGGGCGGCGCTGTCCCTGATCTTCGGCGTGCTCACGCAGGTGCTGATGTCGAACCAGGTGGCGACGGGGCTTGCACTGACATTGTTCGGGCTGGGGTTTTCGGCCCTGATCGGGCAGGGCTATGTCGGCGTCAAGCCGCCCGCCCTGGCGAAACCGGATCTGGGTCTGCTGGCCGATATTCCGGTGCTGGGCCGTGTCCTGTTTTCCCATGACCTGATCGTCTATCTCAGCCTGGCGCTGGTGGTCGCGGTCTGGGCCTTCCTGCGCTTTACCCGGGCCGGGCTGATCCTGCGCGCGGTGGGCGAGAACCACGATGCGGCGCATGCGCTGGGCTACAAGGTGGTGCGCATCAGGTTGGCCGCCATCGCCTTTGGCGGCGCCTGCGCGGGGCTGGGGGGCGCCTATCTCAGCCTGATGCGCGTGCCGCAATGGACCGAGGGCATGACCGCGGGCGCGGGCTGGATCGCGCTGGCGATCGTGGTCTTCGCAAGCTGGCGGGCGGGGCGGGTGCTGCTGGGTGCCTATCTTTTCGGCGGCGTCGCGGTGCTGCAACTGAACCTGCAGGCCGCCGGTGTCGCGGTTCCGGTCGAACTCTTGTCGGCTTCGCCCTATCTGGTAACGATCATCGTGCTCGTCATCATCTCGGCCGACCGGGGCCGCGCGGCGCTGAATGCGCCCGCCTCGCTGGGACGGGTTTTTCACGCCTCTAGTTGAGGCGCCGCCAACCGGGGGCCCGATGGCCGCCCGCCAACACGGGAGACAAAGATCCATGAACCGCAGAACATTGCTTGCCTCTGCCGCCTTCGCTTTGGGCCTTGCCGGGGCCGCCGCGGCCCAGGACCCGGTCAAGGTCGGCTTCGTCTATGTCGGCCCGATCGGCGATGGCGGCTGGACCTATGAACATGACAAGGGGCGCCTGGCCGTCGAGGCGCATTTCGGCGATGCGGTGGAAACGGTCTACCAGGAAAGCGTGCCCGAAGGCGCCGACGCGGAACGGGTGATGACGCAGATGGCGCTGTCGGGCGCTGATCTGATCTTTGCCACCTCGTTCGGGTTCATGGATCCGGTGATCAACGTCGCGCAGAAATTCCCCGATGTGAAGTTCGAGCATGCCACCGGCTACAAGCGCGCGGACAATGTCAGCACCTATTCCGCCCGCTTCTACGAAGGTCGCGCGGTGCAGGGGCTGATCGCCGGGCACATGACGGAATCGAACATCATCGGCTATATCGCCTCCTACCCGATCCCCGAGGTCGTCCGCGGCATCAACTCGGCCTTCATCCATGCAAGACAGGTGAATCCGGACGTCCAGTTCAAGGTGATCTGGGCCTATACCTGGTTCGACCCTGCCAAGGAGGCCGACGCGGCAACCGCCCTCATCGAACAGGGGGCGGATGTCATCCTGCAGCACACCGACTCGACCGCGCCACAGGCCGCGGCCGAGCGTGCGGGCAATGTCTACACCTTCGGGCAGGCCTCCGACATGATCGAATACGCGCCGAAGCCGCGAATCTCCTCGATCATCGACAATTGGGCACCCTATTACATCGAGCGGGTGCAGGCGGTGATCGACGGCACTTGGGAAAGCGAGGACACCTGGGACGGGATCGCCCCTGGCATGGTCGGTATCGGCGAGATCACGGACGCGGTGCCCGCCGAGGTCAAGGCCGAAGCCGAGGCGCTGATCGCGGCGATGGCGAGCGGAGAATATCATCCCTTCACCGGCCCGCTGAACCGGCAGGACGGCACGCCCTGGCTGGCCGAGGGCGAGGTGGCGGATGATGGCACGCTTCTGGGCATGAACTTCTATGTCGAGGGGCTGACGGGCGCGGTTCCGCAATAAGGCGGGCCGGGCCGGGGGCGCTGCCCCCGCCGCCGGGATAATTCGGGCCAGAAGAGGGCGCGCGGCGGGGCTTTGGCTTTGCCGCGCGCTTGCGTTATGTCGGGGGTATGGACAACGATTTCATCGTGATCGGCGGCGGGATCGCCGGGGTGTCGGTCGGGGCGCGGCTGTCGGACCTTGGGCGCGTGGCGCTGGTCGAG
Source organism: Rhodovulum steppense (assembly GCF_004339675.1). Taxonomy (GTDB): domain Bacteria; phylum Pseudomonadota; class Alphaproteobacteria; order Rhodobacterales; family Rhodobacteraceae; genus Rhodovulum; species Rhodovulum steppense. Next base: position 70,826 of record NZ_SLVM01000006.1, read on the forward strand.
GCCGAGGCGGGGCTGGGCTATCACGCCTCGGGGCGGTCTGCCGCGCTGTTCGACATGTGCCTGGGCGCGCCGCCCATCGTGGCGCTGAACCGGGCGAGCCATGCCGAGCATGCCGCAATGGGCGGCCTGTCCGGGCGCGGCCTGATGGTCGTGGGCCGCGCCGACGATGCCGCGGCCTTCGCGCGCGATGAGGCGCATATGGCGCTAGAGCGCCTGTCGCCGACGGAGGCGCGGGCGCGCATGCCGGTGCTGAACCCCGAGACCGTGGCCTTTGCCGGGTTCAACGCCGAAGCATGGGATCTGGACACCGACCGGCTGATCCAGGCTCAGGCCCGCGAAATCCGGGGCAATGGCGGCACGGTCACCACCGGGGCGCGGGTTACGGCGATTACGCGGGTTGCGACGGGCTGGCGGGTCGAGACCGCCAAGGGACCCGTCGAGGGGTGCATTCTGGTCAATGCCGCGGGCGCCTGGGTGGACGCGGTGGCGCGGATGGCGGGGGTGGCGCCCCTGGGGTTCACTCCGATGCGCCGGTCGATGGCGCGGCTGCCTGCACCGGGGGGCCATGATCTGCGCGGCTGGCCGATGGTGGTGGGCGCGGGCGAGCGGTGGTATTGCAAGCCCGATGCCGGGAAGCTGCTGGTCTCGCCCGCCGAGCAGGATCCGATGGAGCCCCATGACGCCTTTGCCGATGACATGGTGCTGGCCGAGGGGCTGGCGCGCTACGAGGAAATGGTGACCGAGCCCGTCACCCGGGTCGAGACGAACTGGGCGGGCTTGCGGACATTTGCGCCCGACAGGCTGCTGGTGATCGGTTTCGACCCGGCCGAGCCCGCCTTTTTCTGGCAGGCGGGTCAGGGTGGCGTGGGTTTCCAGACCGCGCCTGCGGCCAGCCGTCTGGCGGCCGATCTGGTGGCCGGGCGCGCGCCCGCCATCGGGGCCGAACTGGCCACTGTCTTCAGCCCCGGGCGGTTCGCGCGATGAGTCGGCGGTTGAGCCTGCCCGACAGCGCCTCGGTGGCGCAGCCCGGCGCGGATGGGCGGATGCACGCGCCGTCTGCCGCGCGCAATGCCGCGGCGATCTGCGCGGTGATCGCCGCGCGGGCGCCGCAAACGGGCCGGGCGCTGGAGATTGCCAGCGGGACGGGCGAACATGCGGTGCGGATCGCGGCGGAACTGCCCGGGCTTGACTGGCAACCCACCGAAATCGACCCCGCAAGGCGGGGCAGCATCGACGCCTGGGCCGCCCATATGGGGCTGGCGAACATCCGGCCCGCCATCGCGCTGGATGCCTGTGCGCCGGGCTGGGGGGGCGCGCATCGGGGGCAGGATCTGATCTTTGCCAGCAACATCCTTCATCTGGTCAGCCAGACCGAGGCAGAGACGCTGGTGCGTGAGGCGGGCGCCGCACTGGCGCCGGGGGGCGTGCTGATGATCTACGGCCCGTTCCGTCGCGACGAGGGATTCGCCAGCGCGGGGGATGCGGCCTTTCACGCCAGCCTCGTCGCGCAGGATCCGGCCATCGGATACAAGGGGGTCGGGGAGGTCGCCGACTGGATGCGCGCCGCTGGTCTGTATGTCGAACCGCCCGTCGAGATGCCGGCGAACAACCTGACCCTGATCGCCGCAAGGCCCCCGCTGTTTGACCCGGGTCAAGGCGGGGCAGCAGGAAAACTGGTGTGAGGGATGTGGTTTTGGACCCCAAGGAGACAGGCATGGACTGGACGGCAAAACGCGACACGACCAAGGATCAGCTCAAGCGCCTGAACAAGGCTATCCCCGAGGCGACCAAGGCGTTCGGGGGGCTGGGCAAGGCGGTGAAGGAGGGCGGCGAGCTCGACTTCAAGACCAAGGAATTCATTGCGCTGGGCATCGCCATCGGGCTGCGCTGCGAGGCCTGCATCGTGCTGCACATGGAGGCGCTGGTGCGCGTGGGTGCGAGCCGCGAGGAAGTCGGCGATGTGCTGGCCATGGCGATCCAGATGGGCGGTGGGCCGGCGATGATGTATGCGGCCGCGGCCATGGAATGCTATGACCAGTTGATCGAGGAGAAGGCCCAGGCGGCCGAATAGGCCGCCTGTCGGCCTCCCGGCTGGCCCGGCCGGGAGGCTGCACCGTTGCTGTTGCCTGAACCGCGGGTTGGGCATACCCTTTCGCTGTCCGCAGCCCGAAGGGAACCATGCCCATGCCCCGCCTTGTCCCGACCGCCCTGCTTTTCGCTCTGGTCGCCGGGGCGGCGGGGGCGGCCGGTCATCACAGCCTCGAAGGCCGCTTTGTCGCCGGGTGGGACGGAAACGGCGATGGCGTCGTGACGCTGGCCGAGATCATGCGGATCCCGCCCGCGGTGTTCGCCCGGTTCGACCTGGACGGAAACGGCATTCTGGACCCGCGCGAGACCGCGCGCTTCGACGCCGCAAGACAGGCCGATCTGCGGGCTGTCGGTGGCCGCACCGGCCCCGAGATCGCGCGCCTTGCCGCCGGGCTGAGGCTGAAGCGCAATGACATCGACGGCAATGGCCGGATCAGCCGGGACGAGTTCCGGCTGGGCGGTGCGGACTGGCTGGCGCTGCTGGACCGCAATGGCGACGGGGTGGTCAGCGCGGCCGATTTCGTCCCGCGCTGACCCGTCAGCCATCGGCGCGGATACGCGCGTTCGCGGGATCGTGCGGGCTGTCCTCGACGATCTCGGCGGGCCAGAGGCTGTCGAACATCCTGACCTGCAACCGGGTGCCTGGCACCGCCAGATCAGGGCGCACATAGCCCATGCCGATGGATTTGCCAAAGACGACCGACCAGCCGCCCGAGGTCAGCCGCCCGACCCGCGCCGCGCCGTGATACAGCGCCTCGCGTCCCCATGGGTCGGCATCCTCGGGTCCGTCGATCAGGAGGGTCACGCATTTGCTGCGGATGCCCGTGGCGACCATCGCCGCCTTGCCGTGGAACTCCTTGGACAGGTCCACGAAGCGGTCGAGCCCGGCCTCCAGGGGCGTTGCGTCGCGGCCAAGCTCGGTGCCGAAGGCACGATAGGATTTTTCCTGCCTCAGCCAGTTCTGCGCCCGCGCACCGACCAGCGCCATTCCGTGCTTCTCGCCCGCCGCCATCAGCAGATCCCACAGATAGGTCTGCATCTCGATGGGGTGGTGCAGTTCCCAGCCCAGCTCGCCGGTATAGGCCACCCGCAGCGCGCGGACGGGGCACATGCCCAGTTCGATATCGCGCGCCGACAGCCAGGGAAACCGCCTGTTGGACAGCACACTGGCGGGGTCCGCATCGCGCACGACATCGTTCAGGATCGCCCGCGCATTCGGCCCGGCCAGCGCGAAGACGCCCCATTGGGTCGAGACGTCGTGGATGTCGATCCAGCCGAATTCGGCGCGCTTGTCCTCGGCGGCCTTGACCAGGAAATCGTGGTCATAGGCCTGCCACGCCCCCGCCGAGACGAGGTAATACTCATGTTCGGAGAGGCGGACGATGGTATATTCGGTCCGCACCGTCCCCGCCGAACTCAACGCATAGGTCAGGTTCACCCGGCCGACCCTGGGCAGCGCGTTGCAGGTGAACCGGTCGAGGAACGCGGTCGCGCCGGGGCCGCGCACCAGATGCTTGGTGAAGGCGGTGGCGTCGATCAGCCCGGCGCGTTCGCGGATCGCCTTGGCCTCATAGGCGGCATGCGTCCACCAGCCGCCCCGGCGGAAGCTGCGGGCATCGTGGTCGAATGTCTCGGGCGCGTCCTCGGGGCCGTAATAGTTCGGCCGCTCCCAGCCGTTGACCTGCCCGAACTGCGCGCCAAGGCGTTTCTGCCGGTCATAGGCGGGCGAGGTGCGCAGCGGACGGCAGGCGGGGCGTTCCTCGTCGGGATGGTGCAGGATGAAGACATGTTCATACGCCTCCTCGTTCTTGCGGGCGGCGTAGTCGGTCGTCATCCAGTCGCCGAAACGGCGGGGGTCGAGCGATCCCATGTCGATCTCGGCCTCGCCCTCGACCATCAGTTGCGCAAGGTAATGCCCCGCCCCCCCGGCAGCGGTGATGCCGAAGCTGAAGCCTTCGGCCAGCCACATGTTGCGCAGCCCCGGCGCGGGACCCAGCAGCGGGTTGCCGTCGGGCGTGTAGCAGATCGGGCCGTTGAAATCGTCCTTGAGCCCCACCTGTTCCGAGGACGGGATGCGGTGGATCATCGACATGTATTCGGCCTCGATACGCTCCAGATCGAGCGGGAACAGGTCGGCGCGGAAGCTGTCGGGGCAGCCATATTCGAACCGCGCGGGCGCGCCCCGTTCATAGGGCCCGAGAATCCAGCCGCCGCGTTCCTCGCGTACATACCATTTCGCATCGGCATCGCGCAGAACGGGGTGCTGCGGGTTGCCCGCGTCGCGCCATTCGACCAGCGCGGGGTCGGGCTCGGTCACGATGAACTGATGCTCGACCGGGATCGCGGGCGTCCTGATCCCCAGAAGCCGGGCGGTGCGCTGGGCGTGGTTGCCGGTGGCGGTGACGACATGCTCGGCGGTGATGACCGCCTGTTCGTCGGTCGCGACAAGGTTGCCGCCCTTCTCGGCCATCCGCGTCACCGTGACCCGCCATTCGGACCCGGTCCAGTCATAGCCATCCACCTGCCATTTCCGCTCGATGGTGGCGCCCAGTTGGCGCGCGCCTTTGGCCATCGCCTGCGTGACATCGGCGGGGTTGATGTAGCCGTCCGTGGGATGGAACAGCGCGCCCACCAGATCGTCGGTCCGCACCAGCGGCCAGCGTTCCTTGATCTGATCAGGGCTCAGCCATTCAAAGGGCACGCCGCAGGTCTCGGCCGTGGTGGCGTAAAGCATGTATTCGTCCATGCGTGCCCGGCTTTGCGCCATGCGCAGATTGCCCACCACGAAGAAGCCGGGGTTCAGGCCCGTCTCGGCCTCGAGCCCCTTGTAGAACCGGATCGAGTAGTCGTGGATATGGGTCGTGGCGTAGGACATGTTGAAATAGGGCAAGAGCCCCGCCGCATGCCAGGTGCTGCCCGAGGTCAGTTCGTCGCGTTCCAGCAGCAGCGTGTCCCAGCCCGCCCGGGCCAGATGATAGGCGATCGAGGCACCGACGGCACCGCCGCCGACGACAAGGGCTTTGACATGGGTCTTCATGGGCCGCGACTCTTTCATTTTGACGTCGTCAGATTAAACACGTCTGGGCGCACGAAGGGCCGAAATCAGGCCGACCCTTGATGACGGGAATGCGACATCGACGTAAGAAAAGAAAGCCCCGCCGAAGCGGGGCTGCCAGCACTGACCGGAGCTTGCTTTCGCCAGACGGCCAGTGGCCCTTGCGGGACTTAATGCGGATGCTGTCGCAGAGCCGCCACCAAGAAAAGATGGGTCAGTCCAGGAGGTTTGTCAAACGCGATAGCCCCATTCCGTGAAGCACGCATTGACGCACGGAGCGGAACGTCGCGGCCGGAAGGACTTCCACCTGGTAACGACGCTTGCCCAAGGCATCCTTGCCCAGGTGCAAAAGATCGGTCCGATGAAATCCGACCGCATTCACCATATCGCCCTTCACCCATGCTCGATTTGACCAACCCTCAGGCAGATCGAAAGGAATTTCGATCTCGCAATGGTAAGGCATGCGCCTTGCCGGGGCTGTGGTGCTGAGGGCAACAACCGTGAGAACCTTGCCCCTGGCCACGATAGCCGGGGAGAGGACAACGCAGAGGCGGCGCTTGACCATCTCGGGCTCTCGGAATCCCGGCTCGAACGCGACCCGGACCAGCGAACCCGGAGCCGGATGATAGATCAAAGCCATCCGCCTGTCAGAACATCGAGGACAGGACCAGATCGGGCGGGCGGTGGCCGTCGGCGAAGGTCCTGATGTTGATGATGACCTTCTCGCCCATCTCGATCCGCCCCTCGACCGTCGCCGATCCCATATGCGGCAGCAGCACGACATTCGGCAACTCGCGCAGGCGCGGGTTGATCTCGTGGCCATGTTCGAAGACATCCAGCCCGGCGCCGCCCAGATCGCCCGTGCGCAGCATCCGCGTCAGCGCGTTCTCGTCGATCACCTCGCCGCGCGAGGTGTTCACAATCACCGCGTCCTTCTTCATCAGCTTGAGCCGCCGCGCATTCAGCAGATGAAAGGTCGAGGGCGTGTGCGGGCAGTTGATCGACAGCACGTCGACGCGGCTCACCATCTGGTCGAGGCTGTCCCACCAGGTTGCTTCCAGATCCTCCTCGATCTCGGTGCGCAGCCGCTTGCGGTTGTGATAGTGGATCTGCATCCCGAAGGCGCGCGCGCGTCGCGCCACTGCCTGCCCGATCCGGCCCATCCCCAGGATTCCCAGCCGCCGTCCGCCGATCCGCCCCCCCATGAAGGCCGTGGGCGCCCAGCCGCGCCAGGCGCCCGCCTGCATCACCGCCAGCCCCTCGGGGATGCGCCGGGCGACCGCCAGCATCAGCGCGATGGTCATGTCGGCGGTATCCTCGGTGACCACATCGGGCGTGTTCGAGACGAGAATACCCCGCTGCCGCGCGGTCTGGATGTCCAGATGGTCGATCCCCGCACCGTAATTCGCGATCAGCTTCAGCCGGTCACCCGCTGCGGCCAGCATCGCCTGGTCGATCCGGTCGGTCACGCAGGGCACCAGCACATCGGCGCGTCGCATCGCCTCGACCAGGTCGTCACGGGACATCCTGGCGTCGGTATCGTTCAACGCGACGTCGAACAATTCCTTCATCCGGGTCTCGACCGGCGCGGGCAGGCGTCGCGTCACGACAACACTCAGGCGCTGAGCGGGCATCCCGGGGCTTCCTCCTGCTTTCCAATCCGCGGCGTCAGTGGCAAACTGTCGGAGTTCGGGGCGCGGCACAAGACCCCGGGGCAGGAACGGACAGGACAGACATGGCGCAGCGCGCAATCGGGCGGATCGCGGGATCGGCCCTCGTTCTATTGGTTTGCATGATGGCTCTTGCGGCCCCCGTTCAGGCCGCCGAACGCGGGCCGGTCACCAATCTGCCGCTGCCGCGCTATGTCTCGCTCAAGGCCGGCGAAAGCAATGTCCGGCGCGGGCCCAGCCTCAGTCACCGGGTCGACTGGGTCTATAAACGCCGCGGCATGCCGTTGCAGATCACCGCCGAATACGGCCATTGGCGCCGGGTGCAGGACCGCGACGGGGCGGGCGGCTGGATGCATTATTCGCTGTTGTCGGGCGTGCGCACCGTTCTGGTCGACGAGGACATGGTCCCGATGCGCCGGACCCCGCAGACGGACGCCCCGGTGCTGGCCCAGGCCGAACGCGGCGTGATCGCGCGGCTGGGCGCCTGCCGACCCGACTGGTGCCGGATCTCGGCCGAGGGCCGGTCGGGCTGGGTGCCCAAGGGCACGCTCTGGGGCGTCGAGACGGACGAGATCCGCGACTAGGCTTGCGGCCCCGGGGGCAAGCTTGCTAACGGAACCTGAACCCGCGCCACGGACTCCGCCGATGCCGACCGCTGCCCGCCTGAACCTGTCCGCCGGGATCGCCTCGGTGATCACGGCGCTTGCGCTTGTCGCGATCAAGCTCTGGGCGCTGGGGGCGACGCAGTCGCTCTCGGTCGCGGCCTCGCTCGCGGACAGCGCGCTGGACCTGATGATGTCGCTGGGCGCACTGGCCGCGATCCTCTATGCCGCGCGCCCGCCCGACGAGGACCACGCCTTCGGCCATTCCTCGGCCGAGGATCTGGCCGCCCTTGGCCAGGCGGTGTTCATCCTCGCCTCGGCCGGTGTGATCGCCTTCGCCGCCATCGGCCGCCTGATCGCGCCCGTGCCGGTGCCGCTGAGTTCGGAAACCCGGGGCATCGTCGCGATGGTCGTCTCGATCGTGCTGACGCTGGCGCTGGTGCTCTGGCAGCGCCGGGTCGCCGCGCGCACCGGCAACCGGGTGGTCAAGGCCGACTCGCTGCATTACCTGGGGGATCTTCTGCCCAATATCGGGGCGATCCTCGCGCTCTGGGCCTCGGCCCAGTTCGGATTCGTGCGCCTGGATGCGGCCATCGCGCTGGCCGCCGCCGCCATGCTGGCCGTGGGCGCGCTGGGCATCGGCAAGGGGGCATGGGACGCGCTGATGGACCGCGCCGCCGATCCGCAGGTGATCGCCAGGATCGAGAATCTGGCCCGCACCCAGCCCGGCGTGCACGGATTTCACGATCTCAAGACCCGCCGCGCGGGCTCGCGGCTTTTCGTGAACCTGCATCTGGAACTCGATGGCGACCAGAGCCTGAACGCCGCCCATTCGATAGGCGCCGCCCTGAAACACGCCATCCTCGCCGAGTTTCCCGGCACCGATATCATCATCCATTTCGACCCGGCCCGGAAAACCGCGCCCTGAGCCTTCTTCTGGCCGGAAATATCCCCGCCGGAGGCATCCGCCGTCAGGCGGACCCGCCGCCGCAGACCGCGCAGCCCGGTCGCCGCTTCAACGCGATGATCCGCGTCTCGCCCTGAAGCGCGTCATAGATCAGCATCCGCCCGCGCAGCCCCTCGCCCGCCCCGGTCAGCGCCTTGACCGCCTCCAGCGCCATCATCGCCCCCATCACGCCCGGCAAGGGCCCCAGAACCCCCGCCTCGGCGCACGAAGGCGCCAGCCCCGGCGCGGGCGCCTGCGGGAAGACGCAGGCATAGCAGGGCGTGCCGCGGGCCGGGTCATAGAGGCTGATCTGGCCCTCCCACTGGCTCATCGCCGCGGCGACCAGCGGCTTGCCCAGTTCTGCCGCGACACGGTTCACCAGATAGCGCGTCTCGAAATTGTCCGACCCGTCAAGGATCAGGTCATGTTCGGCAAACAGCGCCCGGGCCGTCTGCTCGTCCAGCCGCCGGTTATAGGGCCGCAGCGTGACAAAGGGGTTCTGCGCGGCGATCGCCTCGGCGGCGGAAAAGACCTTGGGCATCCCGATCCGGGCATCGGTATGGATCACCTGCCGCTGAAGGTTCGAGTTCGACACGATGTCGTCGTCGATCACCCCCAGATTGCCCACCCCCGCCGCGCCCAGATACAGCAGCGCGGGCGAGCCCAGCCCCCCTGCCCCGATCACCAGAACGCGCGCCTGTTTCAGCCGCTTCTGCCCCGGCCCGCCGATCTCGCGCAACACGATATGGCGGGCATAGCGGTCCAGTTCGGCGGGGCGGAACGTCCCCGGCTGGCTCGGCTCGGGCGCGGGCCGCCGCGCCCTGCGGCGCAGCGCGCCAAGCCCCGCGCGATAGGCCAGCACCACCGCCACCGCCACGCCCAGCGCGGCCCAGCCCTGCGGCGTGCCGCCCAGCGCCGCGCGCAGCGGATGCGCGGGGGGCATCGCCACCTGCACCGCCAGCACGCCCACATAAAGCGCCGCGATCATCCCCCAGCGCGCCCGGGTCGAGACCTTCATCAGCGCGCCCAGCCCCCAGAGCACCGCCGCCAGCCCGAGGACCAGCCCCATCAGCCCCGCCCCGTCGAGCCGAAGCCGCCCTCGCCCCGCGCGGTCCCGTCCAGATCGGTGACCACCGCGAACGCGGCCTGCACCACGGGGGCCACGATCATCTGCGCGATCCGGTCACCATGATGGATCGTGTAGGGCGCATCGCCGAGGTTCACCAGCAGCACGCCCAGCGGCCCGCGATAATCGCTGTCGATGGTGCCGGGCGTGTTCGGCAGCGTGATCCCGTGCTTCAGCGCAAGGCCGGAGCGCGGGCGGATCTGCACCTCGAACCCCGGCGGAAAGGCCATGCGAAAGCCGGTGGGCGCGATCCGGCGTTCCATCGGGTGCAGGGTGAAGCCCGCGGCCCGGATGTCGGGCGGCAGGTTGGCGCGGATATCGGCGCCGGCCGCGCCCGCGGTCTCGTAGGAAGGCAAGGGCAGGTCGCGGTCGGCCCAGTCCTCCCACAGGATGCGCAGGGTGGGAATCATGCCAGCGCCTCGGCGATCCGCTGCGCGAGACGCTGGGCAACCTCGTCCTTGGCCAGCCGCGGCCAAGTCTCGGCGCCCTCGGGCGTGATCAGCGTCACCTCGTTCTCGGCGCCTCCCATGATGCCCGTGGCGGGGGAAACATCGTTGGCCACGATCCAGTCGCAGCCCTTGCGCGCGCGCTTGGCGCGGGCATGGGCCTCGACATCATGGGTTTCGGCGGCGAAGCCCACGACAAGCCGCGGCCGCCCCTGCCCCATGCCCGCGACATTGGCCAGGATGTCAGGGTTTTCCGAGAATTCCAGCGCGGGCGGGCGGCCCGATCCGTCCTTCTTCATCTTCTGCGGGGCCGCGTTCGCCACCCGCCAGTCGGCCACGGCAGCGGCGAAGACCGCCGCATCGGCGGGCAGCGCGGCCTGAACGGCGGCCAGCATCTCGGCCGCTGTCTCGACGCGGATCACCTCCACCCCCGCGGGGGGCGGCACGGATGCCGGGCCGGTGACGAACACCACCTCGGCCCCCAGCCCCGCAAGCGCGCGCGCCAGCGCCGTCCCCTGCGCGCCGGACGATCGGTTGGCGATGTAGCGCACCGGGTCGATCGGCTCATGCGTCGGCCCCGAGGTCACGACGATGCGCCGCCCCCTGAGCGGCCCATCGGCCAGCGCGGCCTCGATGGCGGCCATGATCTCGGGCACCTCGGCCATCCGGCCCGGGCCGTATTCGCCGCAGGCCATGTCGCCCTCGTTCGGCCCGACAAGGAGCACGCCATCGCTGCGCAGCGTTTCCACATTGCGCCGGGTGGCCGGGTGCTGCCACATCCGCACGTTCATCGCGGGCGCGACCAGAACCGGCGTATCGGTGGCCAGCAAGAGCGTGGACGCAAGGTCGTCCGCATGCCCGCCCGCCATCTTCGCCATCAGATCCGCGGTGGCAGGTGCCACCACCACCAGATCGGCCGAGCGCGAAAGCTGGATATGCCCCATCTCGGCCTCGTCGGTCAGGTCGAACAGCTCGCGGTAGACCTTTTCGCCCGCCAACGCCGACAGCGACAGGGGGGTGACGAACTCGGCCGCCGCCCGCGTCATCACCGGGCTGACCGCGATGCCGCGCTCGCGCAAGCGGCGGACCAGATCCAGCACCTTGTAGGCGGCGATCCCGCCCGAGACGATCAGAAGAATGCGTTTGTCCGCCAGCATGGACCCCGACCCCGGTTTCGCGCCTGCCCGAATGTCTAGGCCGCACCCCGGGCCGAGACAAGCTTACTCGCTGCGGAACACGGCGCAGGGGTCGGGCCGCTCGGCCGGCGGGGTGACCAGCCACAGGTCGAAGGGCGGGGCCTCTGCGGGCGGGGATTCGAACTGGCCGATGGCGATCACATGGGCTTCGGGGGCCACACGGGCCAGCGCCCGGCCCATGCCCCAATCGCTGCGCGCATGGCCGTTGCCGGTGATGATCGCGACCGGGCCGCCGGTCTCGGACAGCGCCTGTTGCGTGGCCCGGGCCAAAGCGGCATCGCGCAGGCGCTGCGCCTCGACCATGCCGCCCATCATCTCGGCGGGCATGGCGTTGCAATGGGCCTCCATCTGCCCGGCCTCGCGGATGGCCTGCTCGTCCGCGGGCAGGGGCTCGGCCAGGCCATAGGCCGAGGCCTCGTCGCCAAAGACCGGCGCCGCGCCTTCGCCGACCGCGCGGCGCACCTCGTCGCGGGGAAGCGCGGCACCATAAATGGCGGCCTCGGGGGCGGCGGTGAAGATCGGGTGATACATCGCGAAATCGGGCCAGCCCGATTCGGCCCAACCCAGCGCCGCCCCCAATGCCGCCGCATCGCCGCGCAGGTCGGGAACGACGCGCGCGGCCTGTTCGGAGGTCAACATCTCGAAGACCAGCGCGGCAGGCTGAATTGCTGCCACGGCCACGGCCTGGTTGGCGTGGTGCCACGGATTGTCATGGGTCTCGCCCAGGATGACCACATCGGCGGACGGCAAAGACACCAACGCCTCCGGCGGGATTTCCCCGGCCCCGGCGGCGGTGGCGATGGCAAGGGCGGTCAGGGCGCCAGGAAGGAAAAGCTGTCTCACGAGAGGAAGTGATGCACCTCTGTGGATTGCGCTTCAAGGCTCTTGCGCATCTTGCCGAAGGCGGCAGCTTCGAGCTGGCGCACCCGCTCCTTGGACAGGCCCAGTTCGTTGCCCAGGCTTTCCAGCGTTCGCGGCTCATCGCGCAGCTTGCGTTCCTGCACGATGAACCGCTCGCGTTCGTTCAATTCCGACAGGGCGGTGACCAGCCAATCGCGCAGCTGCGCGCGGTCGCGTCCCGCCTCGACGATGTCGGCCGCCTGCGCCGCGTCGTCCTCGATCGTCTCGATCCACTCGCGCCCATCTTCGTCACTCGATTGCGTCGCGTTCAAAGAGAAGTCCGAGCCCGACAACCGCCCCTCCATCATCTCGACATCGGCGAGCGGCACGCCCACCTCGGTCGCGATCATCTGGCGCAACTGGTGGCGGTCGAGGAACTCGCCCCGGGCACTGGCCTCGCGTTCCAGCCGCGCCTGAACGCGGCGCATGTTGAAGAACAGCGATTTCTGGCTGGAGGTCGAGCCGGTGCGCACCATCGACCAGTTGCGCATGACGTAATCCTGGATCGACGCCTTGATCCACCAGACCGCATAGGTCGAGAAGCGCACGCCGCGGTCGGGATCGAACTTGTCCGCGGCCTTCATCAGCCCCAATCCCGCCTCCTGGATGAGGTCGTTCATCGGCGCGCCGTAGCGGCGGAACTTGGACGCCATCGAGATCGCCAGCCGCATATAGGCGGTGATCAGCCGGTGCAGCGCCGCCTCGTCGCGATGGTCGCGCCATGCATAGGCCAGTTTCAACTCGGTCTCGGCATCCAGCAGTTCCGCCTTCATTGCCTGACGCGACAACGCCATCGAGTCGTAGCCATCCAGAGCCATCCGTAACCCCCCGGATCTTGATGTTTCGGTTTCCCGGTTCCCAGAACTTGTTTTTGCTTTGTTTACGATGCTCGTCGGTGATTGGATCACAGGCAATCGCGAATGGGCAAAGCTGACACGCAAAAATTGTGTATGCACGCACACACAATCGCGTGAGACCCAGCCCGGGCGGTCCAGCCGCACAAGACCTGGGCAGGGATTGCGCAACCGCCGCGGGGAAAGTCGGCCACGTTATTTCTCTCAGGCGGCCGTGGATGTTAACCCTTCGGTAACCAAGCGGGCGTAGCCGTTAACCATTCCTGAGCGCGGGAGCACAGAATGGTGTCGCGGGCCTTCACCGTGGCCTTCGAGGGCGTCGAGGCCCGGGTCGTCGAGGTTCAATGCGCGGTCGCGCCCGGCCTGCCGGCCTTTTCGGTCGTCGGACTGCCCGACAAGGCGGTGAGCGAGGCGCGCGACCGGCTGCGCGCGGCGCTCGTGGCGATGGGGGTGGCGCTGCCCTCGAAACGGATCACCGTGAACCTCTCGCCCGCCGACCTGCCCAAGGAAGGCTCGCATTTCGATCTGCCGATCGCGGTGGCGCTGCTGGCCGCGCTGGACGTGATCCCGCGGGACGCGGCCGAGGGCTGCGTCGCGCTGGGCGAACTGTCGCTGGACGGGCGGCTGGTGCCGGTCGTGGGCGCGCTGCCCGCCGCGATGGCCGCCGCCGAGGAGGACCGCGCGCTGCTTTGCCCGAAGGCCTGCGGCGCCGAGGCCGCCTGGGTCGGCGGCACGCAGGTTCTGGCCGCGCCCGATCTGGCCGCGGTGGTGCGCCATTTCACCGGCCAGGCGCCGCTGGCCCCGGCCGAGCCGGGCGAGGTGGTCGAAACGGCCCAGTTCCGCGACCTTTCGGACGTCAAGGGACAGGAACGGGCAAAGCGCGCGCTGGAAATCGCCGCGGCCGGGCGGCACCACATGCTGATGGTCGGCTCGCCCGGGTCGGGCAAGTCGATGCTGGCCGCGCGGATGCCCGGCATCCTGCCCCCGCTGTCGCCGGTCGAGGCGCTGGAAACCTCGATGATCCATTCGCTTGCGGGGCTGCTGGACGAGGGCGGCATCTCGCGCCACCGTCCGTTCCGCGAGCCGCATCACACCGCGTCGATGGCCGCCATCGTCGGCGGCGGGCGCGGCGCCAAGCCGGGAGAGATCAGCCTGGCCCATAACGGCGTTCTGTTCATGGACGAGTTCCCCGAATTTCCCCGCGCCGTGCTGGAAACCCTGCGCCAGCCGATCGAGACCGGCGAGGTGGTGGTGGCGCGGGCCAATGCCCATATGCGCTATCCCTGCCGCTTCCTGCTGGTCGCGGCCGCCAATCCCTGCAAATGCGGCTACCTGGCGGATCCCGCGCGCGCCTGCGCCCGCGTGCCCCAATGCGGCGAGGATTATCTGGGCCGTATCTCGGGGCCGCTGATGGACCGCTTCGATCTGCGCGTCGAGGTGCCGCCAGTCGCCTATGCCGATCTCGACCTGCCGGCGACCGGCGAACGCTCGGCCGCGGTCGCCGCCCGCGTCGCCGTCGCCCGCGGCCGGCAGACCGCGCGGTTCGACGGCCATCCCAGCGTCCGCGTCAACGCCGAGGCCGAGGGCGCCCTTCTCGAGGAAATCGCCACCCCCGACCACGAAGGCCGGGAACTGCTGGCGAAGGTGGCCGAACGCTTCGGTCTGTCGGCCCGCGGCTATCACCGAGTGCTGCGGGTCGCCCGCACCATCGCCGATCTCGACGGCTCCGACACGGTGGGCCGAAACCACGTGGCCGAGGCGGTCAGCTTCCGGCTGTCGTTGGGGGAGACGTAATTGGGGAGCACCACGGCCGTCGCCTTTGCAAACAATCGTCCCGGAAATGGCTTATTGGTTCCAAGAACGCAGTCCAGCGAGATGGGGCATTCGAAAGCCGGACCGGATGCCTAAACATACAGACGATATTCCACCGCGCCGCTGGCGGAGACTCATCGGAGTCGTCCTGCTGCTCTGCATCGCCAATTATGTGATGCGGCTCTTCTCGCTGTCGTTTCTGGACTATTCGGCGCTCCTGCCGGACGGAGGTGCGGGGCTCTCGGCAGAGGAGGCGGCGCTGGCTCGATACGCGGGCGCATGGTTCGAATATGCGCTGACCACCCTGGCCCAGATCGCCCTTTCGCTGCTCCTCTACCTCGTGACGGTGTTACGCGAAGGCGTGCGGCTGGTCCGCTTCGGAACCAGCGGGCTGAGGCTGTCACTCTCCAGCCACGCGCTGCTGCTGCTCGTCACCCTCGTCATCGGAGGTGGCATCCTGATGATTCTGTCGAACCCCTCTTCGCTCGAGGGAACGCGGGCTGGTGGACCGCTCGCCTGGACTTGGCTGATTTTCGGGATTTCGGCGATGGCGCCGCTGATTGCAAATCTGTGTTTCGTGATCGATCCCGAGCTCACCGAACGCGCCATGCAGCGGACGCCCAGAGACCGCGCCTGACGGCCGCGAGCCGCTGATCGGCCCGGCTTCGCAGCCTCAGCCGCGCTTTGTCTCGATCGCCTCCCAGATCCCCGCGGCGAGGTTCCTTTCGTCGAACCGCTCAAGCTCTTGCAGCCCGGTGGGCGAGGTGACGTTGATCTCGGTGAGCCAGTCGCCGATCACGTCGATGCCGACGAACATCTGGCCATGGTCGCGCAGCGTCGGCCCGATGGCGGCACAGATCTCCAGATCGCGCGCCGACAGCGCCGCCCGCTCGGCCCGGCCGCCGACATGCAGGTTCGACCGCGTCTCGCCCTCGGCGGGCACGCGGTTGATCGCGCCGATGGGCTCGCCGTCGACCAGGATCACCCGCTTGTCGCCCTTCTCGACCGCGGGCAGGAATTTCTGCGCGATCAGCGGCTCGCGGCTCATGCCGGTGAACAGCTCGTGCAGCGAGGCAAGGTTGCGGTCGCCATGCTCCAGCCGGAACACGCCTGCGCCGCCATTGCCGTAAAGCGGTTTCAGGATGATGTCGCCATGTTCGGCCTTGAAGGCGCGCAAGGTGGCCAGGTCGCGGGCGATGATCGTGGGCGGGATCAGCGCGGGGAATTTCAGCACCAGCAGCTTTTCGGGGAAGTTGCGCACCCAGAACGGGTCGTTCAGCACCAGCGTCTTCGGCGTCAGATGTTCCAGCAGATGCGTGGTGGTGATATAGCCCATGTCGAAGGGCGGATCCTGACGCAGCCAGACCACGTCATACGCGCCCAGATCGACCTCCTGCTCGGCGCCCAGCGCATAATGGTCGCCCACCACCCGGCGCAGTTCCAGCGGCCAGCCGCGCGCCATCACGCGGCCATCGTTCCAGTAAAGCCGGTCGGGCGTATAGTAGAACAGGCTGTGCCCGCGCGCCTGCGCCTCTTCGGCAATCCGAAATGTGGTGTCGGCGGCGATGTCGATGGACCCGATCGGGTCCATCTGGATGGCGACCTTGAGCGGCATGGATACCCTCCCCGTTTCGGCCCTTCATGGCCGAGCGGACCGGGCTTTGCAACGCCGCTCAGGCGGCGAAGGCGTTCTCGAGGATCTCGACCCGGCCCATGCCGTCCACCAGGGCCACATCGAACCGGATATCGGTCAGCTGGCCGCGGGGTTCGCCGTCCAGGAATTCCTGCGCGGCAGCCATGATCCGCGCCGCCTGGCGGGGCGTGATCCGCTCGGCGGCGCGGGCGAAGCTGCGGCTTTGCTTCACCTCGACAAAGATCACCTCGTCCCCTTCGCGGGCGATCAGGTCGATCTCGCCCGCCCGGCCGCGCCAGCGGCGGGCGGCGATCGCCAGCCCGCGCCGTTCGTAACCACGGGCAACGCTGTCCTCGGCTGAAAGCCCCGCGTGAAATCCGACAGTCCCGCTCATTCCTTGCCCTCGATCTTCAGCGCGGCACGATAGACTTCGCGGCGCGGCAATTCCAGCGCGGCCGCCACCTCTGCGACCGCATCCTTGACCGATCCGCGCGCCAGTGCCGCCCGCAACGCCGCCTCCATCTCCTCGGGCGCCGCCGCCGCGCGCGTGCCCCGGCCCACGACCACCACGATTTCGCCCTTGACCTCGCGCCCCTCGAAGGCCGCGGCCAGTTCACCCAGCGTGCCTCGCGTCACTTCCTCGAAGCGCTTGGTCAGTTCCCGGCACACCGCTGCCGGGCGCATCTCTCCCAGAGCATCCGAAAGTTCCCCTAATGTTCCTATAACGCGCCGGGGCGATTCGTAAAATACCAGTGTCGCCGCAATCCCGCCGATCTCGTCGAAAAGCGCGCGCCGCGCTGCGGCCTGGGACGGTGGAAAGCCCACGAACAGTACCCGGTCGCTGGGCAGCCCCGCCACCGTCAGCGCCGCCAGCATCGCCGATGGCCCCGGCGCTGTGTGGACCGGGACGCCCGCCGCAATGGCGTCGCGGGCCAGCGGATAACCCGGATCTGCCACCATCGGGGTGCCTGCCTCGCTGACGCAGGCGACCGACTTGCCGGCGGCGGCCATCGCGATCAGCTTGTCACGCACGCCCGGCGCGGAATGGTCGTGATAGGCGATCAGCGGCCGGTCGCCCAGCGCGATGCCGTGGATCTGCATCAGGTGGCGCGCGGTGCGGGTATCCTCGGCTGCGATCACATCGGCCGAGGCCAGGATGTCGAGCGCCCGCAAGGTGATGTCGCGCGCCGCACCGATGGGTGTGGCGACGAAATGGATGCCCGGGGGCAGGGATATGTGCTGGATGTCCAGGCCGGGCCTCTGGGTTTTGTCTGGCGTTTACTTGGGCGGCCGATCCGCATAGGCTCGCCCCGACCCGAGGGACGACGCGAGGAAGTGCCCATGTTCGCTGTTTTCCGCACCGCAGGCAAGCGGTTGGCCCTGATGATGGCGGCCCTTCTGCTGGTTGCCGCCTGCCAGCCCACTTCCGGCCCAGGCACCGGTCCCAGCGTGAATACCCGCCAGGCGGTGCCCGTGGCGCTTCTGGTGCCGGGCGGTTCGGCCTCGGCGGGCGATCAGGTGATCGCGCGCAATCTGGAAAATGCCGCACGGCTGGCCATTGCCGATCTGCAGGGGGTCGAAATCGACCTGCGCGTCTACGCCACCGCGGGCAGACCCGACCAGGCGGCGGCGGCGGCGCAGAAGGCGGTGGCGGACGGCGCCAAGATCATCCTCGGCCCGCTCTATGCCGAATCCGCCAATGCGGTGGGCGTTGCCGCGGCGGCGCGCGGGATCAACGTGCTGAGTTTCTCGAACAATACCCAGATCGCGGGGGGCAATGTCTTCGTGCTGGGACCGACATTCGAGAACAGCGCGAACCGGCTGGCCAGCCATGCCGTCGCGCAGGGGCGGCGCAATTTCATGGTGATCCACGATCCCGATCTGGCGGGCCAGACCGGCCGCTCGGCGATCGAGCGCGCGGTGGCCCGCAGTGGCGGGCGGGTCGCTGGCACCGGCACCTATGAGCTGTCGCAGAACGGCGTCGTCCAGGCGATCCCGGATCTGGCCTCGCGCACGCGCGGGTCGGGCGCGGATGCGGTCTTCTTTACCGCGGCGACCGCGGGCGCGCTGCCGCTGCTGGCGCAGCTTCTGCCCGAGAACCGGGTCGATCCGGCCAGCGTCAAGTTCATCGGCCTGACCCGTTGGGATATCCCGCCCTCGACGCTGGCGCTGCCGGGGTTGCAGGGCGGCTGGTTCGCCTTGCCGGACCCCGATCTGGCCCGCCGCTTCGAAGCGCGCTACATGACCGCCTATGGCGAACCCCCACACCCCACCGCGGGGCTGGCCTATGACGGCATAGCCGCGATCGGCGCGCTGGTGCGTCAGGGCAGTTCCGACGCGCTGACGGTCCGGGCACTGACTCAATCCTCTGGTTTTGCCGGGGTGAACGGTGTATTCCGCCTGCGCCCCGACGGCACCAACGAGCGTGGGCTGGCCATCGCCGAAATCCGGAACAACCAGGTGATCGTGATTGACCCCGCCCCCAGAAGCTTCACCGGCGTCGGCCTCTAGCCGCGCCGCACAAGACAACGCCCCCCCCCCTGCCGAGGATCTGGCGCCCGACAGCCTGATCTGTCCGGCAGATGCCATCTTCGACCGCGCGGCTTTCGCTGCGGAACTCGCGCGCCAGAGCGCCGGGGAAAGCGACCCGCGGGCGCTGCGCGACGGGATGGTGGGCTATCTGCGCAAGGCGCGGACCCACGGGCGCGACGCAATCGCCAAGGCCTTCGTCACGCGCCCGTTCGACGCTGGCCCGACCGTGCGCGCCTATACCTGGCTGACCGACCGCCTGGTGCGCGCGACGCTGGAGATCGCATCGCAACACCTGCACCCGAAGCCCAACCCGACCGAGGGCGAGCGGTTGGCCGTCTTTGCGGTGGGGGGCTATGGTCGCGGCGAGATGGCGGCCCATTCCGATGTGGATCTGTTGTTCCTGACGCCCTGGAAAATCACCCCCTGGGCCGAGAGCGTCATAGAATCGATGCTCTACATGCTGTGGGATCTGCACCTGAAGGTCGGCCATTCCTCGCGCACGGTGAAAGATTGCGTGCGCCTCGGGCGCGAGGATTACACGATCCGCACAGCGCTTCTGGAAAATCGCTTCCTCGCCGGGCACGCGCCGCTCGACCAGGATCTCAACCATGCTCTCTGGCGCGATCTCTTCGAAGGCACCGAGGCCGATTTCATCGAGGCCAAGCTGGCCGAGCGGTCGGACCGCCACAAGAAGCAGGGCGGCCAGCGCTATGTGCTCGAACCCAATGTCAAGGAGGGCAAGGGGGGGCTTCGCGACCTGCAATCGCTCTACTGGATCGCGAAATACATCTACCGCGTGGACCGCGCCTCGCATCTGGTCAGGCTGGACGTCTTTACCGAGGAGGAGTTCAAGGGCTTCCTGAACGCCGAGCGGTTCCTGTGGGCCGTGCGCTGCCATCTGCACCTGATCACCGACCGGGCGATGGATCAGTTGACCTTCGACCTTCAGGTCGATGTGGCGGCGCGGATGGGCTATACCGACCATGGCGGTCGCCGGGCGGTCGAGCATTTCATGCAGGATTTCTTCCGCCACGCGACCACGGTGGGCGACCTGACGCGCATCTTCCTGACCAAGCTGGAAGCCGCCCATGTGAAAAGCGAACCGCGGCTTATGGGGCTGTTCCGGCGTCGTCGCAAGATGCCCGAGGGCTACGAGATCGCGCAGAACCGGATGAACGTGGCCGACCCCAGGGCGTTTCTGGCCGACAAGGTGAACCTGCTGCGCATCTTCGAGGAGGCGCTGAAGGCGGGCACGTTGCTGCACCCCGACGCGATGCGGCTGGTCGCGGCCAACCTGCGGCTGATCGACGACAGCGTGCGCGCCGATCCCGAGGCGCAGCGCATCTTTCTCGACCTGATGCTGAAGCATGGCAATCCCGAGCGCGCACTGCGGCGGATGAACGAACTGGGCGCGCTGTCGGCCTTCATCCCGGAATTCGAGCCCATCGTGGCGATGATGCAGTTCAACGTCTATCACCACTACACGGTGGACGAACACATCATCCAGTGCATCTCGACGCTGGCCCGGATCGAGCGGGGCGAACTGGTCGAGGAACTGCCCATCGCCAGCCGCATCCTCAAGGAGGGGGTCAACCGGCGGGTGCTTTACGTCGCGCTCCTGCTGCACGATATCGGCAAGGGTCGGCCCGAGGACCATTCGGTGCTGGGCGCGCAGATCGCGCGCAAGGTGGCGCCGCGGCTGGGGCTGAAACCCGACGAGTGCGAAACCGTCGAATGGCTGGTACGCTATCACCTGCTAATGTCCGACATGGCGCAGAAACGCGACCTGTCCGACCCGCGCACGGTGCGCGACTTCGCCAAGGCGGTGCAGAACAAGAAGCGGCTGGACCTGCTGACGGTGCTGACGGTCTGCGACATCATCGGCGTCGGCCCCGGCACCTGGAACAACTGGAAGGCGCAACTGATCCGCCAGCTTTACCGCGAAACGGCAACCGCGCTGGAAAAGGGGCTGGAGGCCGTCAACCGCCGCACTCGCGAGGATCAGGCCAAGCGCGCGCTGCGCGAGGCGCTGGCCGATTGGGACAAGAAGGATCTGCGCGCCGAGACCGCGCGCCACTACCCGCCCTACTGGACCGGCCTGCCCGGCGGCACCCATGCGGTCTTTGCCCGGCTGTTGCGCGATCTGGGGGATGACGAGATCCGCATCGACCTGGCCGAGGATGCCGACCACGACGCCACCCGCGTCTGTTTCGCGCTGGCTGACCATCCGGGCATCTTCTCGCGGCTGGCGGGCGCGCTGGCGCTGGTCGGGGCGAACGTGGTGGACGCGCGCACCTATACCACCAAGGACGGTTATGCGACAGCCGTCTTCTGGGTGCAGGATTCCGACGGCACCCCCTACGAGGGCGCGCGCCTGCCCCGCCTGCGCCAGATGATCGACAAGACGCTGGCGGGCGAGATCCGGCCGCGCGAAAAGCTTGCCGACCGCGACAAGCTGAAGAAGCGCGAAAAGGGCTTCCGCTTTCCGACCTCGATCACCTTCGACAACGAGGGATCGGAAATCTACACCATCATCGAGGTCGATACCCGCGACCGGCCGGGCCTGCTTTATGACCTGACGCGCGTGCTGGCCGACAGCAATGTGTATATCGCCTCGGCCGTGATCGCGACCTATGGCGCGCAGGTCGTGGACAACTTCTATGTCAAGGACAGCTTCGGGCTGAAACTCCATGCCCGCACCCGGCAGGAATCGCTTGAGAAGAAGCTTCGCGCCGCGATCGAGCGGGGCGCGGAACGGGCGGGCGGGTGATGCAGCCGATCCGCCTGATCAGCGGTTTCGTCACGGTGGGCGTGTGGACCTTTGTCAGCCGCATCGTGGGCTTCGTGCGCGACATCCTGATCGCGGCCTATCTGGGCGCGGGGCCGGTGGCCGAGGCGTTCCTGATCGCCTTTTCCCTGCCGAACATGTTCCGCCGCTTCTTTGCCGAGGGCGCGTTCAACATGGCCTTCGTGCCGATGTTCGCGAAAAAGCTCGAAGGTGGCGACGACGCGCTGGGATTCGCGCGCGATGCCTTCACCGGGCTGGCCACGATCCTGATCGTCTTTACCCTGCTGGCGCAGGTGGCGATGCCGTTCCTGGTGCTGGCGATGGCCGGGGGCTTTGTCGCGGACGAACGGTTCGACCTTGCGGTGGATTACGGACGGATCGCCTTTCCCTATATCCTGTTCATCTCGCTGGCCGCGCTGTTGTCCGGCGTGCTGAACGCGACGGGGCGCTTCGTCGCCGCCGCCGCCGCGCCTGTGCTGCTGAACCTGTTCTTCGTCGTGGCGATGGTGGTTGCTGCCCGCATGGGCTGGCCCATCGGGGATGCGCTGGCCTGGGCGGTGCCGGTCGCGGGGATCGCCCAGCTTGCGCTGGTCTGGGTCGCGGCCTCGCGCGCGGGGTTCCGGCTGACCATCCGACTGCCCAGGATGACGCCCGAACTGAAGCGGCTGGCGATCATTGCCGCCCCTGCCGCGCTGGCGGGCGGCGTGGTGCAGGTGAACCTGCTGATCGGCCGTCAGGTCGCCAGCTTCTTCGAGGGGGCGGTGGCCTGGCTGTCCTATGCCGACCGGCTGTACCAGTTGCCGCTGGGCGTTGTCGGCATCGCCATCGGCGTTGTGCTGCTGCCGGACCTGTCGCGGCGGCTGCGGGCCGAGGACACCAATGGCGGACGCGACGCGTTCAACCGCGCGGGCGAGATGGCGCTGGCGCTGACGGTTCCGGCCGCCGTGGCGCTGGCCGTCATTCCCGGCGCGATTGTCGGCGTGCTGTTCCAGCGCGGCGCCTTCGATGCGTCCGACACCGCGGCCACCGCGCTGGCGGTGGCGGTCTATGGCGCGGGACTGCCTGCCTTCGTGATGCAGAAGGTGTTGCAACCGCTGTTCTTCGCGCGCGAGGATACGCGGCGGCCGTTCTACTATGCGCTCTGGGCGCTGGCCGTGAACGCGGGCCTTGCCATCGGGTTTGCGCCCTTCATCGGCTATATCGCGGCGGCCTGGGGCACCACGCTGGCGGGCTGGGCGATGGTCGCGTTGCTGTGGCGCGGTTCGCGCCGCTATGGCGCGGCGGCGACGCTGGACGACCGGTTCCGCGCGCGGATCTGGCGTATCCTCGCGGCCTCGGCGCTGATGGGCGCGGTCCTTCTGCTGACGGCCTGGGCGCTGGCGCCCTGGCTGGAGGCAGGCCGGATCCGCTATGCCGCACTCGCCGGGCTGGTGGGGGTCGGGATGCTCGCCTATTTCGGCGCGGGCCACCTTCTGGGCGCGTTCCGCCTGTCCGAGTTCCGCCGTGCGCTCCGCCGTCAGCGGTGACGGATCCGCGCCCGGACGCGGCCCCAGCCGCCCGGGCTGACGACAAAGGACATCAGGAAGCCGGTGGCGAAGCCCGCAAGATCGGCCAGCCAATCGTTGTTGCCCCCGAACAGCAGGCCGAAGACCAACTGGATCGCCAGCAGGATGCCGATCAGCGAGAAGGCGCGATACTGGTTCGTCCCCGTCCCGGCCAGCCGCACCCACAGAAGGAAGGTGAAGGCCCCGATCAGCCCGTAGACCGCCGGGAACCCGCCCACCAGCGGCGCGGGATCGTTGAGCAACAGGCCATAGGCCACCGCCCCCATGATCGCCGAGCCGAAGAACACCGCCAGAACCGCCCAGGGCCGGAAGACCTCGGCCACCATCTTGCCCAGCGCCAGGATGAAGACGACGACGAAGACCGCATGCGTCACGCCGCCATGCACGAAGGGATAGGTCACGAAACGCATCAGATGCTGCGGCGGATAGCGCCCCTCGGCCAGCATCCAGTCGAAGACCTGCCCCGAGAAGGCATAGTCCTGAAACGCCGCCAGCCGCCAGCCCACCGCGCCCGGCCCGCCCAGGATGCCGCGCGCCCCAAGGCTCAGCACCACCTCCATCGCGATCACCGGCAGAACCAGAAGCCAGATCACCGCGGGCAGCGGATTCAGCGGATGGGCGTTCGGATCGGGGGACATGCGGCACGGGCCTCGGTTGACGGTGTTGCCCCGCATGGGTAAGCGAGCGAGGCAACAAATTCCAGACGGAGATGACCCCATGACCGAGGTGGTCCACACACCGCGCGTCTTTTCCGGCATCCAGCCCTCGGGCGGGCTGACGCTGGGCAACTATCTCGGCGCGCTCAAGCGCTTTGTCGAGACCCAGGAAAGCGGCGGCATCGAGACGGTCTATTGCATCGTCGACATGCACGCGATCACCGTCTGGCAGGATCCCGCCAAGCTGACCCATGCCACACGCGAACTGGCCGCGGGCTTCATCGCCAGCGGAATCGACCCCGCCCGCTCGATCCTGTTCAACCAGTCGCAGGTGCCTGCCCATGCGCAACTGGCCTGGATCTTCAACTGCGTCGCGCGGCTGGGCTGGATGCAGCGCATGACCCAGTTCAAGGACAAGGCGGGCAAGAATTCCGAGAACGTGTCGCTCGGCCTGTTCGCCTATCCGGCGCTGATGGCGGCGGATATCCTTGTCTATCACGCGACCCATGTTCCGGTGGGCGAGGACCAGAAACAGCATGTGGAACTGACCCGCGACATCGCGGCCAAGTTCAACAACGATTTCGGGGTGGAGTTCTTCCCGCAGCCGGAGCCGGTGATCGAGGGCGCGGCGACGCGGGTGATGTCCTTGCGCGACGGTACCAAGAAGATGTCGAAATCCGACCCCTCGGACATGAGCCGCATCAACCTGACCGACGATGCGGACACCATTTCGAAAAAGATCCGCAAGGCCAAGACCGACCCCGAGCCCCTGCCCGAGACGCTGGACGGGCTGGAGGGTCGGCCCGAGGCGCGCAACCTCGTGAACATCTACGCCGCGCTTGCGGAACTGACGCCCGAGCAGGTGATCGCGGAACATGGCGGCCAGCAATTCGGGACGTTCAAGCCCTCGCTTGCCGATCTGGCGGTGGCGCGGCTGGCGCCGATCACCGCCGAGATGGGGCGGCTGATGCAGGACCCGGCCGAGATCGACCGCATCCTTGCCGCAGGGGCCGAGCGCGCGAACGAGATCGCCGCGCCGATCCTGAGACGGACCTACGAGATCGTGGGGATGGTTGGCGCGCGCTGAGCGCCATCGAACGGTCGGGCGATGGCCCGACAGGCGCATTTCGCCTCGCTGCGCGAGGCGACCGGGGGCCGGGGCCGGGGGCTGACGCCCCCGGCCCCGGCCCCCTTGCGCTTGCGGAACTCGCTGCGCGAAAATCGCGAAAGCCGAATGAACGGGACATTGGCCTGTCGCCATGGCACACTGACCGGCAGGGAGACCAGCCATGCGCTTTCGCTACACGATCCTCTTTGTACCCGACGTGCCCGCGACGCTGGATTTCTACGGGCGCGCATTCGGGATGACGACGGGCTTCCTGCATGAAAGCGGCGAATATGGCGAGCTTGCGACGGGGGAGACGAAGCTGGCCTTTTCCTCGGTGCGGCTGATGACCGAGCTTGGCAAGCATCCCGGCCGGGCGGATCCTGCCGCCCCGGTCTTCGAGATCGCCTTCGAGACCGGGGACGTGGCCGGGGCGGTCGAGCGTGCATTGGCGGCCGGGGCGCGGCTGGTGCAGGCGCCGCGCGACGAGCCCTGGGGACAGACCACCGCCTATGTCACCGACCCGAACGGCTATCTGGTCGAGCTGTGTTCGG
Source organism: Rhodovulum steppense (assembly GCF_004339675.1). Lineage (GTDB taxonomy): Bacteria > Pseudomonadota > Alphaproteobacteria > Rhodobacterales > Rhodobacteraceae > Rhodovulum > Rhodovulum steppense. Next base: position 96,354 of record NZ_SLVM01000006.1, read on the forward strand.
CGATCGACGCGTAGCGGCGCGCGGCACGGACTTCACGCATCCGATTCCGTTCCGACATGATCCCGATTCATGATCGACGAATAGTCTATCCGTCCGGTCGCGCCCGGCCGGTTCCCGGGGTCGTGATTCCCCAAGTCCGGCACAGTCGATCCGCCCTTGCCGCCCCGGGAATTCAGGCGAGTTGCCCTCGCTCGGCAGACTCGCCAGCGCCCCCGACCGCCCCGCCGGGGGCGCTTCCTTTGTGGTCTGGACGCTCCTGCGCCCCGGGTCTAGGGTGCGCCCGGATCCAGGAAAGGGGTCAGACATGGCAACCGGCAACAACATCCGCACCTATTTCGAGGGCAGCTGGCACCGTTCCGACCTGGCGGTGATGCGCGCTGCCGATCATGGCAGTTGGCTGGGCACGACCGTTTTCGACGGTGCGCGCTATTTCGAGGGGATAGCCCCCGACCTGATGGCGCATTGCGAGCGGGTGAACCGCTCGGCCGAGGCGCTGATGATCACGCCGACGCTCAGTGCGCAGCAGATGCATGACCTGATCTGGGAGGGGCTGAAGACCTATCCGGAGGATGCCGCGGTCTATATCCGGCCGATGTACTGGGCGCTTGACGGCGATTTCCTGGGGATCGTGCCGAAGCCGGGCGCGACGGGCTTTGCGATCAGCCTGGAGGAAATCGCGATGGCGGCCCCGGGCAGCGCCACGACGCTGACCACGACGCGGTTTCGCCGACCCACGCTGGACTGTGCGGTGGTCAATGCCAAGGCGGGCTGTCTTTATCCCAACAATGCGCGGATGCTGGCCGAGGCGCGTGCCAAGGGGTTCGGCAATGCGCTGGTGGCCGACGCGCTGGGCAATGTCGCCGAGACCGCAACGGCCAACGTGTTCATCGTGAAGGATGGCGAGGTCTTCACCCCGATCCCGAACGGCACCTTCCTGGCGGGCATCACCCGGGCGCGGCATATCGCCAATCTGCGCGCGGCAGGGATCGCGGTGCATGAGACGGTGCTGGGTTTCGACGATGTACGCGCGGCCGACGAGGTGTTCCTGTCGGGCAACATGATGAAGGTGACGCCGGTCAGGGCGTTCGATGACGTGCAGTACCAGCCCGGGCTGATGACCCAGAAGGTGCGCGAGCTTTACTGGGACTGGGCGCATTCGGGCGGCTGAGGGGACGCTCCCGCCCCCGTCCGGCGCGGGGGTATTTGGGCCAAGAAGAAATCCGGACGCTTTCAGGGCCGGGGCGGGTGCGGATGCGCGGGATTGCCAGCGCGGTGCGGCTCGGTCATTCTGGGCGGCGTTCCAAAGGGAGGGCGCGAATGCGCAAGTTCCTCGTGATCCTCGATGACAGCCGCGAATGCCTGAACGCGATGCGTTTTGCCGCGATGCGCGCGGCGCGGACCGGGGGCGGCGTGCAGATCCTGTCGGTCATTCCGCCCGAGGAATACAATCACTGGATCGGCGTGGGCGAGATCATGCGCGAGGAGGCGCGCGAGCGGATCGAGGCGCATTTCGAGGTCTTCGCCAAGTGGATGCGTGACCGACAGGGGGTCGACCCGGAACTGGTGATCCGCGAGGGCGAACCGGTGCCCGAGATCCTGTCGCAGATCCGCGACGATCCCGAGATCGGCATTCTGGTGCTGGGCGCCGGCACCGACAAGAAGGGGCCGGGCCCCCTGGTAACGCAACTGACGAAAAGCTCCGGCACGCTGCCGGTGCCGATGACCATCGTTCCGGGCGGGCTGTCCAAGGAGGGACTCGAGGCGGTCTGCTGAAACTTTCTGGAATTGTTCCAAACTTGACAAGTCGCCTGTCCGGGCGCATATCCCGATCAAACCCGAGGAACGGACTCATGTTCATCCAGACCGAATCCACCCCGAACCCCGCGACGCTGAAATTCCTACCAGGACAGGCGGTGCTGGAAGCGGGCACCGCCGATTTCCCCTCGCCCGGGGCCGAGGGAGCCGACCGGTCGCCGCTGGCGCGCCGCATCTTTGCGGTGGCAGGCGTGCGCGCGGTGTTCATGGGCCAGGATTTCGTCACCGTGACCAAGGAGGACGGGGTCGAGTGGGACCACATCAAGCCCGCGATCCTTGGCGCGATCATGGAGCATGTCCAGTCGGGCCAGCCCGCGATCATCGGCGCGGCCGCGGAGGCGCATGCCGCCCATGACGGGCCGGATGCCGACATCGTGAACCAGATCAAGCAGTTGCTCGATACCCGCGTGCGTCCGGCGGTGGCCCAGGATGGCGGGGACATCACCTTCCACGGCTTCGAGCGGGGCGTGGTCTATCTGCACATGCAGGGCGCCTGTGCGGGCTGCCCGTCCTCGACGCTGACGCTGAAGATGGGCATCGAGAACCTGCTGCGCCACTATATCCCCGAGGTCACCGAGGTACGCCCGGTCACCGAAGAGGTGTGATGGACGCCCCCACGGTCCTGGCCTTCGACACATCGGCCGCGCATTGCGCGGCCGCTTTGCTCTGTGCGGGCCGGATCGTCGTCGAACGGCATGAGGAAATGGGGCGGGGGCAGGCCGAGCGGTTGATGCCGCTTCTGCAAGGGGTGCTGGCCGAGGCCGGGCTGGTCTGGGACGCGCTGGACGGCATCGGGGTCGGCATCGGTCCGGGCAATTTCACCGGCATCCGTATTGCCGTTGCTGCCGCACGCGGGCTGGCGCTGGGGCTTTCGGTGCCTGCGATCGGGGTTTCGGGCTTCGAGGCGATGGCCGAAGGCGCGGCGGGGCCGGTTCTGGTGGCGCTGCCCGGTCCGCGCGGGACGGTCTATCTTCAGCCGCTGGCCGATGGCACGGCGCTGGCCCCGCCCCGCCAAGCCGCGCCCGAGGATATGGCGGATGCGCTGCCGCCGGGGGCGCGGCTGATCGGGCCGGGCGGTTTCGACGGGATCGCGCCCCGGATCGCGCGGATCGCCGCCGCACGGCTGGGCCAGAACCTGCCCCGGCCCGCGCCGCTTTACCTTCGGCCTGCCGATGCCGCACCGCCCGCCGATCCGCCGCCGGTGATCCTGCCGTGACGCCCGAGGCGCTGGCGGCGCTGCATGCGCTGTGCTTCACCCATCCCCGCCCCTGGTCGGCAGCCGAATTCGCGGCGCTGCTGGCCGGACCCGGCGTCTTTCTGGTGACGCTAGGCGACGGCTTCGCCCTTGGCCGCGCCGTCGCGGGCGAGGCGGAATTGCTGACGCTTGCGGTCCATCCCGACGCCCGGCGCCGGGGTCTTGGCCGCAGGCTGATCGCCCGTTTCGAGGCCGAGGCGCTGGCGCGCGGGGCGAGCCATGCCTTTCTGGAGGTCGCGCTGGACAATGCGGCCGCGCGCGCCCTGTATCACGCGGCGGGCTATGCCGAGGCGGGCCGCAGGCCGGGCTATTGCACCGCCCCCGATGGCAGCCGCATCGACGCGCTGATCCTGACCCGGGCGCTGGGGCGTTGAGGCCAGAAACCGGTTGACGCCCTGTCGGGGCTCGTCGCTAAATCAGGGCAAATAGGCGCCCTGCCCTGTCCGCCAATCAACCGGGAGTGATTTCGATGACGCTGTTGCACAAGGCCCTTGGGGCAACCGCCGCGCTGGCCCTGTCCGCGGGCGCCGCGCTGGCCGAACCGGCCCTGATCTACGATCTGGGCGGCAAGTTCGACAAATCCTTCAACGAGGCGGCCTTCAACGGTGCGGAACGCTGGAAGGCCGAGACCGGCGGCAGCTATCGCGAGATCGAGTTGCAATCCGAGGCCCAGCGCCAGCAGGCCCTGCGCCGCTTTGCCGAGGCCGGTCTGAACCCGATCGTGATGGCGGGCTTCGCCTTCGGCTCGGTGCTGGAGGAGGTGGCGGCCGATTATCCCGACACCGTGTTCCAGATCATCGACACCCGCGTAGATGCCCCGAACGTGCGCGCCATCGAGTATTCCGAGCATGAGGGAAGCTATCTGGTGGGCATGATGGCCGCCATGGCCTCGAAATCCGGCACGGTGGGCTTTGTCGGCGGCATGGATATCCCTCTGATCCGCAAATTCGCCTGCGGCTATGCCCAGGGGGTCAAGGCGGTGAATGCGGATGCGACCGTGATCCAGAACATGACCGGCACCACGCCTGCCGCCTGGGCCGATCCGGTCAAGGGCGGCGAACTGGCCCGTGCCCAGATCGCGCAGGGGGCCGACGTGATCTATGCCGCCGCGGGCTCGACCGGGGTGGGCGTGCTTCAGACCGCGGCCGATCAGGGGATCCTGTCGATCGGCGTGGACAGCAACCAGAACCACCTGCATCCGGGCCAGGTGCTGACCTCGATGATCAAGCGGGTCGATCTGGCCGTCTACGAGGCGTTCACCGCGGGCGCCGACCTGGAAACCGGCTATGTCGTCCTCGGCCTTGCCGAGGACGGCGTGGGCTATGCGCTGGACGAGCACAACAAGGACCTTGTGAGCGCCGAGATGATCGCCGCCGTCGAGGAGGCCAAGGCCCGGATCGTCGCGGGCGATCTGGCCGTGCATGACTACATGACCGACAACACCTGCCCGGTGAAGTAACCGGCATGGCGGGGGCGGCCGGGGGGCAGCGCGTCCCCGCCATCGAGTTGCGCGGCATCTCCAAGGCGTTCGGCCCGGTGCAGGCGAACCGCGACATCTCGCTGACGGTGATGCCCGGCACGATCCACGGCATCGTCGGCGAAAACGGCGCGGGCAAGTCCACGCTGATGTCGATCCTCTACGGCTTCTACAAGGCCGATGCGGGCGAGATCCGCATCGCCGGCCGCCCCACCCAGATCCCCGACAGCCAGGCCGCGATCCGCGCCGGGATCGGCATGGTGTTCCAGCATTTCAAGCTGGTCGAGCCCTTCACCGTTCTGGAAAACGTGATCCTCGGGGTCGAGGACGGGCGGCTCTTGCGCCCCTCGCTCGCCCGGGCGCAGGGCGCGTTGAAGCGGCTGGCCGAGGATTACGAACTGCATGTGGACCCCGATGCACGGATCGAGGATCTGGGCGTGGGCATGAAGCAGCGGGTCGAAATCCTCAAGGCGCTGTACCGGCAGGCCGATATCCTGATCCTGGACGAGCCCACGGGCGTACTGACCCCGGCCGAGGCGGATCATCTGTTCCGGATCCTGGAAAACCTCAGGTCCCAGGGCAAGACCATCATCCTGATCACCCACAAGCTGCGCGAGATCATGGCGATCACCGACACGGTTTCCGTCATGCGCCGCGGGCAGATGGTGGCCACTGTTGCGACCGCGCAGACCAGCCCCGGTGAACTGGCGGAACTGATGGTCGGCCGCAAGGTGTTGTTGCATCTGGACAAGAAACCGGCCGCGCCGGGACGCAATGTGCTTGAGGTCGAGAACCTGCGCGTGACCGATATCGACGGGGTCGAGCGGCTCAGGGGCGTGTCGCTGACGGTGCGGGCGGGCGAGATCCTTGGCATCGCCGGGGTCGCGGGCAACGGGCAGTCGCAGCTTCTGGGGGTGCTGGGCGGCACCCTGCGCGCCAGCGGCACCGTGCGGATCGAGGGGCAGGCGATCGACCTGGGCGCGCGCAATGCAGGACAGGCCCGGCGCGCGGCGGGCATCGCCCATGTTCCCGAGGATCGCCAGCGCGAGGGGCTGGTCATGGAATTCCTGGCCTGGGAGAACATGATCTTCGGCTATCACCACGACCCGGCCTGCCAGCGCAACCGCGCGCTGATGGACAATGTCGCGATCCGCGCGATGACCGCCGAGCGGATGGAACGCTTCGACGTGCGCCCGCCCGATCCCGACCTGCAAGCGCGCAGCTTTTCGGGCGGCAACCAGCAAAAGATCGTCCTGGCCCGCGAGATCGAGCGCAATCCCGCGCTGCTGATCGTCGGCCAGCCCACCCGCGGCGTCGATATCGGCGCGATCGAGTTCATCCACCAGCGCCTGATCGCGCTGCGCGACGCGGGCGCCGCGATCCTTCTGGTCAGTGTCGAACTGGACGAGATCCTGTCGCTGTCCGACCGCATCGCGGTGATGTTCGACGGCCGGATCATGGGCGAGCGGCGGCCAGAGGAGACCGACGAGAAGGATCTTGGCCTGATGATGGCGGGCGTGCGGGGCAAGGCGGCCTGATGCGCGATGCGATGCCGAAATGGGCCGATCTGGTGCTGATCCCGCTGGTCAGCCTGGTGCTGGCCTTTGCGCTGTCGGCGCTCGTGATCCTGGCCATCGGCGAAGACCCTGTGGCGGCGGTGCGCATGATGGTCTCGGGCGCGCTGGGCTCGACCTATGCCTGGGGCTACACGCTGTATTACGCGACGAATTTCATCTTTACCGGGCTGGCCGTCGCCGTCGCGTTCCAGGCGCGGCTGTTCAATATCGGGGGCGAGGGGCAGGCGATGCTGGGCGGGCTTGGCGTTGCGCTGATCTGCCTGTCGCTGCCCTGGCCGCATTGGGCGCTGGCCCTGCCCGCCGCGGCGCTGGGGGCGGCGCTGTTCGGGGCGGCCTGGGCGGCGATCCCGGCCTGGCTACAGGCGACGCGCGGCAGCCATGTCGTCATCACCACCATCATGTTCAACTTCATCGCCGCTGCGGTGCTGAACTACCTGCTGGTGAACGTGATGCGGCCCATCGGCGCGATGGACCCGGCGACAGCGAAATTCCCGCCCGGCACGCATCTGCCCAGCCTGCATGACCTGCTGGCGCCCTTCGGCATCGCGTTCTCGCGCGCGGCACCGGCCAATATCACCTTCCTGATCGCCATTGCGGCCTGCGTTCTGGTCTGGTTGGTCCTCTGGCGCACGCGGCTGGGCTATGAAATCCGCGCCTATGGTCATTCGGAACCGGCGGCGATCTATGCCGGGATAAGGCCCGTGCGCATCGTCATGGCGGCGATGCTGATCTCGGGCGCGCTGGCGGGTCTGATGGCCGTGAACAACGTGATGGGCGAGGCGGAGCGCCTGGTGCTGAACGCGGTCGAGGGGGCGGGCTTCATCGGCATCGCCGTCGCGCTGATGGGGCGCAGCCACCCGTTCGGCGTGTTCCTGGCCGCGCTTCTGTTCGGTTTTCTCTATCAGGGCGGGGCGGAACTGGCGCTCTGGACCGATATACCACGGGAGATGATCGTGGTGATCCAGGCGCTGGTGATCCTGTTCACCGGCGCGCTGGACAACATGGTGCGGATGCCGCTGGAACGGCTGTTCCTAGCGCTGCGCCGGGGGCGGGCGTGATGGATTTCGCCACCGCCCTGCAAATCCTCGACTCGACCGTGCGGCTGGCCACGCCGCTTCTGCTGGCCTGTCTTGCGGGGCTGTTCAGCGAACGCGCGGGCATCTTCGATATCGGGCTCGAAGGCAAGATGCTGGCCTCGGCCTTCTTCTCGGCGGCGGTGGCGGCGGTGACGGGGTCTGTCTGGCTGGGGCTTGGTGCGGGCATCGCGGCCTCGCTGGTGATGGCGGCGATCCATGGCGCGGCCTCGATCAGTTTCCGCGGCAACCAGTTGATTTCGGGCGTCGCGATCAATTTTCTGGCCGCCGGGCTGACCGTGGTCATCGCCCAGACATGGTTCTCGCAGGGCGGGCGCACGCCCTCGCTGATCGGCGCCGCGCGGTTCGAGCCGATCACCCTGCCGCTGGCCGAAACCCTGCACCCCGTCCCGATCCTCGGCCCCATCTATCACGAGCTGATCTCGGGCCACACGCTGCCGGTCTATCTGGCCTTCGCACTGGTCCCGCTGAGCTGGTGGGTGCTGAACCGCACCCGGTTCGGCCTGCGCCTGCGCGCCGTGGGCGAGAACCCCGAGGCCCTGGATACCGCGGGCGTGTCGGTGGCGGCGACGCGCTATGCCGCCGTCGCGATCTGCGGCGTGCTGTGCGGAATCGCGGGCGCCTATCTCGCGACCGCGTTGCAGGCGGGATTCGTCAAGGACATGACCGCGGGGCGCGGCTTCATCGCGCTGGCCGCGCTGATCTTTGCCAAATGGCGGCCATGGCAGGCGATGGGCGCGACACTCCTGTTCGGCTTCCTTCAGGCGATCGCGCTGCGTTACCAGAATATCGACCTTGGCGGGGTGGTGCTGCCGGTGCAGGTGATGGACGCGCTGCCCTATGTGCTGACCGTCGTCATCCTTGCAGGTTTCGTCGGCCGCGCGATCCCGCCCCGCGCGGGGGGCGCGCCCTATATGAAGGAGCGGTAAGGGCGAGAACCTTGCCATGCCGGGGCGGCAGGCTTTAGGGACGTTACATGCAGATCTACCTGCCCATCGCCGAGGTTTCCGTGAACGCCTTCCTGCTGCTGGGAATGGGCGGGCTGGTCGGCGTGCTGTCAGGGATGTTCGGCATCGGCGGCGGCTTCCTGATGACGCCGCTTCTGTTCTTCATCGGCATCCCGCCCGCGGTGGCCGTCGCGACCGAGGCCGCGCAGATCGTCGCCTCGTCCTTTTCGGGCGTTCTGGCCCATCTCAGGCGCAAGACCGTCGATATCCGGATGGGCACGGTGCTGATGATCGGCGGGCTCGTCGGTGCCGGGATCGGCATCGCGATCTTCAACATGCTGCGCCAGATGGGCCAGGTCGATCTGCTGGTCAAGCTGTGCTATGTGGTCTTTCTCGGGATCATCGGCGCGCTGATGTTCATGGAAAGCCTGCGCGCGATCCGGCGCTCGCGCAGCGGCAAGACCGCGCCGCGTCGGCGCCAGCGGACCTGGATCCACGCCCTGCCCTTCAAGATGAAGTTCCGCACCTCGGGGCTATACATCTCGGTCATCCCGCCGCTTGCGGTGGGGGCGCTGGTCGGCATCCTGGCCGCCATCATGGGGGTGGGCGGCGGGTTCATCATGGTGCCCGCGATGATTTACCTGCTGGGCATGCCCACCAAGGTCGTGGTCGGCACATCGCTCTTTCAGATCATCTTCGTCACCGCCTTTGCCACGCTTCTGCATGCGACGACGAATTTCACCGTCGACCTGGGGCTGGCGGTGCTGCTGCTGATCGGGGGCGTGATCGGCGCGCAGGTCGGCGCGCGGATCGGCGTCGCGATGAAGGCCGAACAGTTGCGCATCCTGCTGTCGCTGCTGGTGCTGGCGGTCTGCGGCAAGCTTGCGCTCGACCTGCTGCTGGAACCGGCCGAGATCTACTCGCTTTCAGCGGGGAAGTTCTGATGCGGCTGCTGCTGGTCCTGCTCTGCCTCATGGCCGCGCTGCCCGCGCGGGCCGAACGGGTGGTCGCGGGACTCAGCCAGACGCAGGTCGCGATCAATACCAGCTTTTCGGGTTCCGAGATCCTGATCTTCGGCGCGGTGCGGCGCGAGGCGCCGCTGCCCGAGGGCGCGCTGCATGTCGTGGTCACCGTCGCCGGCCCCTCCGGCCCCGTCACCGTCCGGCGCAAGGCAAGGCGCTTCGGGATCTGGGTCAATACCGAGGCCGTGGTGATCGACGCCGCGCCCAGCTTTTACGCAGTGGCCAGCACCGCACCGCTTGCCCAGGCGCTGTCGCAGGATGAGGACATGCGCCACAAGGTCTCGATCCCCCGGGCGATCCGCGCCACAGGCACCGCCGCCCAGGCCGCCGATTCCGAGAACTTCATCGAGGCTCTAGTCCGCATCCGCAGCCGCGTCGGGCTTTACCAGGTGCTGCCGGGCGAGGTCGCGTTGACCGAGGACACGCTGTTTCGCACCTCGATCGCGCTGCCCGCGAACCTGACCGAGGGCGATTACCGAACGCGCATCTTCCTGACCCGCGAGGGCGAGGTGATCGACGCCTTCGAGACAGCGATCACGGTGCGCAAGGTGGGTCTGGAACGCTGGACCTACATGCTGGCCCACGAACGACCCCTTGTCTACGGTCTGCTGTCGCTTGCCATCGCCATTGCGGCTGGCTGGGGCGCGTCGGCCGCATTCCGGCTGATACGGGGCTGACGCTAGTCCGCCTCGATCCCGGTGGACAGGGTCAGCGGCGCCGCCACCGCCACCAGATCGTCGGTCGTCAGCGGCCGGGCGGGTCGGGCAAGCCGGTAGCGTGTCACCCAGATCAGCCGCGTCTCGGCGCGGGTGATCGCGACATAGGCCAGCCGCTTCCACAAGGGCTGGCCAGCCTCGCTGCGCCCTGCCCGCGCGGCGGCGTAAAGGTCGGGGGCAAAGACCTGCACCGTGTCCCACTGGGACCCCTGCGCCTTATGGATCGTCACGGCCGCCCCGTGCAGGAAGGCCGCGCCCATGTTCGCGGCATAGGGGATGAACGGCTCCTCCTCCTCGGGCAGTTCGATCTTGACGATCGAGGCGGCCGAAATCTGCGGCTCTTCGGCCCCGATCACATGCAGCCTCGAAAAGCCAGGCTTGCGGCCCGGGCCCAGATAGATCACCTGCGCCCCCTTGATCAGCCCCCGTGCCTCGAGGTCGAGCCGCTTCTTGCGGTGCTTGAGCGGCAGTTCGATGCCGTCGCAGATCAGCGGCTCGCCCGGCAACAGCGCATCGGCGGGCGCGCCATGGGCCTGGCGGAAGGCATGGATCAGCCGGATCCGCGTCGCGTTGCGCCAGACCAGCACGGGCGAGCGCGCCATCAGGTCGGCATCGACCCGCGGGGCGACCAAGACGCGCGAATCACGCGCCGCCGCGCGTTCGATCATCCGCTCGAACCCCTCGAACTCCAGCGCCGGATCGGACAGCGCATGGGCCAGATCGAGGATCGGGTTGTCATCCTGTTGCCGGTGGACTCGGTGCAATTCCAGCTTCTGCGCTGCGGGCAGGATGTCGAACACCATCTTGCCGGACTGGTTGACCGGGGCCAGTTGCGCGGGATCGCCGAACAGCACCAGCGCCGGGAACAGCTCCTTCAGATCGTCGAACTGGCGTTCGTCCAGCATCGAGGCTTCGTCGACAAAACCGATATCCAGCGGCTCCTCGCGCCGCTTCCAGCCGCGGATGAAATCGCTGCCGCGAAGCCCCGCAGTCGCCAGCGCGCCGGGAACCGATTTGACGCTTTGATAGAACGCAAAGGCGCGGTCCAGCGCGGCATCGGTCAATCCCTCGACCGCGGGCCGCTCGCCCTCGCCGGTCAGCCATTGGGCGATCTTCTCGTATTCGGGGTCATAGACCGGCGTATAGATGATCCGGTGAATGGTCGTGGCGGGGACGCCACGGGTGCGCAGCACGCTGGCCGCCTTGTTGGTCGGTGCGAGGATCGCAAGCGTCCGGCGATCGCGTCGCCGCCGCCCCTCGTAATCCCCCGAGACGATCTCCACCCCGGCTTCCGCCAGCGCCGCGACAAGGCGTGCCAGCAGCATCGTCTTGCCCGATCCCGCCTTGCCGGTGACCGCCAGAAGCGCCGCTTGATCCTCGACCCGCGGGCTCAGCGCCCCGGCGTCGATATCCACGCCCATGCCGCGCAGCATCGCGGCCACGCGGTCATGGGCCTCGGCCTGGTCTTCGGAAAAGGTAAGGGAGGCAAGGGTCATGGGCGGAGCCTATAGGCCCCGCCCGCGGGGTGCCAGCGCGATCAGGCCGCCTCGAGGATCCGCTTTTTTGTCGGCGGGATGGCCGAGAAGGACTGCCGGAACCAGTCGAGCGAGGTCTCGCGTTCGATCCCAAGCCGATTCAGCGTGCGCGGCCAGAACGCATCGTCCCAACCCCACAGGCCGACCGCAAGCACGTCCGACCCCTCGCCGACCTGGCCAATCACCTCGGGCGCCATGCCGAGCAGGCGGTAGATGCGGACCATGCGCGCGTCGAACACGCCGACGAAATGCTCGACCGCGAAATTCGCCATGATCTCGGCCCCGCCCAGCGCAAGTGCCGCCGACACCTCGCGCCCCGCATCGGGGGCCAGGCAGAAGCGCGTGCATTCCCAGATCAGCGGGCTTTCGATCCGGACGCCATCGGTCACATGCAGGAAATGCTCGTTCACCATGGTCCGGCCGGTGGTGGGCAGGAACCGCATCGAGCCGCCATGCCGCCCGTCGGGTTGTTCCCAGATGACATAAAGCGGGTTCAGCGCGTCGTACTGGTCGTGCTCCTCGCCCTTCTCGTCCACCGTGACGTCCCAGCCCAGGCGTTCATGGAACTGGATCGCCCGGTCGCGGAACATCGTATCACGCAGAAGGGGGTGCTTGTGCAGGTCGACGCCGTAGATGTAACGCAGCATGTTGAGTAGCCCTTTGCCAGCCGATGACAGGGGAAAGCTACAAAGCCCTTGGTTACCAACGCCCTAAACCATCGCACGAATGGGAACAAAACGGGAAAAAGTTGCAGATCGTCACCCTGTCGTTGCACTCAGAGCACGATCAGCCCCGCATTGAGTGCCCGGGCCACTGCATGGGTGGTGTTGAGCGCGCCCAGCTTGTGCCGCGCGGCCTCGATATAGACCCGCAGCGTATGCTCCGATATCTCGAGTTGATCGGCCGCCTGCGCCCTGCTCAGCCCCTTGGCCAGAAGCGTCAGGGCGCTGGTTTCGCGCGGCGAAAGTGTCGTCGAGGGGGCAAGGTCCCGCTTGCCCTCGAATTCCAGCGCCTTCCTGTTGAAATCATGCGCCACGATGATGAGATCGCGCATGTTCGCCTGAACGAAGCGCGACCATTCCAGGTCGTTGCAACTGTGATTTGCGGTGAAGACCGCAAACTGACCGTTGGGTCCCCGGATCGGAATGCTGAACCCCTGATTGCCGACCCCATGCGCCAGAGCGTCGGCCAGAAGTTCACGGGCCACGCGCCCTGACCAGTCAAGTTGCTTCCAGTCGACGGGGTGGAATCGGTGAAGGCACCCCTGCACGACAGGGTCCACCCTCACATAACCACGCTCCAGATAGCGGTCGACCCAATCGGTGCTGTAGGTGCCTGCGCCGTACTGCTCTCCGACGCTGCTGACCCAGTGATAGACCACATGAGTTATGCCGTAATGGTCCCGAAGGTCCTCGGTGGATTGTTGCAGATGCTCAAGCGTCGTTGCCTGTTGCAAGCGGTCGAGGTACGATTCTAAGACGTCTGTCATCGCCCGACTTCAACCCCAACGGCACCCTGCAGGCCCCGTTTCCTCCAACTTCAGCCCTTGCGGGCGCCGCTTCAAGCGTAGAAATCTCGACCGCTGCCAGAGCCTGGCAGGATGCAAGTTCCTCCGACAGAGCGACCAACCCATTCTTCCGGGCATAGTTCCTCAGATCGCCGAGAATGTCGACCAGCCACTCATGCTTCATGGTTTTCGTCCCCAAGTGGTTAATGAACCGTTAATACCATCATAGCACGAGTTAACTTTTCTCGAAATTCGCCGATTTTCCCTCCCCAGAAATGGCGAGGGGGTATCGGGCAAGTGGTTGTTTTGTCTTTCCGGCTTGGCTTCAGCGCCCCCACGACAGTTCGATCCGGGCCGACAAGGTCGGCCCGGATCGAGTCGTTCGGATCGGGGCGGCTTGCGCTCTGACGCGCTCAGACTCCCTTGCCGGCCTCCAGTACGTCCTCGAAGGTCCGCAGGCCGGTCTGCGGCGCCTGCACCAGCACCGCCATGTTGCCGGGCTTGTGCTCGTTGCGCAGCATCTTCATGTGCGCGGCCGGGATCTCGGCCCAGGGGAAGACCTCGGACATGCAGGGGTCAAGCCGACGCTGGCACATCAGCCGGTTCGCCGCCGCGGCCTGTTTCAGATGGGCGAAGTGGCTGCCCTGGATGCGCTTCTGGTGCATCCAGACATAGCGCGCATCCATCGTCAGGTTGAACCCGGTAGTGCCCGCACAGATCACCACCATGCCGCCGCGCTTGACCACGAAGGTCGAGATCGGGAAGGTCGATTCGCCCGGGTGTTCGAACACCATGTCGACATTCACGCCCTTGCCGGTGATGTCCCAGATCGCCTTGCCGAACTTGCGCGCCTCGGAGAACCACTCCTTGTATTCCGGCGTGTTCACCTTGGGCAGTTGCCCCCAGCACTTGAAGTCCTTGCGGTTGATCACGCCCTTGGCGCCAAGGCTCATCACGAAGTCGCGCTTCGATTCCTCGGAAATCACGGCGATGGCGTTCGCGCCCGCGGTGTTGATCAACTGGATCGCATAGGATCCCAGCCCGCCCGAGGCCCCCCAGACCAGCACGTTCTGGCCGGGTTTCAGTTCATGCGGGTGGTGGCCGAACAGCATCCGGTAGGCGGTGGCCAGCGTCAGCGTATAGCAGGCCGATTCCTCCCAGGTCAGGTGCTTGGGTCGGGGCAGCAATTGCTGCGCCTGCACGTTGGTGAACTGCGCGAACGACCCGTCCGGCGTCTCGTAGCCCCAGATCCGCTGGGTGGGCGAATACATCGGATCGCCGCCATTGCATTCCTCGTCGTCGCCGTCATCCTGGTTGCAGTGGATCACGACCTCGTCGCCCACCTTCCAGTTCTTCACCTTGTCGCCCACCGCCCAGACGATGCCCGAGGCATCCGAACCGGCGATGTGATAGGGGGCACCGTGGCCATCGAAGGGCGAGATCGGAACGCCGAGGCCCGCCCAGATTCCGTTGTAGTTCACGCCTGCGGCCATCACGAGCACCAGCACCTCGTGGCTGTCGATCGCGGGCGTCTCGACCACCTCGACCTGGAACGACTTGTCGGGCTCGCCGTGACGCTCGCGCCGGATCGCCCAGGCATACATCTTCGGCGGAACGTATCCGAGCGGCGGCATCTCGCCGATCTCGTAAAGCTCTTTCTCGGGCGCCTCGTAGGGCGTGATCGACGGATTCGTGTCCAGAGCCATCGGGGCCTCCTTGATCGGTGAAAGGTTTCGCCGCGCCGCAGAATCGTCGCGGACTGACTGGTCTGATAGAAAGCGCCACGCAACAATGCAACGAAAATCGGGCGCATTCGGGTAACTTTATGTCCCTCCCGCTGCGCGCTCGCCGCGATGCAGCGAATTGACATCGCCAGATCCTTGCCCTTATCTCGGCGGAAGCGAAATTTTCTTTCCACCCCGACTCCGAGGCGCGCCATGACCGAGACGACGAAAGACCGCCCCTGGCTGTTCCGTACCTATGCGGGCCACTCCACCGCCAAGGCGTCGAACGCGCTCTACCGCAGCAACCTCGCCAAGGGCCAGACCGGTCTTTCGGTCGCCTTCGACCTGCCCACCCAGACGGGCTATGACAGCGACCACGAACTTTCCCGCGGCGAGGTCGGCAAGGTCGGCGTGCCGGTGGCGCATCTGGGCGACATGCGGACGCTCTTCGACCAGATCCCGCTCGAACAGATGAACACCTCGATGACGATCAACGCGCCTGCGCCCTGGCTGCTCGCGCTTTACATCGCGGTGGCCGAGGAACAGGGCGCCGACATCTCGAAACTGCAGGGCACCGTCCAGAACGACATCATCAAGGAATACCTCAGCCGCGGCACCTATATCTGCCCGCCGAAACCGTCCTTGCGGATGATCACCGACGTCGCGGCCTATACCCGCGAGCATCTGCCCAAATGGAACCCGATGAACGTCTGTTCCTACCACCTGCAAGAGGCGGGCGCGACACCGGAACAGGAGCTGGCCTTTGCGCTGGCAACCGCAACGGCAGTTCTGGACGATCTGACGACGAAGGTCGCGCCCGAGCATTTCCCCGACATGGTCGGACGCATCTCGTTCTTCGTGAATGCCGGCATCCGCTTCGTCACCGAGATGTGCAAGATGCGCGCCTTCGTGGAGCTCTGGGACGAGATCTGCCGCGACCGCTATGGCGTCGAGGACGCGAAATACCGCCGCTTCCGCTATGGCGTGCAGGTGAACTCGCTCGGCCTGACCGAACAGCAGCCGGAAAACAACGTCTACCGTATCCTGATCGAGATGCTGGCGGTGACCCTGTCGAAAAACGCCCGCGCCCGCGCCGTGCAGTTGCCCGCCTGGAACGAGGCGCTGGGCCTGCCGCGGCCCTGGGACCAGCAATGGTCGCTCAGGATGCAGCAGATCCTGGCCTATGAAACCGACCTTCTGGAATACGAGGACCTGTTCGACGGTAACCCCGCGGTGAGCGCGCGGGTCGAGGACCTCAAGGCCAATGCCCGCACCGAACTTGCCCAGATCGACGCGCTGGGCGGCGCGGTGGCGGCCATCGACTACATGAAATCGCGCCTCGTCGAGAGCAATTCCGAGCGCATCGTTGGCGTCGAGACCGGCGAGACGGTCGTGGTCGGGGTCAACCGCTGGACCCAGGGCGAACCCTCGCCGCTGACCGCAGGCGAGGATGCGATCATGGTGGTCGATCCGGCGGTCGAGGCCGACCAGATCGCGCGCCTGAATGCCTGGCGGGCCGAACGCGACGCCGATGCCGTGCAGCACGCGCTCAAGGCGCTGCGCGAGGCCGCGGCGACGGGCGCCAACATCATGCCGCCCTCGATCGCGGCGGCGAAGGCGGGGGTCACCACCGGCGAATGGGGCGATGTGATGCGCAACGTCTTCGGCCAGTATCGCGGCCCGACGGGCGTCTCCAAGAACCCCTCGAACCGCACCGAGGGGCTTGACGACATCCGCGCCGCGGTGGACGCGGTGGCCGCCCGGCTGGGGCGGCGGCCGAAATTCCTGGTCGGCAAGCCCGGCCTTGATGGCCATTCCAACGGCGCCGAACAGATCGCCGCCCGCGCCCGCGATTGCGGCATGGAAATCCATTACGAGGGCATCCGCCTGACCCCGGCCGAGATCGTCGCCGCCGCCCGCGAGGGCAATGTGGATATCGTCGGCCTCTCGATCCTGTCGGGCAGCCATATCCCGCTGATGGAAAGCCTGATGGCCGAGATGCGCGCGGCCGGGCTGACGCATGTGCCCGTCGTGGTCGGCGGCATCATCCCCGAGGACGACGCCCGCCGCCTGCAGGCGATGGGGGTGGCCAAGGTCTACACGCCGAAGGATTTCGAACTGAACCGCATCATGTTCGACATCGTCGGGCTGATCGGCCCCGAACCCGTCGCGGCGGAATAGCCCCGGCCCGCGGCCCGGAACGGCCGCGGAGCGGGGCGTCGGGCTCAGCGCCGCGGGTCGAGCTTGCCGAACTCGCTTTCGAGATGCGCCCGCATCTTGCGCGCACCGCCGCGCAGGGCGGCCTCGACATTGGCGTCACTATGGGTGACCGTGTGCGGCCGCAACCCCTCGGGGCGCGCCTCGATGGTGCAGCGGATGTCGTCGGGGCCGCCCTTGGCGCCGTTGGTATCGACCAGATGCACCTCGACCCGCGTCAAGCGGCCCGTCAGATGCCCCAGACCGGACGTCACCATCTGTTCGGCCACCTCGGCCAGCCGCTCGTCGCCATGGATGTTGGAATCGGTGTTCAGTTGGAACTGCATGTCGTCTGGTCTCCTTCACCTGAGCCTCTTTTTTTCACCTAGGCATGCCGAAGCCGGATCGCCAGCCCCCCACACGGCTGCGACTGCCTAGACGAATTCCGCCGCATCCGCCGCGACCGCCGACAGCATGTCCGACATCAGGTCGGGATCGGCCGCATGCACCCTGTTCCATGTCGGGATGAAGGGCGTCTCGGCGGGGTTTTCCAGGTAGACATTGCCCGCCTCGACGATGTTGCGGGCAAACAGCTCGATGATGTTCTCCTCGCCATGCCGGTCGAGGCTGAGCCCGTTCATCCGCGCATCGTTGTAGTAGCAATCCAGCAAATCCAGCGCCGAGCGGTAATAGGTCGCCTTGAGCGTGCGGAACACCTCTTCGGAGAACACCGTTCCGTCGGCCGCCAGCTTGCGGAAGATCGACTTGCAGATATCGACCGACATCCGCGACAGTCCCGCACTGGCATCCTCGGCCGAGACCGGCTGGTGCTTGTGGTCATAGCTGTCGGCGATCTCGACCTGGCAGACGGATCCCGGCGCCAGGTTGCGCCAGGCCTCGGACAGCACCCCGATTTCCAGACCCCAGTCGGACGGGATGCGCAGATCGGGCAGGGGCGCGGTGCGCATCGCGAATTCGCCCGACAGCGGATAGCGGAACGAACGCAGGTAATCGAGATAGTCGCGGTCCCCGATCGTCTTTTTCAGAGCGATCAGGATCGGGCTCACCAGCAGGCGGCTGACCCGCCCGTTCAGCTTGCCCTCGCCGATCCGGGGATAGAAGCCCTTGGCCAGTTGATAGGGAAAGTTCGGGTTCGCCACCGGATAGACCAGCCGGGCCAGCATCTCGCGACTGTATGTCAGGATATCGCAATCATGCAGCGCCATCACCGCGCTGTCCTTGCAGGCCATCAGATAGCCCATGCAGAACCACACGTTGCGCCCCTTGCCCGGCTCGCCGGGATGCAGGTTCAGCGCGTCCAGCCGGGCATGGATCGCCTTCATCCGCGGGCTGTCCTGCCAGATCACGACATGGTTCTGCGGCAAGCGACCAAAGAATGTCACGGCATGGGCGAACTGGTCGGCATCGGCCTGGTCCAGCCCGATCACGATGCGGTGCAGATAGGGCACCTCGGCCAGTTCATCGAGGATGGCGGGAAGGGCGTCGCCCTGAAGTTCCGAGAACAGCGAGGGCAGGATCAGGCTGATCTTGCGGGTCTGGGCAAAGCTCGTCAGTTCGTGGATCAGCAGATCCGGCGCGGCGAACCGCAGGTTGTGCAGGGTCGCCACATTGCCGTTCTGGTGAAAATCCCCCAAGCGCCCGATCCTCCTGCCTCAGATGCCGCGCCCCTTGATAACCCGTTCCATCGCCGCGTTCCAACCTTTCGGTCCTGCTGCGTCGATCCGCACGATCCGGCCACCGGCCTCGCCCGACAGCGGCGGCAGGGACGGGCGGTGCGGATTGGCGATGACAAACCCCAGATCGGCGGCTTCCAGCATCTCGACATCATTGGGCGCATCGCCCAGCGCGACCGTGAAGGGGCGGCCATAGCGGGCGGCGATCTCGGCCATGCGGCTGGCCTTGGTGCCGCCGAAGGACAGCGTCAGAAACCGCCCGCCCTCGCGCGCCTGCACGCCTTGCGCGGCCAGCGCGCCGAGGAACGCCGCCTTCTGCGCCTCCGATCCACGCCAGAGTCCCGGCTCGGAAAACCGCCGCCGCGCGGCAAGCTCGGCCTCGGCCAGCGGCAGGCCGGTGCGCCGGGCGATCATCGGCACGTCCCAGTCACCGAAGCCCCGGAATGCCGCCCGCAGCGAGGCAGGCAACCGATCCAGCAAGACGCGTAATTCGCCATAGCGGCCCCGGTCCTCGGGCGCCTCGGCGCCGGGTTCCAGAACGCCCGCGCCGTTCTCGACAATGGCAGGGTGATCCGCCAGCCCCAGATCCGCGCGCAACGGCGCGATCTCGCCCGCCGTCTTGGACGAGGCCAGGATCACCGGCACCCCCGCCGCCCGCAACCGTGCAAGCGCAGGTTCGGCCGGGTCATGGGAATAATCCTCGTGATCCAGAAGCGTGCCGTCCAGATCGGTGAAGACAAGAAAGGGGGGACTGGGCATCGGAGGGATCCGGGCTTGTTCGCGCAGGTGGCATCCTAGCCCGGGGACAGGGCGCAAGCCACCCCGCCGCCCCTTGAAAGACGGGGCAAGGACTGTCTTATTGACCAGCGAGGGGGCGATCATGGACCGTCCGATCTTTCGCACCGAGGCCCTGAGCAAGGTCTACGACACCGGGGGCGCCAAGGTTCATGCGCTGGCCGGTGTCGATCTAAAGCTCTTCACCGGAGAGCTTGCGGTTCTGCTCGGGCCTTCGGGCAGCGGGAAATCGACGCTTCTGAACATCCTGGGCGGGCTGGACCGGGCAAGCTCGGGCAAGGTCTGGTTTCGGGACATCGACCTGAGTGCGCTGCGCGAGCGGGGGCTCACGCGCTACCGGCGCGACCATGTGGGCTTTGTGTTCCAGTTCTACAATCTCGTGCCGTCCCTCAGCGCGCGCGAGAATGTCCAGCTTGTGACCGATGTCGCCCGCGACCCGATGGACCCGGCCGAGGCGCTGGGGCTGGTGGGTCTGTCGCACCGGCTGGACCATTTCCCGGCCGAGATGTCGGGCGGCGAACAGCAGCGCGTCGCCATCGCGCGCGCCATCGCCAAGCGGCCCGAGGTCCTGCTTTGCGACGAGCCCACCGGCGCGCTGGACAGCAAGACCGGCGTGCAGGTTCTCGAGGCGCTGAAGGACATCAACGAACGCTTCGGCACCACCACCATCGTCATCACCCATAACGCCGCGATCCGGCGGATGGCGCACCGGATCGTGCGGTTCCAGGACGGGCGCATCGTCTCGGCCGAGACCAACGAAACCCGCCTTGCCCCCCACGATATCGACTGGTGAGGGGCATGCAGGCACTGGACATCAAGCTCTTGCGCGACTTCCGTCGGCTCTGGGCGCAGGCGCTGGCGATCGCGCTGGTGCTGGGCTGCGGCGTCGCGATCTTCCTGACCTCGTTCGAGATGTACAACGCGCTCGAAGACACCCGCGCGGCCTATTACGAGCGCAACCGCTTTGCCGATGTCTTTTCCGAAACCCGCCGCGCGCCCGCGCCGCTGGAAGCCGAGATCGCGGCGATCCCGGGCGTGGCCAGCGTCGAGACCCGCGTCGTCGGCTCGGTCATCCTGGACATTCCCGGCCGGACCCAGACCGCGGTGGGCCGGGTGATCTCGCTGCCGAACGGGGGGCTGCCGCAGCTCAACATCCCGCTTCTGCGCGCGGGCCGCCTGCCCGCCCCCGAGGCAACCGACGAGGTTGCCGTGAACGAGCCATTCGCCCGGGCCAACGGCTTCGTGCCCGGCGACAGCTTTCACGCCAACCTGAACGGGCAGAAGCGGCAGTTGACGATCACCGGCACGATGCTGTCGCCGGAATTCATCTACACGATCGGGCCGGGCCAGATGATGCCCGACAACGCCGCCTTCGGCATCCTGTGGATGCCCGAACGCGCCGCGGCCGCCGCCTTCGACATGACCGGCGCGTTCAACTCGGTCGCGCTGAGCCTGACGCGCGACGCGCAGACGGCCGAGGTGATCGACCGGCTGGACGACCTGCTGGACCCCTATGGCGGCTTCGGCGCCTATGGGCAGGAAACGCAACTGTCCAACAGCTTCATCGACGCCGAGATCATGCAGCTCAGGACGCTGGCGATGGTGCTGCCCCCCGTCTTCTTCGGCATCTCGGCCTTCCTTGTGAACATGGTGCTGGCCCGCATCATCGCGCTGGAACGCAGCGAGATCGGGCTGCTCAAGGCCGTGGGCTATTCCGATGCCGAGGTGTGCCAGCATTACCTGATGCTGGCCGGGCTGGTGGCGATTGCGGGCATCGTGCTGGGCTTTGGGGCGGGCAGTTGGCTGGCGCATGCGCTGGCCCGGCTTTACGCGGATTTCTTCGATTTTCCCTATCTGATCTTCCGCGTCTCCTATGACGCCTATGCGATTTCGGCGGCCATTGCGCTGGCCGCAGCGGGGCTGGGGGCCGGGCGTTCGGCACTGGCCGCGGCCCGGCTGTCGCCCGCCATCGCGATGCAGCCGCCCGCCCCGCCGCGCTACAGCCGCGGCCTGTTCGACCGGGCGCTTGGGGCGTTGCGGCTGTCGCAGCCCGCGATGATGGTCTTTCGCTCGATCCTGCGCTGGCCGGTGCGGGCCGGGCTGACCATGCTGGGCCTTGCGCTGGCGGTGGCCGTCATGGTCGCCGCCACCTTCACCGACGACGCGCTGGACGAGATCCTGGATGTCGCCTTTTCCCAGTCGAACCGGCAGGACACGATGCTGCTCTTCGCCGAGGATCGGCCGGTTTCCGTGCTGGAGGAAGTCCGCCGCCTGCCCGGCGTGCTGGTGGTCGAGGGCCATCTTTACCTTGCCGCGGAACTGCGTCACGGCCCCCGGTCCAAGCAGGTCGCCATCGAGGCCCGCCCGCCCGAAAGCGATCTGTCGCGCGTGATCGACGGAACGGGCCGGGTGGTCGCGCCGCCGCCCGGCACGATCCTGCTGGCCGACCGGCTGGCCGCGCAACTGAACGCCCAGCCCGGCGACGTGATCGAGGTGGAATTCCTGACCAACCGGCGCGAGACGTTCCAACTGCCGGTCGCGGGGCTGGTGACGCAGTATTTCGGCCTTGGCGCCTATATGGATTTCGACACGGTCAACACCCTGTTCCGACAGGCGCCACGGGTCTCGACCGCAAGCCTGCTGATCGACGAGGGGCACGAGGACGCGCTGCATGCGCGGCTGAAGGAGATGCCGGGGCTGGCGGGCACCATCATGCTGACCGAAAGCCGCCGGGCCTTCGAGGACACCATTGCCGAGAACGTGGTCATAATGACGACGATCTACGCGACCATCGCCATCCTGATCACCGTGGGCGTAGCCTATAACGGCGCGCGCGTGCAATTGTCCGAACGCGCGCGGGAACTGGCCAGCCTGCGCATCCTGGGCTTCAGCCGGGGCGAGGTTTCGGCGATCCTGATGGGCGAAACGCTGGTGCTGGCGCTTGCGGCGCAGCCGCTGGGATGGGTGCTGGGCTCGGCCATCGCCTGGTCGATGACCGAGGGCTTCACCTCGGATCTCTACGCGATCCCGCTGGTGCTGAAACCCGCGACCTTCGCGCAGGCCAGCCTGGTGGTGCTGGTCGCCTGCGTCGTCGCGGTGCTGGTGGTGCGGCGGCGGCTGGACAATCTGGATCTTGTGGCGGTGATGAAGACGCGGGAGTGAGGCATGAAGGTTCCGGCACGCAACATCATCCTGATCGGGCTTGGCGCGGCGCTGGCGGGCGGGTTGATCTATACCGCCTTCCGCACCGAACCGGTGCCGGTCGATCTGCATATCGTCACAAGCGGGCCGATGCAGGTCACCGTGAATGCCGATGGCAAGACCCGCATCCGCGACATCTACGAGGTTGCAGCCCCCCTGACAGGCACCGCCCTGCGCTCGCCCGTCGAGGTGGGCGAGCGGGTGGTTCGCGGCGAAACCGTGGTCGCCATCGTCGAGCCGACCGCGCCCAGCCTGCTGGACAGCCGCGCGCGCGTGCAGGCCGAAGCCGCCGTGCGCGAGGCGCAGGCCGCCCGCGCACAGGCCGAGAGCGGGCTGCGGAAGGCCGACGAGGATCTGAACTATGCCGAAACCCAGTTCGAGCGCGCGCAGACGCTGGTCGAACGCGGCGTGGCCACCTTTACCCGGCTCGAGGACGCGACCCAGCAGCTTGCCATCGCGCGGGCGGCCCGCGATGCCGCCGCCTCGGGGCTGGCCATGGCGGATGGCGCGCTGGAACGCGCCCGCGCCGCGCTGATCGCGCCTGCGGTCGATGGTCTGGGCGGACCGGCGGGGGAATGCTGCGTGCAGATCCATGCGCCCATCGACGGCATGGTGCTGGAAATCGACGTGATTTCGGAACGCCCGGTCACCATCGGCACGCGGCTTCTGTCTATCGGGCGGCCCGACGACCTGGAAATCGTGGCGGACCTTCTGTCCTCGGACGCGGTGCGGCTGCAACCCGGCGCGCGGGCAATGGCCGAACGCTGGGGCGGCGGCGCGACCCTGGAGGCCCGGCTGCGCAAGGTCGAGCCCGTGGCCCGCACCAAGGTCTCGGCGCTGGGGATCGAGGAACAGCGGGTCGATGCCCGCTTCGACATCCTGACCCCACCCGAGGACCGCGCCGGACTGGGCGAAGGCTTCGCCGTGTTCCTGCGCATCGTCGAATGGCAGGCCGAGGACGCGCTTCAGGTGCCGCTTTCGGCGCTGTTCCGCCGCGATGGCGGCTGGGCGGTGTTTGCCGTCGAAAACGCCACCGCGCGGCTGACCCCGGTCGAGATCGGCCGCCGGGGCGAGACCACGGCCGAGGTTCTGGCCGGGCTCGAGCAGGGGCTTGCGGTCGTCACCCACCCCTCTGACCGGATCGGCGAGGGAACGGCGGTCGTGGACCGCGCCACGCTTGAATGACCGCCGATATGTGATTCGATGACAGCCCGGTGACAACAGGCAGCGGGCGATTGCCGCGCGGCTTTCGGACCCGGATCGCGGCTGTTTCGGGCGCCGCGGCGCTCTGCTATAGGGCGTCGCGGGGGCGCGGCATGCGCCCGGACCGGCGAGGTGTCGCGCGATGATGAACTGGCCCGCGGGCGGGTCCGATCCGCTGCTCGAAGCATTGCAATCCGACCATCTGCCCGATCTGGGCCATGTCGACATGGCGGGATTGCTGGGCGACCCGCGGCTTGGCCGCAGGGCGCTGGTCTCGTCCTTCGGGGCGGAAAGTGCCGCGCTTCTGCATTTCGTCACGCAGCTTTTCCCCGACATGCCGGTGCTGTTCATCGACACCGGCCGACACTTTGCCGAAACGCTGAGCTATCGCGACCTGCTGGCCGAACGGCTGGGGCTGAACCTCGTGAACATCCTGCCCGATCCCGCGACACTGGCCGGCGAGGATGCGGACGGGCGGCTTCACGCGCGCGATCCGAACATGTGCTGCACCCTGCGCAAGACCTTTCCGCTGGCCGATGCGCTGGAAGGGTTCGACACATGGATCTCGGGGCGCAAGCGCTACCAGGGCGCGACCCGGGCCGCCCTGCCCGTGATCGAGCGCGACGGCAGCCATCTCAAGGTGAACCCGCTGGCCCTCTGGACCGAGGCCGATCTGGCGGCCTATTTCGCGGCGCATGACCTTCCCCGCCACCCGCTGGTGGATCGCGGCTATGCCTCGATCGGTTGCGCCCCCTGCACGCGGCCCGTGCGCAATGGCGAGGCGCTGCGCGCCGGCCGCTGGGCCGACAATCCCGACAAGACCGAATGCGGCATCCATCTGGGCCCCGATGGCCGTTTCGTGCGCGGGCGTCCCGGGCGGGGCTGAGAGCCCAGCACGGCGCAGGGCAACCCCGAAAGCGGGCGCAAAAACCTGACCGCGGCAAATATGAATCTTTGACATAGCTCCGCCTTGTTGCGTATACACGCGCATACACATGCAAGAATGCGAATGTCATAGGAGGAGACCGATGGACCACCCGGATCGAATCGCCCTGTCGCGGCGCGGGTTTCTCGGTATGGCGGCCGGGGGGATGGCACTGGCCGGAACGGGGGCGCCCGCCCGGGCGCAAAAGATCCCCACCTCGGCGCGGATCGTGATCCTGGGCGCGGGCGCGGCCGGGACCACCATGGCACGCCGCCTTGCCGAGCGGCTGGACGGCGCAACGATCACCATCGTCGATGCACGCAAGCGTCACCTCTACCAGCCCGGCTTCACGCTGATCGCGGCCGGGCTGAAACCGGCAAACTACGCGGTGTCCTCAACGGCGGAATGGCTGCCCAAAGGCGTCGAATGGATCGAGGAGGCCGCGGCCGAGATCGACCCCGAGGCGAACCGGATCGTCACCGCGGGCGGCAAGACCGTCGCCTATGACTTCCTGATCCTCGCCACGGGGCTGAAACTCGACTGGGACGCGGTCGAGGGCTTCGACATGAACCTCGTCGGCACCAACGGGATCGGCGCGGTCTATGCCGGACCGGAACAGGCCGCCGCGACCTGGGGCGCGATGAACCGCTTCACCGACGAGGGCGGAAAGGCCGTGTTCTTCCGCCCCGCGACCGAGATGAAATGCGCGGGCGCACCGCTGAAATACACCTTCCTCACCGACGATTACGCGCGCCGCAAGGGCAGCCGCGGGCGGGTGGAAGTCCACTACCACGCCCATGCGGGGGCGCTGTTCTCGGTGCCGATCGTGAACGAGAAGGTGCGGATGCTGTTCGACGACCGGGGCGTGAAGACCCAATACAACCACGTCATCAAGGCAATCGACCCGGGGAAGAAGATACTCACCTTCGCCACCCCCGAGGGCGATATCGAGACCGATTACGACTTCACCAACGTGATCCCGCCGATGGTGGCCCCCGACGTGCTGCGCAACTCGCCCCTGCCCTGGCAGGGTGGCCCCTGGATGAACGAGGGCTGGGCCGAGGTGAACCCGGAGACGATGCGCCATGTCCGCTATCCGAACGTCTTCGCGGTCGGCGATTGCGCGGGCGTGCCCAAGGGCAAGACCGCGGCTTCGGTCAAATGGCAGGTGCCGGTCGCCGAGGATCACCTGATCGCCGATATCGAGGGCAAGCTGAGCCCGGCCACCTATAACGGCTATACCTCCTGTCCGATGATCACCCGGGTCGGCCGTGCGATGCTGATCGAGTTCGACTACAAGAACAACCTGGTCGAATCCTTCCCCGGAGTGATCGCACCGCTGGAGGAATTGTGGATTTCCTGGCTGATGAAGGAGGTGGCGCTGAAGGCCACCTATAACGCGATGCTGCGCGGCAAGGCTTGAGGAGGACGGACCATGAAGGAACTGACTTTCGGAACAATGATCGCCGTGTTCGAGGAAATGTATGGCCCCTGGCTGTTCTGGGCCATGGTGCTCGTTGCTGCAATCATTACTCTGGCATTCATCTTTGTTCTGATTCGGGACCGCAGCATTGAGGGCCGCTATCTGGCGCGGGCGGAGTTGACGGCACCGATCGGGGCAATCGCCGCGATCCTGTTCGTGCAATACATCACGAATTCGGGCTTTGCCGATATCGGCGGACCGATCGACGTGATCGTCGTGCTGATGATCGGGGTCATGGGGGCGGGCGGCCTGACCTTCCTGGCCTATGTGGCGCAGGCATTCATGAGGCAGCCCGGGAACAACCGGAACTGATTACAGGGGATCGCCACCGCGATGAACGCATCCGTCGAAACCGGGACGGGCCAGCATGAAAGCCGCCTGGCCCATTTCCCGATCACCTTCTTCGCCACCGTCATGGGGATGCTCGGGCTGACGCTCGCGCTCCATGCCGGGGAACGGGCCTTCGGGCTGAGCGGGCTGTTTTCCAATACGGCGCTGATCGCCTCGGTGGCGCTGCTGGTGGCGGTGGCCGCACTTTACGGGCTGAAGCTGCTCACGCAGTTCCGGATGGCCGCCGCGGAATGGCACCATCCGGTGCGGCTGGCCTTCTTTCCCACGGTCTCGATCTCGCTGATCCTGCTGGCAACCGCGCTGGTGGGCGCGCGCCCCGCACTGGCCGAACCGATCTGGATCGTCGGCACCGTCCTTCAGGGCGGGCTGGCGCTTCTGGTGATCTCGGACTGGATCGGACATCGCGACTTCAAGCCGGGGCAAATGAACGCCGCCTGGTTCATCCCCGCGGTCGGCAACATCCTGGTGCCGATTGCAGGCGCGCCGCTGGGATATCTGGAAATCTCGTGGCTGTTCTTCTCGGGCGGCCTGGTGTTCTGGGTGGTGCTGCTGACGCTGGTGATGAACCGGCTGACCTTTCACGAACCGCTGCCGAGCCGCCTGCAGCCGACGCTGGTGATCCTGATCGCGCCGCCCGCTGTGGGTTTCCTCGCCTGGATGCGGCTGAATGGCGAGATGGACCAGTTGGCGATGTTCCTGATCCATGCGGCCTATGTCTTCGCGCTGATCGTGGCCACGCAATTGCCGAAGATCCTGCGGCTGCCCTTCGCGCTGTCGTTCTGGGCGCTCAGCTTTCCGCTGGCCGCGCTGACCGTGGCGACCTTCGTCTATGCCGAGGAGATGGGATCGGCATTCCACAAGGGGCTGGGCGCGGGTCTGCTGGCGTTGCTGATCGCGGTGATCGCGGCTCTGGTCGCGCGCACCGGGCTGGCGATTGCGCGCGGCGAGATCTGTCGGCCGGAATAGGGCACGGCGGTTCCGGAGGTTCTCCCGCCCCCGGCCTGCGCGGGGCTGACGCCCCGCTTGTCCGGCGTTGGGCGTGGCCGCGCGCTGACGCGCGCGGCGCCTCCGGCGGGGGTATTTGAGCCAAGAAGAAGCGGCCGGGTCAGGCGCGGCGGGGGGCGAGGCGGCTGAGCGCGAAAAGCGCGGTCGCGGCGACCACGATGCTGGGGCCCGCGGGCGTGTCGAAGGCAAGCGAGCCCCAGAGCCCGCCCAGCGCGGCGAGCCCCGCGAAGAGCGTGGCGAGAATGGCCATCGTTTCGGGCGAGCGGGAGAGCGGGCGGGCGGCCGCAGCGGGGATGATCAGCATCGCCACGATCAGCAGCGCGCCGACGACCTGAAGCGCGACCGCGACGACAAGAGCGAGCGCGACGGTCAGCGCCAGCCGTTCACGGCCGGGATCGAGCCCGGCGGCCTTGGCCAGTTCCTCGCTGACGGTGACGGTCAGCAGCGCGTTCCAGCGCCAGAGCAGAAGCGTCAGAACGCCGAGCGCGCCCGCCCAGATCACGGCAAGCTGGCTGCGTCCCACGGCGAGGATGTCGCCGAAGAGATAGGCCGACAGATCGACCCGCACCGCGGGCAGGAAGGAAACCGCCACAAGCCCGATGGCAAGCGCGCCATGGGCCAGCACGCCAAGCGCCGTGTCGATCGCAAGGCCACGGCCCGCCAGCGCGGTCACGGTCAGCGCCATTGCCAGCGCCGTGGCCAGCGTGCCCGCGAAAAGCGAAATCTGGAAGGCCAGCGCCAGCGCCACGCCCAGAATCGCGGCATGGGCCGTTGCCTCGCCGAAATAGGCCATCCGGCGCCAGACGACGAAGCTGCCCAAGGGGCCGGCCGCGATGGCTACGGCCAGACCGGCAAGGGCGGCGCGGACGAGGAAATCATCCAGCATGGGCGGGTTCCTTCGCCTCGTCCTTGGCGTGGGCATCGCCATGGGAATGGTCACAGGCGTCATGGTCGTGATCATGCGCATGCTGGTAAAGCGCCATGGTCCCCAGCGTGCCAAGCCCGAACAGCGCGCGGTATTCCGGCGCGGCGGTGACCACATGGGGCTGACCCTGGCAGCAGATATGGCCGTTCAGGCAGATCACCCGGTCAGAGGCCGCCATCACCACATGCAGGTCATGGCTGACCATCAGGATGCCCGCGCCGGTCTGGTGCCGGACATCCTCGACCAGTTGATAGAAGGATGCGGTGCCGGGCTGGTCGAGGCCCTGCGTCGCCTCGTCCAGGATCAGCAGTTCCGGCTCGGCCAGCAAGGCGCGCGCCAGCAGCACCCGCTGGAACTGCCCGCCCGACAGCGCGGTCATCTGGCGGCCCTCGAGCCCCGGCACCCCGACATGGGCCAGCATCGCCGCGATCTCGGCCCGGCCGCGGCGGTCAGGCAGCGACAGGAAGCGCGCCACGCTCAGCGGCATCCGGTCGTCCACCGCCAGCCGCTGCGGCACATAGCCGATGCGCAGCCCGGCGCGGCGCGTCACCTGCCCCTCGGACGGCCGGACCACCCCCAGCAGCGCGCGCACCAGCGAGGACTTGCCCGACCCGTTCGGGCCGACCAGTGTCACGATCTCGCCGGGCTCGATCGCGAAGGCGACATCTCGCAGCGCGATCACGCCGCCATAGCGCACCCCGAGCCCGCGCGCGGCGATCAGCGTCATTCGCTGCCCCCCTGGCAGGCGGGACAGAGGCCGACCGCCTCGATGCTCATCCGCTCGACCCGGAAGCCGAGCGGCCCGGCGGCCTGCCGAAGGGACGCGGCCACCGCGGCCCCCGGCGCCTCGGCCAGACCGTTGCAGGCCGAGCAGATCAGAAAGACAGGCACATGCGCCTCGCCCGGGTGCATGCAGGCGGCAAAGGCGTTCAGCCGCCGGATGCGATGGGCGAAGCCATGCTCGACCAGGAATTCCAGCGCGCGATAGGCCACGGGCGGCTGGCGGCCGAACCCCTCTTCGGCCAGCCGGTCGAGCACGTCATAGGCGCCCAGCGCCTGATGCGACTCGAGCAGGATTTCCAGCGCGCGGCGCCGCACTGGGGTCAGGCGCAGGCCCTTTGCCTCGGCCACGGCTTCGGCATGGGCAAGCGCCCCGTCGCGACAGGCGGCGTGGTCATGGCTGGCAAAGGCCAGCGTGCCGTCGGGGTCCATCCGATTCCCTCTTGACTAGTTATCTTATAACATATTCCTTGCCTGCCAAGCCGCACAACCCGGAAACGACGGAGCTCCCCATGCGTTCGCTGACCGCCCTCGCCCTTGTCCTGACCGCCGCCCCGGCACTGGCCGCGCCGCCCAGCGTAATGACGGATATCCCTGCCGTCCATGCGCTGACCGCCGCGGTGATGGGGGATCTTGGCACGCCCGACATCCTGCTCGACAAGGGGGCTGACCCGCATCATTTCCAGCTGCGCCCGTCCCAGGCCAGAGCCTTGTCCGAGGCCGATCTGGTGCTCTGGATCGGGCCGCGCTTGACGCCCTGGCTGGAACGCGCCATCGCGGGCGTCGGGCTTTCGGGCGAAAGCGTTGCGCTGCTCGATCTGCCGGGCACGTTCCGGCGCGATTTCGGCGACAAGGGCGGGCATGATCACGACCATGGCCACGATCACGGCCATGACCACGCGCATGAGGCGGCCGAGACACATGACCATACCGGGCTCGATCCCCATGCCTGGCTCGACCCCGAAAACGGGCGCGTCTGGACGCGGGCCATCGCCGATCGGCTTGCCGCGCTCGACCCCGACAACGCCGCCACCTATGCCGCCAATGCCGAAGCGACGCTGGCCGCCATCGACGCGGCCGAGGCCGAGACACGCGACCTGCTGGCCCCGGTGGGCGATGCGCCGATCATGGTCTTCCACGATGCCTATGGCTATTTCGCCGATCATTTCGGGATCACGGTCGCCGGTTCCATCGCGCTGGGCGATGCCGCCTCTCCGGGCGCCGGACGGCTGGCCGACCTGCGCGACCAGCTGCGCGAGGGCGGGATCGCCTGCATCTTCCCCGAGGCCCAGCACGATCCGGCCCATGTCACCGCCATCGTCGAGGGCACGGACACCCGCATCGGCGGGCTGCTGGACCCGTCGGGCAGCACGATGGAATTCGGCCCCGGCCTTTACCCCGCACTCCTGACCGGCCTTGCCCGGACCATCGCCGATTGCGTCGCGGGCGCGGGGGGCTGAGCCCCCCGCCACCCTTCAGAAGTCGATCTCGACCGCGACGCCGCGCGCCCGCGCGATCTCGACCGCCCGGGCCGCGACCGCCAGATCCTGCAAGCCCACGCCGGTCCCGTCGAACAGCGTGATCTCGTCGGCCGATTGCCGCCCCGGCGCCAGCCCCGCGATCACGGCGCCGATCTGGGTGATGTCGCCCCCCCCGATCAGCCCCGCCGCCACCGCATGCTGCGCCTCGCCGATGCTGACCGATTGTGCGACCTCGTCGGTGAACACCCGCGCGCGGCCGAGGATCGTCGGATCGACCTCCTGCTTGCCCTTGGTGTCGGTCCCCATGCAGGCCAGATGCGTGCCGGGCCGGACATGGGCATCCAGCAACTGCGGCTCGAAGCTCGAGGTGATGGTGACGATCACATCGGCCTTCGCGCCCAACTCCTCCAGCGACACCGCCTCGAAGGGCAGGCCCAGTTCGGCCGCGGTCTCGGCCAGCCGCGGCAGCATCTCGGGGTGATAGTTCCAGCCCACCACCTTCTCGAAATCCCGCTCGCGCACTGCCGCCCGCAATTGAAAGGCCGACTGATGCCCCGCGCCGACCATGCCCAGGACCCTCGCATCCTTGCGCGCCAGATGCCGGATCGACACCGCACTCGCCGCCGCCGTCCTGAGCGCCGTCAACAGGTTGCCGCCCACCAGCGCCCTGGCCTGCCCGGTATCGGGATCGAACAGCACCACGGTCGATTGATGGTTGGTCAGCCCCCTGGCCATGTTACCCGGCCAGTAGCCCCCCGATTTCAACCCCAGCACCAGCCCCGCCCGATCAAAGCCGGACTTGAAACCGTAAAGCGCATCCGCATGGCCGATCGCCTCGCGCACCACGGGAAAGTTCCACGCCTCCCCCCGCGCCATCGCGGCAAAGACCGCCTCGACCGCCTCGAAACACTCCTCGGCCGAGATCAGCCCTGCGATCTCTCTCTCGGGAACGATGATCATCCCTGCCCCTCCTTGTCCCTCATTCAAAGGGGCGCCGACACAGCGCCCCTCACTTCGCTTCTTCTTGGCTGAAATACCCCCGCCGGAGGCGCGCGGCCGTCAGGCCGCGCCACGCCCAACCCCGGACAAGCGGGGCGCATGCGCCCTGCGCCGGCCGGGGGCGGGAGCGCCCCGTCAATAGGCCTTGCCGCGGGCCGAAACCGGCCAGACCACCTCGACCTTGCCGCCCCGCACGCCCACATACCAGTCGTGGACATTGCAGGTCGGGTCGCAATGGCCGGGCACCAGCTTCAGCTTCTCGCCGACCTTCAGCACGCCCTTCGGATCCGAAATCACCCCATGCTCGTCCGAGCATTTGACGTATTCCACATCGTCGCGGCCAAAGATGAAGGGCAGCCCGCTATCGACCGATTGCGCCTTGAGCCCGGCATCGCAGATCGCGCGATCCGCCTTCACATGGCTCATCACGCTGGTCAGGATGAACAGCGCATTCTCCCATTCGCCCTGGTCGATCCGCTTGCCGTCCTTGTCGAGGATCCGCCCGTAATCGGCATCCATGAAGGCGTAGGAGCCGCATTGCAGCTCGTTATAGACCCCCGAATTACCCTCGAAATAATAGCTGCCCGTCCCGCCGCCGCCGACGATGTCGCAGTCCAGCCCCGCGGCCTTCAGCCCCTCGACCGCATCGCGCACCATCGCCACCGCGATGTCGATCTTGGCCTTGCGGTCCTCGTACAGGTCCATGTGCTGCATCGCGCCCTGATAGGCCTGGATACCGGCGAATTTCAGCCCCGGTGCCGCGTCGATCGCCCTGGCGATCTCGACCACGGCCTGCGTGGTCGTCACCCCGCAGCGCCCGGCGCCGCAGTCGATCTCGACTAGGCACTCGATCTGCGTGCCATGTTTCACCGCCGCCGCCGACAGGTCGGCCACGTTGACGACATCATCGACGCAGACGATCGTCCGCGCCCCCAGTTTCGGAATACGCGCCAGGCGGTCGATCTTGGCCTTGTCGCGCACCTGGTTCGAGACCAGCACATCCTTGATGCCGCCGCGGGCAAAGACCTCGGCCTCGCTCACCTTCTGGCAGCACACGCCGCAGGACCCGCCCAGGCGCTCCTGCAACAGTGCCACATCCACCGACTTGTGCATCTTGCCATGCACCCGGTGGCGCATGCCGTGTTCCTTGCACCAGTCGCCCATCTTCCTGATGTTGCGCTCCAGCGCGTCGAGATCCAGCACCAGGCACGGGGTCTGGATGTCCGCCTCGTCCATCCCCGGCAGGGCGGGGATGTCATAGCCCACTTCGAGCCCTTCGAAATCCGTCACGTCCTTCATGGCGTTTCTCCCTGTTCAGCCCTTGGTCCAGGGCAGCTTGTCCAGATCGACATTGCCACCCGTGATGATGACGCCCACGCGCTTGCCCGCAAAGACGTCGCGGTTCTTCAGGATGGTGGCCAGCGGCACGGCGCAGCTTGCCTCCATCACGATCTTCATCCGCTGCCATGTCAGCTTCATCGCGTCGATGATCTCCTGCTCGCTGGCGGTCAGGATGTCGGTCACATGGTTCGACACGAAATGCCAGGTGAGTTCCTTCAGCGGCACCTTCAACCCGTCGGCCACCGTGTCGGGGGCGTCGTCGGCGATGATGTGACCGGCCTTGAAGCTGCGATAGGCGTCGTCCGCCTGTTCCGGCTCGGCGGCGTAGATCTCGATGCCCGGTGCGATGGTCGACAGCGTCAGGCAGGTGCCCGACACCATGCCGCCGCCGCCGATGGGCGCGATCACCGCGTCCAGCCCCGGCACCTGTTCGTTCAGCTCGCGCGAGCAGGTCCCCTGCCCCGCGATCACGCGCGGGTCGTTGTAGGGGTGGACGAACTCGGCCCCCGTGCGGGCCTGCACCTCGGCAAAGACTGCCTCGCGGCTGGACGTGGACGGTTCGCATTCGGTGATCGAGCCGCCATAGCCCCGCACGGCGTCCTTCTTGGCCTGCGGCGCGGTGCGCGGCATCACCACATGACAGGGAATGCCCCGCCGCCCGGCGGCATAGGACAGCGACAGCGCGTGGTTGCCCGAGGAATGCGTCGCCACGCCCTTTTTCGCCGTCTCGTCATCGAGGCCAAACACCGCGTTGCAGGCGCCCCGCACCTTGAAGGCGCCCGCCTTCTGGAAGTTCTCGCATTTGAAGAACAGCTCGGCCCCGGTAAGCTCGTTGAAATAGCTCGAGGTCAGCACCGGCGTGCGGTGGATATGGGGCGCGATCCGCGCATGCGCCGCCACCACGTCGTCATAGGTCGGGATATACATCTGTGTCTGATCCTTCATCGCACCCTCACGCCGCTGCCCGCACCGGATCCGTCTTGGTTGCCCGGTAATGCGCCTGCGCCGCGGCCACGCCGCTGCCCAGCGTGACCGGCACGCCCATATCCGCCATCGCCATCTCGGCCGCAGCGATCCCCGACAGCGCCAGAACGTCGGTCAGCATCCCCAGATGGCCGATGCGGAACACCTTGCCCGCG
Organism: Rhodovulum steppense; assembly: GCF_004339675.1. Taxonomy (GTDB): domain Bacteria; phylum Pseudomonadota; class Alphaproteobacteria; order Rhodobacterales; family Rhodobacteraceae; genus Rhodovulum; species Rhodovulum steppense. The sequence continues at coordinate 130,541 of NZ_SLVM01000006.1, forward strand.
ACCTCGCCCAGCCCCGCGCCGAAAGCGACGCCATAGGCATCGGCCGCGTGTCGGCACAGCGCATTGCCGTCGATCCCCTCGGGCAGCACGATCGCCGTCACGGAATTAGAGTAGAGCGCAGGCGCCACCGCGCAAGGCCGCAGCCCCCAGCCGACGACCGCCTTGCGTACCCCCTCGGCGATCCGGTGATGGCGGGCAAAGACATTGTCCAACCCCTCTTCCAGCAGCATGTCGCAGGCCGCGCCCAGCCCGTTCAGCAGCCCCACCGCGGGCGTGTAGGGCGTGCCCAGCTTCAGCATGTCGCGGAAATCGAAGAAACAGCGCGACAGCGTGGCCCCCTCCATCGCCGCCAGCGCCTTGGGGCTGACCCCGACAATGGCCAGGCCCACCGGCAGCATGAAACCCTTTTGCGAGCCCGCGACCGCCAGATCGACGCCCCATTCGGTCATCCGGAAATCCATCGAACCGATGGAACTGACCCCATCCACCATCAGCAGCGCGGGATGCTGCGCCGCATCCAGCGCCCGGCGCACCCCCGCCACGTCCGAGACAACGCCCGTCGCCGTTTCGTTATGGGTGACCAGAACCGCCTTGATCTCGTGCGCGGTATCGGCGGCCAGGATCTCGGCGAAGCGCTCGACCGGGGCACCCTCGCCCCAGGGGCAGGTCACGATCTCGACATCCAGGCGATGGCGCTGGCACAGGTCGATCCATTTCATCGAGAACATGCCATGCCGCGCGGCCAGCACCTTGTCGCCCGGGCTCAGCGTGTTGGTGACCGCGGCCTCCCAACCGCCGGTGCCCGAGGCCGGGAACAGGATCACCTCGCCCTCGTCCATCTTCAGCACGCGCTTCACGCCCGATTTCGCGCGCTCGAAGAGCGGCGGGAAGGCGGCCGAGCGGTGATCCATCGTGGGAATGTCGCAGGCCCGGCGCAGCACCTCGGGGATGTTGGTCGGGCCGGGAATGAAGACGGGGTTCTGGCTGGACATGCGGACGATCCTCCCTGTGTCGCGGCTTGTGGATAGCGCGGGCGGGGTAGGGCGGGCAATTTTTTTGAAAAATTCCACCGCCTGACGAAAAAACATCCAAACTGCATGAATTTATGTAATTTTCTGGCTTCCCAGAAATGAAAAATCATTTCATTTTGCAGCGCAGCACGCGAAAGGACCGATTCGCATGACCCAGCCCCGGCCCCGCGGCCGCCCCCGCGCCTTCCATGACAAGACCGACCAGAACACCATCCAGTCGCTCGACCGGGCGATGTCGCTCTTGCGTGCGCTGGCCAGGACGAACGGGCTGACGCTGAGCGAACTGGCCGAGCGCAGCGGGCAAAGCGCCGCCACGGTCTACCGCGTCCTCGTCACGCTTCAGGGCCACGAGATCGTCGAGTTCGAGGAGGGCGCCCAGCGCTGGCATGTCGGCGCGGGCGCGTTCCGCATCGGCTCGGGCTTCCTGCGGCGGGCCAATGTCGCCGAACGCTCGCGCGGGGCGATGCAGATGCTGATGCGCGCCACCGGCGAGACGGCCAATCTGGGGATCGAGACCCGCGACGAGGTGCTGTTCCTGACCCAGGTCGAGACGCATGAGGCGATCCGCGCCTTCTTTCCCCCCGGCACCCGCAGCCCGATGCATGTCTCCGGCATCGGCAAGGCGCTGCTGGCCTATTACCCCGAGGCGCGGGTGGCGGCGATCGTCGCGGAAAAGGGGCTGCCGGGCTTCACCTCGCTGTCCATCACGTCAGAGGCCAGCCTCGCCCGCGACCTTGCCCGCACCCGCGAGCGCGGCTTTGCCATCGACGACCAGGAACGCGCCGAGGGCATGCGCTGCGTCGCCGCGCCGATCTTCAACGCCCATGGCGAACCGGTCGCGGGGCTTTCCGTCTCGGGACCGGCATTCCGCATGACCCTGTCCGAGGCCACCCGGATCGGCCAGGAGGTCCGCCGCGCCGCGGACAGCGTGACGGCGGCCATCGGGGGCACACGGCCGGGCTGATCCCGGCCCGCCCATGGCTCAGGGCGTTCCCCAGCCGCCGCCGCCGGGCGTCCGGATCTCGAACAGCGCGCCCGCCGGAAGGTCGATCCGGTCATTGCCCCTCAACTCGACCTGCTGGCCGCCGGGCAGTTCGGCCCGGTTCTCGCCCACCGCACCCGGATCGCCACCGTCCACCCCAAAGGGCGGGATCTCGCGGTGCGAACACAGCGTCGTCACCGTCACATCGTCCAGGAACCGCAGCCGCCGGATCACCCCGTTGCCGCCGTGCCAGCGCCCCGCCCCGCCGGACCCGGCCCGGATGCCGAACTCTTCCAGCCGGACGGGGAAGCGTTTCTCCAGCACCTCCGGATCGGTCATCCGGGTGTTGGTCATGTGGCTCTGCACCGCGTCGCAGCCGTGAAACCCCGGCCCCGCCCCGGTGCCGCCGGCGATGGTCTCGTAGTTCTGGAACCGGTCGTTGCCCCAGACGAAGTTGTTCATCGTCGCCTGGCTGCCTGCGATCACCCCCAACGCACCGTAAAGCGCGTTGCAGGCGGCCTGGCTGACCTCGGTATTGCCCGCGATCACCGCCGCCGGATAGGCGGGGTTCAGCATGCAGCCCTCGGGCGCGACGATCTTCAGCGGCTTCAGGCAGCCCTCGTTCAGCGGGATCTCGGTGCCCACCAGCGTGCGGAAGACGTACAGAACCACCGCGCGACAGACCGCGAAGGGCGCGTTGTAGTTGCCCGCGTGCTGTGCGCTTGTGCCGGTGAAGTCGATCATCGCCTCGCGCTTGTCGCGGTCCACCCGGACGGCGACCCGGATATCGGCGCCATGGTCCATCGGGTAGGTGAACTCGCCGTCCCTGAGCGTGCCGATCACCCGGCGCACGCTTTCCTCGGCATTGTCCTGCACATGGCCCATATAGGCCATCACCACGTCGCGGCCGTATTGCTCGACCACCTTCAGCAATTCCCGCCGCCCGGTCTCGTTCGCGGCGACCTGCGCCTTGAGATCGGCCATGTTCTGCGCGACGTTGCGGCAGGGCCAACGCCCCGAGGCCAGCATCGCCTCGGCCTCGGCTTCCAGCAGACGGCCCCGGTCCACCAGCCGGACATTGTCGATCAGCACGCCCTCGTCCTCGATCACGGTCGAGTCGGGCGGGGACGACCCCGGCGTGCGCCCGCCGATATCGGCATGATGCCCGCGCGAGCCCAGCCAGAACAGGATTTCCCCGGCCACGAAAACCGGTGTCACCACCGTCACGTCGGGCAGGTGCGTGCCGCCGTTATAGGGCGAATTCAGCATGAAGGCGTCTCCCGGCCGGATCGCCCCCGCATTCTCGCGCATCACCGCCTTGATCGAGTCGGACATCGAGCCCAGGTGCACCGGCACATGCGGCGCGTTGGCCACCAGATCGCCCCTGGCGTCGAAGATCGCGCAGGAAAAATCCAGCCGTTCCTTGATGTTCACCGACCAGGACGTGTTCGCCAGCGTCGCACCCATCTGCTCGGCCACCGACATGAACAGGTTCGACATCACCTCCAGCAGCACCGGGTCGGCCTCGGTCCCCAGCGCGCGGGGGCGGGACTTGGCGGCCACCCGCGTCAGGATCAGGTTGCCCAGCGCGTCCACCTCGGCGGCCCAGCCGGGTTCGACCACATTGGTTCCCGTGGACTCGGTGATGATGGCGGGGCCGTCGACCCGCGCCCCGGCACCAAGGCTTGTGCGGTCGTAAAGCGGCACCTCGGCCCATGCGCCGTCCAGATGCACAGGAACGCGGGCCTCGCTCCGCGCCGTCGCGGCGGGCGCCATCGCGGCGGGGGCCTCGCCGGTCGCGCCGATCGCCTCGACCTCGATCATGTCGAAACAGAGCGCCCGTTCCGGCGAGGTGAAGCCGAAGCGCGCAAGATGCGCCGCCTCGAACGCCGCCTGCATCCCGGGCGGGTGGCCAAAGGGCACCTCAAGGGTCTGGTGCGAGCCTTCGTAGCGCAGGTGTGCCCGCGCCACACAGCCGATCGCGCCCTCGGGTACCCCCTGCGCCGCAACCTGCGCCACCGCCCGGCCCCGCAGCGCCGCAACTTCCGCCTCTGCCCCGGCGATTTCGGCAAGCGGGGCGTCGAACTGGGTTTCCTCGATGGCCCGGATCTCGGCCAGCCCCATGCCATAGGCCGACAAGACCCCCGCAAAGGGATGCAGGAAGACCCGCTTCATGCCCAGCGCATCGGCCACCAGACAGGCATGCTGCCCCCCCGCGCCCCCGAAACATTGCAGCGTGTAGCCGGTCACGTCATGGCCGCGCTGGACGGATATCTTCTTGATCGCGTTCGCCATGTTGTCGACTGCGATCCGCAGGAAGCCTTCGGCCACCGCTTCGGGGCTGCGCGGCGCCTCGCCCGTCGCGGCGGCGATCTCGGCGGCCAGCGCGGCGAATTTCTCGCGCACCGTCGCCAGATCCAGCGGCTGATCGCCCCCCGGCCCGAACACGGCGGGGAAATGCGCCGGGTTCAGCTTGCCCAGCATCACGTTGCAATCGGTCACCGTCAGCGGCCCGCCGCGGCGATAGCAGGCAGGCCCCGGATCGGCGCCCGCGCTTTCGGGGCCGACCTGAAACCGGCCATCGGCAAAGCGGCAGATCGACCCGCCGCCCGCCGCGACGGTGTGAATGTCCATCATCGGCGCGCGCATCCGCACGCCTGCCACCTCGGTCTCGAAACTGCGCTCATAGGCGCCCGCGTAATGGCTGACATCGGTCGAGGTGCCGCCCATGTCGAACCCGATCAGCCGGTCGAAACCCGCGGCTTCCGCCGTCCGGACCATGCCGACGATGCCGCCCGCGGGGCCGGACAGGATCGCGTCCTTGCCCTGGAACAGGGCGGCATCGGTCAGCCCGCCATTCGACTGCATGAACAACAGCCGCTCGCAGCCCCCCGCGCCGACATCCAGCGCGTCCGCCACCTGATCGACATAGCGGCGCAGGATCGGCGAGAGATAGGCATCGACCACCGTGGTATCGCCCCGCCCCACCAGCTTGATCAGGCGCGAGACGCGATGGCTGACCGAGACCTGCGCAAACCCCTCCTCGGCGGCGATTTCGGCCAGCCGGTCCTCATGCGCGCCGTTCAGATAGCCATGCATCAGCGCGATGGCGACCGCCCGGATGCCGCGCCCATGCGCCGCCCGCAGCGCCGCCCGCGCCGCGTCTTCGTCCAGCGGCAGCAGGATATTGCCGTCGGCATCCAGCCGCTCGGCCACCTCGGCCACGTCTTCGTAGAGCAGGTCCGGGCGGCGGATATGCAAATCGAACAGCCGCGGCCTTGTCTGGTAGCCGATGCGCAGCAGGTCCGCGAAACCCTGCGTGATCAGCAACAGAACCCGTTCGCCCTTGCGCTCCAGCAGCGCGTTGGTGGCAACCGTCGTGCCCATCTTGACCGCCCGGATCGCGCCTTCGGGCAAGGGCGCATCCGGCGCCAGCCCCAGCAGTTCGCGGATGCCCTGCACGGCGGCATCGCGGTAGCGTTCGGGGTTCTCGGACAGAAGCTTGTGGGTCATGAGCCGCCCATCGGGCGCGCGCGCCACGATATCGGTAAAGGTGCCACCCCGGTCGATCCAGAATTCCCAGCCGCCCATGTCCCTGCCCCTGCTGCCCCGCGCACCATGTCCGCCCGGCGCACCAAAGGTCAAGGCCGCCACGGGCATTGCGCGGAACCTTGTCCCGCCACAGCACCGATTCCCCTTGCATCCAGGGAACATTGTTCCGATTGTATCCCGACGCCGGAAGGAGAAGACCATGGCCCGCACCGACGACAAACCCGAGCTTGACGCGCTGGACCGGCGCATCCTGGGCGAGTTGCAGGCCGATGCCGCCCAGTCGCTGGACGATATCGCGAAAAAGGTCGGCTCGTCCAAGACGCCGGTCTGGAACCGCATCCGCAAGATGCGCGAGGCAGGCGTGATCCGGCAGAACACGGTGATCGTCGACCCGAGGGCGCTGGACCGCGGCACCTGTTTCTTCGTGCTGATCCGCACCTCGGAACACGAGGCGGACTGGCAGCGCCGTTTCCTTGCCGCGCTGTTGAAACGGCCGGAGGTTCTGGAAGCGCACAGGCTGGCAGGCGAGATCGACTATATCCTGAAGGTGCGCGTGTCGGATGCCGCGGCCTATGACACCTTCTATCAGGCGCTGATCGCGGATGTGCGCATCTTCAACGTCACGGCGCTTCTGTCGATGGAGGAGATCAAGGCGACCACCGTCCTGCCGGTCGAATAGGCGCAACCATATCCGCAAGCCGATGGTGCGGGCCGGTCAGGCGTCGTCCTCGGTCGGCGGCATCATCAGCACCGGGCGACGGGCGGTTTCGCACAGCGCGGCGGCGGTCGAACCGATCAGCCGGTCCTGCACCCAGTTCCGGCCATGCTTGCCGACCACGATCAGGTCGCTTCCATGCTCGGCCGCAAGGCGCGCGATCTCCTCCGAGGGCTTGCCTTCCAGCAGGTGAGTCTCGGCCCGCCCGCCCGCGGCGCGGATGTCATCGGCGATATGGGCAAGCGCCACCCGCGCCATCTGGGGCCAGCGCGCGTAGATGCGGCGCTCGTCCTGGGTCAGCACATGCACGACATCGACGGACACGCCCGCGCCGCCCAGCGCGATGGCCGCCGCCTCGGCGGATTGCGATTGCTGCGAGAAATCGGTGGCCAGCAGGATGCGGGTCAGCCCGCCCGCGCACACCCGCGCGCAGCTCTCGTCCTCGTTCGCGTCGATCCATTCCAGCCGCACCGGCAGGGGGCTGTCGCGCAGCACCTCGCGCGCGACCGAGCCCAGGAACAGGCCCCGGATCATGTTCTGCCCGCGCGAGCCGATCACGATCAGGCCTGCGCCATGATCGCTGGCCGCTTGCAGAATGTCCTTCGCCACCGCGCCCGCGGCGCGGATGTCGATCCCGACCGCAAGCCCCGCCTCGCGCAGCGGCGCGGCGCGCTTGCCCAGCCAGTCCTTCAGCGCGTCCTCGTGGCCATGGCCCGCCCCCTGGCCATAGCCCACCCTCACCACATGGGTCAGGACCACGCGGGAAACGCCCATGGCGTGCAGGTCGGTCAGGCTGTCCAGCATCGGCCCTTCGGCGGCCGAAAAGTCCAGCGCGATCAATGCGGTGCGAAACATCAGCTCTGCTCCCTGGGTCTGGAGGTGCGGATCGCGCTTTCCTCGGCCGGGAACCAGTGGGTGGTGCGGTTGGCGAACCAGACCAGCGACAGCATCACCGGCACCTCGACCAGCACGCCGACCACGGTGACCAGCGCGGCGATGGAATTCAGCCCGAACAGCCCGATGGCGACCGCCACGGCCAGTTCGAAGAAATTCGACGTGCCGATCAGCGCGCAGGGCGCGGCGACCTTGTGCGGCACCCGCCACGCCCTGGCCGCCCAATAGGCCAGCGCAAAGATCCCGTAGGACTGGATCAGCAGCGGCAGCGCGATCATCGCGATCACCAGCGGCCGGTCCAGGATCACCTCGCCCTGAAAGCCGAACAGGATCACCACGGTCGCCAGCAGCCCCAGGATCGACAGCGGCTTGATCCGGGCGGTAAAGGCCGCCACTCGCGCCTCGCCCTCGGCGGCGCTGGCCGAACCCCTCGTCAGCCGCAGCCGGGTCAGGACACCCGCCCCCAGCGGAATGACCACATACAGCACCACCGACAGCACCAGCACCTCCCACGGCACGGAAATGTCGGTCACGCCCAGCAGCAGCGCGACGATGGGCGCAAAGGCAAACACCATGATGACATCGTTCAGCGAGACCTGGACCAGCGTGTAGTTCGGATCGCCCCGGGTCAGATGCGACCAGACGAACACCATCGCCGTGCAGGGCGCGGCCCCCAGCAGGATCATGCCCGCGATATACTGCCCCGCCGTGCCCGGCTCGATGAAGGGGGCAAAGACCCACTCGAAGAACAGCACCCCCAGCGCCGCCATGGTGAAGGGCTTTATCAGCCAGTTCACCGCCAACGTGATGATCAGCCCCTTGGGCCGTTCATGGATGCGCGCCAGCGAGGAGAAATCGACGCCCACCATCATCGGAAAGACCATGAACCAGATCAGGATCGCGACGACCAGGTTGACCGAACCCCATTCAAGCCCGGCCAGAAACCCCACCAGCCCCGGCGCGACCTGCCCCAGCCCCAGCCCGGCAAGGATCGCAAGTGCGACCCAGATGGACAGAAAACGTTCGAAGACGGGCATTCGGCATTGTCCCTTGTCTATGGCTTCCAGGCGGTGAGCTTCGCCCGTCAGCAGCAGGTGGCATCGTTTTCGACCGGCCGCGTCACCACCCGGCCGATCAGGCCGGACAGCGGGGCCAGCGCGGCGGGGTTCAGCGAATAGCAGATCCGCGGGCGTTCGATCGTCCCGACGACAAGTCCCGACGCCTTGAGGATGCGCAGATGTTCCGAGACGGTGGATTGCGCCAGCCCGACCTCGTCCACGATATCGCCGCCGATGCACCCCGGTCGTGACAGCAGCACCTCGACAATCCTGACCCGCGCGGGATGCGCCAGCGCCTTGGCAACTGCCGCAATCGCTTCGGCTTCGGCTTCGGCTTCGGCGAGCGGAGCCGCCAGGGAAGCGTTCTTGTCCAGCATGCGGGCCCCCTCATATCTATCGCCGAATAACGATATACTGGCAACGTCCCGGCGGAACAAGGGCAGCACCCGCCCATCACGCTTGACACGGCGGCGCCGATGCCCCATGTCGCAGGGGTCGCTGCGCTGCCGCGTGAGCAGGCCGCGCCCCATGGGGGCGCTCCAGCGCAAACGAGACCCCAGTTCCCCATCACGCAGGGTTCCTGATGCGACGGCCGGATGGCGCGGGAAACGCCCGCCTGTCCCGAGGCCGCGCCAACCCAGTTGCGCCGTGCGATCCGCGCGGCATCCCGGCTTTCCCGCGTGCGGCCACAGGCCCTTGCGCGACCAGTAAAGGACCATCCCTTGAGCGATTTCACCACCCTCGGCCTTGCGCCGGCCCTGACCGACGCACTGCGCCAGGCGGGCTTTACCCAACCGACCCCGATCCAGACCCAGGCGATCCCGCTGGCGCTGGAGGGCCATGACATCCTGGGCCTTGCCCAGACCGGCACCGGCAAGACGCTGGCCTTCGGCCTGCCGCTGATCGACCGGCTGTTGGCGACCCCCGACAGGCCCGCACCGAAATCCGCCAGGGCGCTGATCCTGGCCCCCACGCGCGAACTGGTCACCCAGATCGCCGACGCGCTGCGCGCCCTGACCGCGGGCACGAAACTGCGCGTGGCAACCGTGGTGGGCGGGCAGTCGATCAACCGTCAGGTGGCCCTGCTGGACCGCGGCACCGATATCCTTGTGGCGACGCCCGGCCGACTGATCGACCTGATGGACCGGCGCGCGGTCGATCTGGGCCGGGCACGGTATCTGGTGCTGGACGAGGCCGACCAGATGCTGGATCTGGGCTTCATCCATGCCCTGCGCCGGATCGCCCCGAAACTGGGCACGCCGCGCCAGACCATGCTGTTCTCGGCCACCATGCCGAAACAGATGGAGGAACTCAGCCGCGCCTACCTGACCAACCCCCGGCGCGTGCAGGTCTCCCCCCCGGGCAAGGCGGCCGACAAGGTCACCCAGTCGGTGCATTTCCTCGACAAGGCCGAGAAACCCGCCCGCCTGCGCGAGATCCTGATCCGGGATCCCGGCGCGCTGACGCTGGTCTTCGCGCGCACCAAGCATGGCGCCGAAAAGCTGATGAAGGGGCTCGTCGCCGACGGGCACAACGCCGCCTCGATCCATGGCAACAAGAGCCAGGGCCAGCGCGACCGCGCGATCAAGGCATTCCGCGAGGGCACGATCACGACGCTGGTCGCCACCGATGTCGCCGCGCGCGGCATCGACATTCCCGGCGTCGCCTATGTCGTGAACTATGACCTGCCCGAGGTGCCGGACAACTATGTCCACCGCATCGGCCGCACTGCCCGCGCCGGGCGCGAGGGCGAAGCGATCGCGCTTTGCGCGCATGACGAGGTGGGGCTGCTGCAACAGATCGAACGTCTGATGAAGATCGAGATCCCCGTGGCCCGCGGCGACCGCCCTGTCGGCAGCGCCACACCGGCCCGCAACGCGGGCAAGCCGCCGCGTCGGGGCGGCAAACCGGCCGCCCGCCCGTTCGCCGAGGCCCCGGCGGCAGGCAAGGGACGTCGCCCGCGTCGCCGCCGCGCGGCCTGAGGCCAGTCACCACCCGCGCGCGGCACCGGTTGCCGCGCCGGGTTCTGGCATCCGGCGGTCCGGCCCCTATATCCCTTGGCAAAAGGGAGACATGCCATGACCGACCGGACCCGCCGCGCCGAGGAAGCGCGGCAGAAGATCCTCGCCTCGGGCGATGCCGAACTGATCAATCGCCTTCATCTTCTGGACGCCGCCGCCGGAACGGCCCCGCCCGCGCGGCCTGCGCGCAATCGGGCTGGCCCGGGACTTCTGGGCACCGGGCTTGCCGTCGCGGGCGGCGCGTGGCTCGGGACGGTGCTGGCCGGGCTGACGCTTTCGGGCGAGATGCAGGCGGCCTTTGCCGCGGTGGCCGACGAGCTTGGGCTCGACCCCGACCTTGCCGGGCTTGACGGCGCGGCGCTGGCCGAGGCGGGCGAAGACGGCGACTTCTTCGACGATTTCGGCCTGGGCGATCTCTTCGACGTCTGAGCCCCGGCACGCCGCCAGGCCGGGCCGCGCGAAAGGGTTTGCAACCCGGCGACGTTCCTCTATTGTTCCCATTGGAGCATCAGGGGAAATCCGCCACTATGTTGGATATGACAAGCTCTCCGGCACAAGACCTGCGCGTGTTTCTGGATGGTGGCCGGTTCGGCACCGTGCTGGCCGATCCGCCTTGGCGATTCGTCAACCGCACCGGCAAGGTCGCGCCTGAACATCGGCGCCTGTCGCGCTATCCCACGCTCGATGTCGACGAGATCTGCGCCCTGCCCGTGGCAGACCACCTTGCGGACCGGGCGCATTGCTATCTGTGGGTGCCGAACGCGCTGTTGCCGCAGGGCTTGCAGGTGCTTTCGGCCTGGGGCTTCGAGTACAAGTCGAACATCGTCTGGCACAAGGTGCGCAAGGATGGCGGCTCGGACGGGCGCGGCGTGGGCTTCTATTTCCGCAACGTGACGGAACTGCTGCTGTTCGGCACGCGGGGGCGCAATGCGCGCACGCTGGATGCGGGGCGGCGGCAGGTCAACATGCTGCAGACCCGCAAGCGCGAACATTCCCGCAAGCCCGACGAGCAATACGAGCTGATCGAAAGCTGTTCCTGGGGTCCCTATCTGGAACTGTTCGGCCGCGGTGTCCGGCAGGGCTGGACGGTCTGGGGCAACCAGGCGGATGCCGATTACAAGCCCGACTGGAAGACCTACGCCTATAATTCGGGGATGGCTTCTTTCAGGTACTCGAAGAGACGCGCCTCTCCGCTCGTTCCCGCAGGAAATGTCTCAGTCGTAAATTCGTGATCCTCAAGAGGGATTGCATTAACGAAGTCAGCATAGTCTGCGGACCTCAGAACATCTTTCTCTTTTTTATCCCGTAATATTGGGTATACAACTCTGAGCGCCCTCATTAACGCTCGAAACCCATTTGTCTTTGGCAAAACGTTACCCTTCTCACGCACCTTATCCCACGACTCTGGATACCTTTGCCTAATGGCAAGGAAGAAGTTTATAACATTTGCCAGGATTAGGTCATCATCACCTGACAAATAGAATCGACGGAAAGGGAATTTCCGATCATCAACATTCTGCAACTGACGGCGGATTTCAAACCGCCACAGATCATTGCGATCTCTTAAGGGGTCATCTGATACGAACGGAAGCAGCGCCTCGACAACAGTCGCCTGCGTCAATGTCTCTCCACTCCTACCCTCTGTAGCCACCCCCAATCGCTTGATCCTCTTATGGAACGGGCTTTCCTCCATTCGATCAAGTGAGACGGCTACCTTGTGGCAAACCTTCTGAGGTGTTTCTTTCTTCTCATACGCTAGCAAATCATATGCCAGGCTGCGGTTCACCTTAGTCTGGGCCAGATTCACCGTTGCAAAAATTGTTGACTTGGTCTGCATGTCCGGACCAACGAAGATGCAAACCGGAACCTCGAAATCTTCACCCTTGAATGCCTTCAACCCTTCAATCCGATGCTGGCCGTCGATAATTACAGCTATATCCTCACCATTACCCCCCTGCTCGGAAAAAAGAGAAAGAACTCTTTTTTCCACATCATACTCTGCACTACGCGAGTCTACAGCGAGGATCACCGACGTCGGAAAAGACGCATCATATGAATTGACGTAATTACGAATCTCTTTCATCCGAGATGGATTCAAACGCCTTTGTATTCCGATATATTCATCAAACTCGCTGTCTTTAAGTCTTCGAATATCGGAAGAAGACACGGCAATTAGATCGCTGCGATCCATAACACAAAGATAAAATTCCCCTATAGGCTGCGAGATGGAAAGGGCTGGAAAAGAGAATTTTGTCATCCTATATTCTCCCTCGCCTTCTTCGTCATTTTCCGACGCTCCTCATCTCCTTCGGGATCAGCTTTTCTCTCCTCAATGTTTCTTTGCTCGAACAACGCCAGAAGCCAGGCGACTATTAGAATAACGAAAAGCCCAGATGAATAGCTCTGTACAAATGAATTTGGGTTTCCGCTCGACAAACTAACCATTGGCGGTATCAGGGCCGCAAAGAAAATAACCAAGAGGGGAATTACGATTCCGGTGAAAATTACACGCGTACGATTCTCGATTAATCTCATCCTAAGAACAAAAAACACAATCGCCGAACCAAGAACGCCGGTAGAGTATATAAAAACATCTCCGACTGAGTATCTGGAAAAGATATCTTCGAGAAATGTTGTCGCCTCAAGGTCTTTTTCGTCAGAATCCGCCCTTGAAATCAACGCAGCAATAAGAACGGGAAGCTGAGAAAACAGAACTATAAGAAACGCTTCCAGCGGAACAGATCGGTACTTACGCCAAGCAGACTTGACGCTAGACCAAAATGACCGCTTTTCGAATGCTTCCTCTGACATGCCGCGAGGTTGAAGGAACTTGAGCTATGAAATCAAGCCCCTTCATCGCCCTCCTCGGGGATCACCCTCAGCCGCAACTCGCGCAGTTGCTCGTTCGTGGGCAGCGTGGGCGCCCCCATCATCAGGTCCTCGGCGCGCTGGTTCATCGGGAACATGATGACCTCGCGGATGTTCATCTCGTCGGCCAGCAGCATCACGATCCGGTCGATCCCCGCGGCACAGCCCCCGTGCGGCGGCGGGCCGAAGCGGAAGGCGTTGACAAGGCTGGGGAACCGGCTGCGCACCTCGTCCTCGGCGTAACCGGCGAGGCTGAACGCCTTGAACATGACGTCCAGCCGATGGTTCCGGATCGCGCCCGAGATCAGTTCATAGCCGTTGCAGGCCAGGTCGTACTGATAGCCCAGCACCTCCAGCGGATCGCCCTCCAGCGCCGCCATGCCGCCCTGGGGCATCGAGAACGGGTTGTGGCTGAAGTCGATCGCGCCGGTTTCGGGGTCCTTTTCATACATCGGGAAATCGACGATCCAGCAGAAGGCGAAGCGGTCCTTGTCGGTCAGCCCCAGTTCCTCGCCGATGACGTTGCGCGCGCGCCCCGCCACGGCCTCGAACGCCGAGGGTTTGCCGCCGAGGAAGAAGGCGGCGTCGCCCTTGCCGAGGCCCAGTTGCTGGCGGATCGCCTCGGTGCGCTCGGGGCCGATGTTCTTGGCGAGGGGGCCCGCAGCTTCCATCCAATGACCGTTGCCCAAGTCAATCCGTTCGGATTTCCACTGCTCTAGTCTTTCAAGTGCTCTGCCATAGTGCGCGTTCGTCGACTGATCCGGAGCAATATCGCCGTCATCGTCAGCAAAACCGAAGAAGTCCAAACCGGGCTGCTCCACCTCGCGCCAGAAGATATACCCCATCCCCGGCAGCCCTTCCTTCTGGGCAAAGGCGTTCATGCGGTCGCAGAACTTGCGCGAGCCGCCGCCGGGGGCGGGGATGGCGCGGATCTCGGTGCCGTCCTGTTCCAGCAGTTTCGCGAAGATCGCGAAGCCCGAGCCGCGGAAATGCTCGGACACGTCCTGCATCCTGATCGGGTTGCGCAGGTCGGGCTTGTCGGTGCCGTACCAGCGCGCGGCGTCGGCATAGCTGATCTGCGGCCAGTGCTGGTCGACCCTGTGGCCGCCACCGAATTCCTCGAACACGCCCGCGATCACCGGCTGGACGGTGTCGAACACGTCCTGCTGGGTGGCAAAGCTCATCTCCATGTCAAGCTGGTAGAAATCGGTGGGGCTGCGGTCGGCGCGCGGATCCTCGTCGCGGAAACAGGGCGCGATCTGGAAATAGCGGTCGAAGCCCGAGACCATGATCAGCTGCTTGAAGATCTGCGGCGCCTGCGGCAGCGCGTAGAACCGCCCCGGATGCAGGCGCGAGGGCACGAGGAAGTCGCGCGCGCCCTCGGGCGAGGACGCGGTGATGATCGGCGTCTGGTATTCGCGGAACCCCTTGTCCCACATCCGTCGGCGGATCGAGGCCACCACGTCCGAGCGCAGCTTCATGTTGGCCTGCATGCTGTCGCGGCGCAGGTCGAGGTAGCGATAGCGCAGCCGCGTTTCCTCGGGGTAGTCCTGATCGCCGAAGACCATCAGCGGCAGTTCCTCGGCCTGGCCCAGAACCTCGACCTCGCGGATGAAGACCTCGATCTCGCCGGTCGGCAGTTTCGGGTTCACCAGGCTTTCATCGCGTGCCTTCACCAGCCCGTCGATGCGGATGCACCATTCGCTGCGCAGCTTTTCCACCGCGGCAAAGGCGGGGCTGTCGCTGTCGGCCAGCACCTGCGTGACGCCGTAATGGTCGCGCAGGTCGATGAACAGCACGCCGCCATGGTCGCGCACCCGGTTCACCCAGCCCGACAGGCGAACGGTTTCGCCGACATTGGCCTTGGTCAGCTCGGCGCAGGTATGGCTGCGGAAGGGGTGCATCGGGCGATCCTTCGGGATTGGGACAGGTCCGCGCCGATACACCCCCGATGGGGGCCGAAGTCAAGGGGAGGCAGGGCCCCTCAGCCGCGGGTGATCTCGAACCGGCAGAGCGGGGCGCCGGTCGCGGCGCAGGCGGTTTCGCGGGTGCGCAGCCGCTTGTCCACCAGCGTCTGGAACAGCCGGTCGAACACCGCCTCGTGCCAGCCGCAGATCGGGTGGGGCGCATGTTCGCCCCGGATCAGCGGGTTGTCGGTCAGTTCGAACACCAGCGGCCGGGTCGAGACGACGCGGAACGCGCCCGATCCGGCGAAGGTCCAGCTATGCTTGGCGATCGCCTTGGCCAGCACCGGCGCGGCCAGCGCGGGCGGCAACGCCTTCAGCAGCTTTTGCGCAAGCGGCGGGATACGGTGGGCAAGGATATAGTCCCCGGTCCGCGCACCCGCCTCCCGCAGGAGGTCGGGCGCGCGGCCGGGCAGGCGGCGGCGCAGCGCATGATGCATGGCGGCGGCCGGTCCCTCGTCCATGAGGCCGGTATCCGACGGGGGCGCATCAAGGCCCGCCGCCTCAAGCATCTCGTCGCGAAGCGCCGCTCCGCCCGCCGTCTCCAGCACAGGGAGAAGCTGGAGAACGGCATTCGGTCCGATCCGGCCGGAACCATGGCCGGACAGGCTGTCCTTCATCTTGCGTCTTCCAGTTGCTGGTCGCCGCCGCCGCAGACCTTGACCTCGGACGCGCCGCCCTCGGTGGGCATCTTGAAGGAGTTATCCTTGGACTTGCGCTTGGCCGCAGCCTGCGCCGCCTTGTCGGCCGAGGACACCCAGTCGTCGATCTGCGCCTGGGCGGGCTGGCGGGTCATGTCGAACTCGAACTTGACCTTGTCCTTGGATTGCGGACCCCAGTAGTTGTTCTTGCCCAGATCGTAGAAGGTCCGCCCGACGCCCGCCTTGAGGAACGCCTTGAGACAGCCCAGCAGGTAACGCCGACGGAACCCGGTGCCGCGCCACGGATAGTGGAACAGCGCCTTGCGCATGTAGAACCGGCGATAGTTGTTCATCACCCGGTCCAGAAGCTCGGCACGGTCCATCGCCTCGGGCTTCATGATCGGGTTCACGAAGTTGTAGCGCGAGTAGTCGAAGACCTCGACCTTGTTGTGCAACTCCTGGAACAGCGGCGTGAAGGGCCAGGGCGTGTACATCGCCCAGTTCGCCAGGTCCGGCTGCCAGTCCCAGGCCATCTGGAAGGTCTCTTCCAGCGTCTCGGGGGTCTCGTTGTCCAGCCCGACGATGAACTGCGCCTCGGTCAGGATGTCGGCCTCGCGCAGCAACTGGATCGCGCGCTTGTTGTCCTCGACCCGGGTTTCCTTGTTGAACTGGTCAAGCTTCAGCTGCGCCGCCGCCTCGGTGCCGAGGCTGATATGGACGAGACCGGCCTTGCGGTAGAAGGGCAGCAATTCCTCGTCGCGCAGGATGTCGGTGACGCGGGTGTTGATGCCCCACTTGACCTTGTCGGGCAGGCCGCGGTCGATCAGTTCCTGGCAGAAGGCGATGAACTTCTTGCGGTTGATCGTGGGTTCCTCGTCCGCAAGGATGAAGAAGCCGACCTGGTGCTTGTTCACCAGTTCCTCGATCTCGTCGACCACCAGTTTCGGGTCGCGGATGCGGTAGTCGCGCCAGAATTTCCACTGCGAGCAGAACGAGCAGGTGAACGGGCAGCCGCGCGCCATGTTCGGGATGGCCACCCGGCAGTTGAGCGGGATGTAGATGTATTTCTCCCACTCCAGGATATCCCAGTCGGGCTTGATCGCATCGACATTCTTGATCGTGGGCGCGGCAGCGGTGGCCACGATCTCGTCACCGTCGAGGAAGGCCAGACCCTTGATGTCGCGGCGGCTTTCCGGCCATTTGCCGTCCCGGATCGCGTTCATCAGCTCGACGACGATCTCTTCGCCCTCGCCGCGGACGATCACATCGACCCAGGGGGCCTCGGACAGGACCTGCTTGAACATGAAGGTGGCATGGATGCCGCCCAGCACGCGCACCGCGTTCGGCACTTCTTCCTTGGCGATTTCCAGCAACCGCTCGGCGGCATAGATCGACGGCGTGATCGAGGTCGTGGCGACGACATCGGGCCGCAATTCCTTCAGTTGCGCGCGAACCACATCCTCGGAAAGGTTGTTCGTCATCGCGTCGATGAAGACGATGTCGTCATATCCCGCCACCCGCAGCGCGCCGGTCAGGTAGGCTACCCAGGCCGGGGGCCAGTTGCCCGCAATCTCGGCACCGCCGGACTTGTAGTTGGGATGCAAAAAGACAATGCGCATGGATCGACTCCCCTGTTTCGCGGGACAACATGACACATCCGCTGTCAACCTGAATTGACACAAGTCAAATCGGTGTCAGCTTCGCCCACCGGCCGGACGCGGGTCAGAACGGACGTTCTATGTTGCCGGAATAAAAGAACATTCCCAGCCCCGCGGCGAACACGATCCAGCCCGCAACGCTGTGCAGAACGACCGCCATGGGGAAATTCCGTCTGGATTCATAGGCCCAGGCGAAGGCGATTCCACCGCAGAAGGTCATCGCCGCCACGATCCAGCTCCAGAACATCAGATGCGCCAGCGAGAACAGCGCGGCGTTCAGGACGATCGCGGGCCACAGACCCGGCAGAAGCGGCCCGTAGCGCCGGAAGAAGAGCGGGCGGAACACGATCTCCTGCGGCAGCGCCGAAAGCGGCGGGTAAAGCAGCATGACCGCCACGAACAGCGCCGGCTGCTCGCGCGGCAGGATCAGTGCCTGTTCGGGCGCACGCAGCGCGACGACCGTCCCCGCCACCGCAGCGGTCAGCAGCGCGAACAGCCCGACCGCGCGCCAGCCGATCCGGTCCAGTCCGCGGACAAGCCCGGACCAGCGGAACCCCTCGGTGACATGCAGCAGCACAAGCCCCAGCGCGGTCACGCCGAACAGCGCCGGAAACAGCGCCGAAGGCGGCAACAGGAACGCCATGACCAGCGGCGCAGCAAGGAAAAGCGCACCGAACTCCGCCCAGAGCCGCGCGCGCGAGGGCACGCGCTTGTCCATCCGCAGGCTTTCGGTCATCGCCCTCTCCGCTGCACCGCCCGGTCACCGGAAAGGACCTAGCTGCGATCCCACCGGGTCTCCAGTCCGGGCCGGACCTCCCGCCATCACATTGCCGCATGCCGGGCCTGTCCGCGCGAAAGGGATTGTAAAGGCGCGCCGTTCTACGCTGTCACCTCTTTCTCACGGCAATTGACAGGCAGATATTTCGCATGTTCCGGACAAGGACCGCCACCGCGCCGCCCCCCCTTTCGGCAAGCATCCTGCGGGCCGCCCCCATCGTTCTGGGCACGACGGTCCTGGGCCTCGCCATCCTCGGCTTCCTCGACATTCCGCGGATTTCGGGCGATCTGCTTCCGCTCTGGCTGGCAGGACAGGCCTTTGCCGAGGGCGCGCCGGGAGAGGTCTATGCCCCGGTCGAACCCGTCTTCCGCATGCTGCCCCCCGACAGCTGGGCCGAGCGGGCGCGCGCGGCGGGCTATGAGGGGTTCGTCTATCCCTTCGTCTACCCCCCGCTCTGGGCCTGGGTCTTCGGGCTGATCGGGCGGATCGCCGACTTCCAGACGCTTGCCGGGCTGGCCAGCATCGTCAATCCGGCCCTGCTTCTGGCGACCTGCCTGCTGGCATGGCGGGCCAGCGGCGCGCCATCGGGCGTCCTGACCCATGTCGCAGTCGCGCTGGTGCTTCTGCTGATGACGCCGGTCGGCGTGATCGCCATCCTTCAGAATCAGGCCCAGATCCTCGTCGCGTTTCTGGTCGTCCTGGCGCTTGAACGGGCGCAGGCGAACCGCCCGGTCAGCGCGGGCGCGGCGCTGGCGCTGGCGGCCTCGATCAAGCTGTTCCCGGCGATCTTCGCCCTGTTCTGGCTCGCCTCGGGCGAGCGGCGGGCCTTCACCGCCTTTGCCGGCGTGGGGCTGGGGCTCGGCCTGATGTCGCTCGCCGTCGCGGGCTGGCCGCTGCATGCCGAGTTTCTGGCGCATGTCTCGGCAATCGGGCGGACCGGCTTCTTCAGTCCGCTCTCGTTCAGCCTCGACGGGGTGCTGGCCAAGTACATGACCGGGGCGCCGATCGAGGTGTTGCTGGGCCATACCGCCCCCGGGACCGAAGTGCCGCGCAGGATCACGGTCGCCGAAAAGGGTCCGGCGCTGGTCCTTGCCGGGCAGGCGGCGCTTCTGCTGCTGACAGCGGGTTTTGCCTGGGCGATGGCGCGCGCCAGGCAGGCGGCACGCAACGCCGCGCTCTGGCCCGCCGCGCTGGCGCTGTTCCCGCTGATCGGACCGATCGCCTGGGGCTATTATTTCATCGCCGCCACCGCCTTCGCCCCTACCCTGCTGTCACGTCTCGGAATGGCCCGGGGCGCGGCCGTGCTGGTCGTCGTGTTCGGTCCGATCCATGTCTGGGCACTGCCGGGAATGCAGGCGCTCGGCACCGATTTCCAGCTTCTCGGCGCGGTGCTGTTCCTGATCCTCGGCCTCACGTTCCTCGTCGCGGCCCGGACAGGACCGGAACGCAGCGGAAAAACCTGAGCCCTGCCCTTGCGTGCCCCCGGCGCTTGTCTATAACCCCCAGCAATTTGCCAGCCCCGGGGGAAAGACCCATGCCGAAGAGAACCGATATCAAGTCCATCATGATCATCGGCGCGGGCCCCATCGTGATCGGCCAGGCCTGCGAGTTCGACTATTCCGGCGCCCAGGCCTGCAAGGCGCTGCGCGAGGAAGGCTACCGGGTCATCCTGGTCAACTCGAACCCCGCCACGATCATGACCGATCCGGGTCTGGCCGACGCCACCTATATCGAGCCGATCACCCCCGAGGTCGTCGCCCGCATCATCGAGAGGGAACGCCCCGACGCGCTGTTGCCGACCATGGGCGGGCAGACCGGGCTGAACACCTCGCTCAAGCTCGCCGACATGGGGGTGCTGGACCGCTTCGGCGTGGAACTGATCGGCGCCAACCGGCAGGCCATCGAGATGGCCGAGGACCGCAAGCTGTTCCGCGAGGCGATGGACCGGATCGGGCTGGAAAACCCCAAGGCCACCATCGCCAACAGCATGGCGGAATGCATCGCCGCCCTCGACCATGTCGGCCTGCCCGCGATCATCCGCCCGGCCTTCACGCTGGGCGGCACCGGCGGCGGCATCGCCTATAACCGCGAGGAATTCGTGCATTACTGCAAGACCGGCCTCGACGCCTCGCCGGTCAACCAGATCCTGATCGACGAAAGCCTGCTGGGCTGGAAGGAATTCGAGATGGAGGTGGTCCGCGACAAGGCGGACAACGCGATCATCGTCTGTTCCATCGAGAACGTCGATCCGATGGGCGTGCACACGGGCGATTCCATCACCGTGGCGCCCGCGCTGACGCTGACCGACAAGGAATACCAGATCATGCGCAACGGCTCCATCGCCGTGTTGCGCGAGATCGGGGTGGAAACCGGCGGGTCGAACGTGCAATGGGCGATCAACCCCGAAGACGGGCGCATGGTGGTGATCGAGATGAACCCGCGCGTGTCGCGCTCCTCTGCGCTGGCATCCAAGGCCACCGGGTTCCCGATTGCCAAGATCGCGGCGAAGCTTGCCGTGGGCTATACGCTGGATGAACTCGACAACGACATCACCAAGGTCACGCCCGCCAGCTTCGAGCCGACCATCGACTATGTCGTGACCAAGATCCCGCGCTTTGCCTTCGAGAAGTTTCCGGGCGCCAAGCCGGAACTGACCACCGCGATGAAATCCGTGGGCGAGGCGATGGCCATTGGCCGGACCATCCACGAATCGCTGCAAAAGGCGCTGGCCTCGCTTGAAACCGGCCTGACCGGGTTCGACGAGATCGAGATCGAGGGCGCGCCCGACCATGCGCAGGTGATCGCGGCGCTGTCCCGGGCCACGCCCGACCGGCTGCGGGTGATCGCGCAGGCGATGCGGCACGGGCTGTCGGACGACGACATCTTTGCCGCGACGAAATACGACCCCTGGTTCCTCGCCCGCATCCGCGAGATCGTCGAGACCGAGGACAAGCTGCGCAAGGACGGCCTGCCCGTGACCGAGGATGGCCTGCGCAAGCTCAAGATGATGGGCTTCACCGATGCCCGCCTTGCCCATCTGACCGGCCGGGACGAGGATCAGGTGCGCCGCGCCCGCCGCAATCTGGGCGTCACCGCCGTCTTCAAGCGCATCGACACCTGCGCGGCCGAGTTCGAGGCCCAGACCCCCTACATGTATTCGACCTATGAAACCCCGGTGATGGGCGAGGTCGAATGCGAGGCGCGGCCCAGCACCCGCAAGAAGGTGGTGATCCTGGGCGGCGGCCCGAACCGGATCGGCCAGGGGATCGAGTTCGACTATTGCTGCTGTCATGCCTGTTTCGCACTGACGGACGCGGGCTACGAGACCATCATGGTCAACTGCAACCCCGAGACCGTCTCGACCGATTACGACACCTCGGACCGGCTCTATTTCGAGCCGCTGACCTTCGAGCATGTGATGGAGATCCTGCGCGTCGAGCAGGAGCGCGGCACGCTGCATGGCGTGATCGTGCAGTTCGGCGGCCAGACGCCGCTGAAGCTCGCCGATGCGCTGCAATCCGAGGGTATCCCGATCCTCGGCACCACGCCCGACGCCATCGACCTGGCCGAAGACCGCGAGCGGTTCCAGGCGCTGGTCAACCGGCTGGGGCTGAAGCAGCCGCATAACGCCATCGCCGCATCCGCAGCGGCGGCGGTCAGGGCGGCCGGGGAAATCGGCTTCCCGCTGGTGATCCGCCCCTCCTATGTCCTCGGCGGCCGCGCGATGGAGATCGTTCGCGACATGGCGCATCTGGAACGCTACATCGCCGAGGCGGTTGTGGTCTCGGGCAAGTCGCCGGTCCTGCTCGACAGCTACCTGTCGGGGGCGACCGAGATCGACGTGGACGCGCTGTGCGACGGCCAGGACGTGCATGTGGCCGGCATCATGCAGCATATCGAGGAGGCGGGCGTCCATTCCGGCGACAGCGCCTGTTCCCTGCCGCCCTATTCGCTGGCCCCCGAGATCGTCGCGGAGCTGAAACGCCAGACCCGCGCGCTGGCGCTGGAACTGGGCGTCGTCGGCCTGATGAACGTGCAATTCGCGGTGAAGGATGGCGAGGTCTACCTGATCGAGGTGAACCCCCGCGCCAGCCGCACCGTGCCCTTCGTCGCAAAGGCCGTGAACTCGCCCATCGCGTCGATCGCCGCGCGCGTCATGGCGGGCGAGAAACTTGCCGATTTCGACCTGAAGGCCCCCGAGATCGAGGGTTTCGCGGTCAAGGAGGCCGTGCTGCCCTTCGCCCGCTTCCCCGGCGTCGATACGCTGCTGGGGCCGGAAATGCGCTCGACCGGCGAGGTGATGGGCTATGACCGCACCTTCCCCCGCGCCTTCCTCAAGGCGCAGATGGGCGCGGGCACGCATCTGCCGCACGAGGGCACGGTGTTCCTGTCGATCAAGGATTCCGACAAGACGCCGCAACTGGTCGAGACCGCGCAGATCCTGACCGATCTGGGCTTTTCCATCCTCGCCACGCAGGGCACCGCCAGGTTCCTGGCCGAGAACGGCATCGCGGCACAGCTCGTCAACAAGGCCTATGAGGGCGGGCGCACCATCGTCGACGTGATGAAGGACGGGCTGGTGCATCTGGTGATGAACACCACCGAAGGCGCGCAGGCGGTCGAGGACAGCCGCTCGATGCGCAATGTCGCGCTGATGGACCGCATCCCCTATTTCACCACCGCCGCAGGCTGCCATGCCGCCGCATTGGCCATGCAGTCCCGCGAAGAGGGCGAACTGAGCGTCGTCAGCCTTCAGGAATAGCCCCTTCAGGCGCCCGCACGGGCGATTGACGCCCCGGCGATTGGATGCGAGCCTTCCCGCCGCAAGCATTGGGAGGATGCGCAGCGTGAGGATCGCGATCACCGGCGCGGCCGGGTTTCTGGGGCAGATGCTGGTCACGGCCCTGTCCGCGCGCGACACGCTTGCCCTGAATGGCGAGCCGCGCCGCATTTCGGCGATCATCGCCAATGACATCGCGGCCGAACCGCTTGACCGGCTGGCCCGGCTGCGCCGCGTCCATGCCCTGCCCGGCGCCTTGTCCGCCCCCGCCACGCTGGCCCGGCTGGCCGAGGACAGCCCCGATCTGGTGATCCATCTGGCCGCCGTGGTCTCGGGCCAGGCCGAGGCCGATTTCGACCTCGGCATGGCGGTCAACCTGCACGGCACCGTCGATCTGGTGAATGCCTGCCGCGCGATGCGCCGCCCGCCGGTGCTGATCTTCGCCTCGTCCGTGGCGGTGTTTTCCTGCACCGCGAATGACACGATCACCGAGGACACCCCGCCCGCGCCGCGCTCCTCCTACGGCACGCAAAAGCTGATGGGCGAATTGCTGGTCCGCGACGCCACCCGCCGGGGCTTCATCCATGGCCGGTCGCTGCGCTTTCCCACCATCGCGGTGCGCCCCGGCGTCCCCAACCGCGCGGCTTCGGGCTTTGCCAGCGGCATCCTGCGCGACCCGCTGGCCGGGCAGCCCGCCGATCTGCCCGTGGGGCGTGACTTGCGACTGCATCTTGGCTCGCCCGCCCGGGCGCTTGACCATATCCTGAGGGCCGCGGCGCTGGCGCAGGAGGCGCTGGGCGGCGAGCCGACGATCACCCTTCCGGGCATTTCCGTCACCGTGGGCGAGATGATCGACACGCTGGCCCGGCTTGCCGGGCCCGAAACCGCCGCCCTGATCCGCCCCGCCCCCGACCCCGCGACCGAGGCCATCGTCGCAAGCTGGCCCGGCGGGATCGACACGCCCCGCGCCCGCGCGCTGGACTTTGCACCCAATGCCGATTTCGCCGAACTTCTGCGCGAACACATGGACCGCAGGGGCGTAGCTGCGGCCTGAAAGACCGGAAAAACCAAGGGAGGAGACCCATGAAACACGTCCTGATCGGCACCATCGCCGCGCTTGCGCTGACCACCGCCGCCGAGGCCCAGCAAAAGATCGTGGTCGGCCATTCGCTGTCGCCGACCTCGCATTACGGCGTCGGCGCGCAGGCCTTCATCGACACGCTGACCGAGCTTTCGGGCGGCGCCTTCACCGGCGAACAGGCCCCCGCGGGCCAGCTGGGCGGCGAGCGCGACATGATCGAGGGCTTGCAGATCGGCTCGATGGACGTGGTCATCACCTCGACCGGCCCCCTGGGCAATTTCGTGCCCGAGATCTTCGCGCTCGACCTGCCCTTCCTGTTCCGCGACTACGACCATGCCCGCAAGGTGCTGGATGGCGAGATCGGGCAGGAATTGCTGGACAAGATCGGCGAGAACACCCTCGTGGGCCTCGCCTGGACCGAGAACGGCTTTCGCCATGTGACCAATTCCCAGCGCCCGGTGCGCACGCCCGAGGACCTGCAGGGGCTGAAGCTGCGCACCATGGAAAACAAGGTCCACATGGCCGCCTTCACCGGCATGGGCGCCGCCCCCACGCCGATGGCCTTCCCCGAATTGTTCGGCGCGATGCAACAGGGCGTCGTGGACGGGCAGGAAAACCCGGTCACCGTCATCACCGCGGCCAAGTTCTGGGAGGTGCAGAAATACGTCTCGCTCACGGGGCATGTCTATTCCCCCGCCGTCGTGCTGGCCGCGCCCGCGCTTTATGACGGGCTCAGCGACGAACAGAAGGACTGGTTCCTTCAGGCCGCCCGCGCATCCGCCGCCGCAACCCGGGCCGAGGTCAACCGGCTGGAGGAAGAAGGCGTCGCCATGCTGATCGAAAACGGGATGGAGGTCATCACCGAGATCGACAAGGCCCCCTTTGCCGCGCTGGCCGAGCAATCCTCCTATGCCGTCTATACCGACCAATACGGCACCGAGATGGTCGAGCGGATCAAGGCGGTCGAGTGACCCCGTACCCCACGGTCCGGCCCGGCGCAGCCCCCTGCGCCGGTGCTGCGGCAGCCACGGCAAGCCCATGACCCTGTTCCTGCGGATCGAGGCGGTCACCACCCGCATCGCGCTGTGGCTCGCGATCCTGTTCCTGCTGATCGCGGCCGCACTCGCGCTCTATCAGGTGACGGCACGCTTCGTCTTCGGCACGCCCTCGACATGGTCCGAGGTGGTCACGCGCTCCGCGATGATCTGGTCGGTCTTCCTGGGCGTCGCGCCCGCCTTTCGCGAAGGCGCGATGATCGCGGTCGGGATCGTGCAGACCGCCCTGCCCCGCCGCCTGGGCCGCGCGCTTTACCAGCTTTCGATGATCCTGACGCTGAGCTTCTTTTCCATCCTGCTCTGGCAGGGCTGGGCCATGACCGGCCGGGTGATGCGCCAGAAGCTTGCCGCGCTCGATATTTCCATCGCCTGGGTCTATGCCGCGCTTCCCGTGGGCTCCGCCTTCATCCTGATCGCCGTTCTGGGCTGCATGATCCGCGCATGGCAGGGCATCGGCGACCCGCTGGAGTCCCCCCGATGAACGCAGCGCTTGCCCTGTCGCTGGCGATCCTCTTCCTGCTGGGCGTGCCCATCGCGGTCGCCATCGGTCTTGCCTCGGTCATCGGGATCGAGGTGCAGGGGCGGCTGCCGCTTCTGCTGGTGGCGCAGCGGATGTTCACCGGGCTCGACAGCTTTCCGCTGATGGCGATCCCGCTGTTCATCCTGGCGGGCAACCTGATGTCGGCGGGCGGCATCTCGCATCGGCTGGTGGAACTGGCGAAATCCATCGTGGGCGGCATCCAGGGCGGGCTTGCGGCCTCCTGCGTGCTGACCTGCATGCTGTTCGCCTCGGTCTCGGGCTCATCGGTCGCGACGACCTTTGCCATCGGCGCGATCCTGATCCCGGCCATGGTGCGCCATGGCTATCCCGCCCCCATGGCGGCCTCGGTGCAGGCCAGTTCCGCGGAACTGGGCGTGCTGATCCCGCCCTCGATCCCGCTGATCCTCTATGGCGTCTCGACCGATACCTCGATCGGGCAGCTGTTCCTTGCGGGCATCGGCCCCGGGCTTCTGGTCGGCGGCGCGCTGATGGCGCTGGTGCTGATCCTGTGCCGGGTCCGCGGCATCGGGCGCGAGGATGGCGCCGACCGCCCCCGCCTTGGCCCCGCACTCTGGGCGGCGTTGCCCGCGCTGATGGTGCCGGTGGTGATCCTTGGCGGCATCTATTCCGGCATCTTCACCCCGACCGAGGCCAGCGCCGTCGCGGTCGCCACCGCCCTGATCGTCGGCATGGGATTCTACCGCGACCTGCGGCTGCGCGACCTGCCGGGCGTGCTGAAGAAAACCGTCATCGCCACCTCGGCGATCATGCTCATCATCTCGGCCGCGGCACTGTTTTCCTTCCTCGTCACCCGCTCGGGCCTGCCGAACGAAATCGCGGCCTGGTTCCGGGATGTCTTCGAAAGCCGCATCGCCTTCCTGCTGGCGGTGAACCTGCTGCTTCTGGTGGTTGGGATGTTCATCGAAACCTCGGCCGCGATCCTTGTTCTGGCCCCGATCCTTGCGCCCATCGCGGTCGCCTATGGGGTCGATCCGGTGCATTTCGGGCTGATCGTGGTGGTGAACCTGGCGCTGGGGATGATCACACCGCCGCTGGGCGTGAACCTGTTCGCCGCCTGCGCGGTGGCGCGCCTGCCGGTCGAAAGGATCATTCCCCAGCTTCTGTGGTTCGTGCTGACCGTGTTCGCCGCGCTGATGGTCATCACCTATGTCCCCGCGATCACGCTCTGGCCGGTCGAGATGCTGATGCGGGGACGCTGATGGGGCGGCTGCGGTTCTCGGCCAATCTGGGCTTCCTGTTCACCGACCTGCCCTTGCCACAGGCGATCCGCGCCGCCCGGGACGCGGGCTTCGACGCGGTCGAATGCCATTTCCCCTATGCGGTTCCGGTGGCCGAGGTGGCGGCCGCGCTGGCTGGGACGGGGTTGCCGATGCTCTCGCTCAACACGCCCCCCGGCGAGCGGGCGCGCGGCGAATTCGGGCTGGCCGCCCTGCCCGGCCGCGAACCGCAGGCGCGGGCCGGGATCGCGCAGGCGCTGGACCATGCCGCGGCGACACGCACGGACGCGGTGCATGTGATGGCGGGCATCACCCACGGCGCGGCGGGGGCAGAGGCGGCATTCCGCGCCAATCTGGCCCATGCCTGCGACCTGGCCGCGGCCCGAGGGATCACCATCCTGATCGAGCCGCTGAACCCGCGCGACGTGCCGGGCTATCACTTGGCCAGCCTCGATCACGCATTGCGCATCGTTGCGGCACTGGATCGCCCGAACCTGAAGATCCTGTTCGACTGCTATCACATGCAGATCACGGGCGGCGACCTGCTGACCCGGTTCCGCGCCGCGCACGACCGCATCGGCCATGTCCAGTTCGCAGGCGTGCCCGACCGGGCCGAACCGGATCGGGGCGAGGTGGATTTCCGCTGGCTGCTGTCGGAATTCGCCGCCTCAGGCTGGACCCGCCCCTTCGGCGCGGAATACCGGCCGCGGGGCGACATCGCGGCCGGTCTGGGCTGGCTGTCCGACTGGCGCGGGGGCTGAAATCAGCCCCAGGGCCCCGCGGACGGCCCGCGCGGGGCCGCGCCCCAGGGCGCACCGCCACCCGCACGCGGCGCAGCCCCCGCCATCGCGCGCAGCGCCGCGATGCGGTTCTCGGTCGCGGGATGCGTGGCGAACAGGTTGTCGCGCTTGTGGGCATGCAGCGGGTTGATGATGAACATATGCGCGGTTGCCGGGTTCCGCTCGGCCGCGTCATTGTCGATCCGCGCCGCCCCCACCTGAATCCGCTCCAGCGCCGAGGCAAGCCACAGCGGCTGGCCGCAGATCTCGGCCCCGGCCTTGTCGGCGGCATATTCCCGCGTCCGGCTGATCGCCATCTGCACCACAGCCGCGGCCATCGGCGCCAGGATCATCAGCGCGATGGTCCCGATCGGCCCCATCCGGTTGTCGCGCCCGCCGCCGAAGAACAGCGCGAAATTGGCCAGCATCGTGATCGCCCCGGCAAAGGTCGCCGTCACCGTCATGATCGCGGTGTCATGGTTGCGGATATGGGCCAGTTCATGCGCGACAACCCCCGCCAGTTCCTCGCGCGAGAGCGTCTGCATCAGCCCCGTGGTCACCGCCACCGCCGCATTCTCGGGGTTGCGCCCGGTGGCAAAGGCATTGGGCTGCGGCGTGTCGATCAGATAGACCGCAGGCACCGGCATGTTCGCGTTGCGCGCCAGCTCCGCCACCATCTGCGACAGGCCCGAGCGGTCATTCGGGCCGACAGGCTGGGCGTTGTGCATCCGCAGCACCATCTTGTCGGAATTCCACCAGGTAAAGGCGTTCATCAGCGCCGCCACCACCAGCGCGATGGTCGCCCCGCCGCTGCCGCCCAGCAGATAGCCGATCCCCATGAACAGCGCGGTCATCGCCGCCATCAGCATCGCGGTTCTGGTATAACCCATGGCTCGCCCCCTCATCCTAGCGCCAACAAGGCAGGATATAGGGAGCGCCCGGGGCCACGCAACACCGCGCGCCCCCGGGCCTTTGCGCTTCAGGCGGCCACGCGCTTGGCCAGCACATCGGCCATGGTCTGGCCCATGGCGGACGGGTTCGGCGCGACCGTGATGCCGACCGCGGACAGGATTTCGACCTTTTCCTGCGCGCTTTCCCCGAAGGCCGAGATGATCGCGCCGGCATGGCCCATCTTGCGGCCCTTGGGCGCGGACAGCCCGGCGATATAGGCGACCACGGGCTTCTTCATATGCGCCTCGACATAGGCGGCGGCCTCGGCCTCCTGCGGGCCGCCGATCTCGCCGATCAGCATCACGGCATCGGTATCCGGATCGGCCTCGAACAGTTCGAGGATGTCCCTGAAGGACGAGCCGTTGATCGGGTCGCCGCCGATGCCCACGCTGGTCGACACCCCGATGCCCAGCGCCTTCATCTGGCTGGCTGCCTCATAGCCCAGCGTGCCCGAGCGGCCGACGATGCCGACCCGGCCCGGCATGTAGATATGCGGCGGCATGATCCCCATGAAGCCCTTGCCGGGCGAGATCACGCCCGCGCAGTTCGGGCCGATCAGCTGCATCTTCTTCTCGCGCGGATAGCGGCGCAGGAAGCGTTTCACCCGCATCATGTCCTGCGCGGGGATGCCGTCGGTCACGCTGACCGCGGTGCGGATACCGGCATCCGCCGCCTCCATCATCGCATCCGCCGCAAAGGGCGGCGGCACGAACAGCAGCGCCGCCTCGGCCCCCGTCGCCTCGACCGCCTCGCGCACGGTGTTGAAGACGGGCCGTCCCAGCACCGTCTCGCCGCCCTTGCCCGGCGTCACGCCTGCCACGACATTGGTGCCATATTCGATCATTTCCTCGGCATGGAACTTGCCGATGCGGCCCGACATGCCCTGGACAACGACCTTGGTGTTCTCGTCGATCAGAATAGCCATGGGTCTCCTCCCTCAGGCAGCTTTCTTCGGACGCGCGGCCACGGCCTTTTCGGCGGCCTCGGCCAGCGTCTCGGCGGTGATGAGCGGCAGGCCCGACTCGTCGATGATCTTGCGGCCCTCATCCACATTCGTTCCCGCAAGGCGCACCACCACGGGCAGGGTCAGCCCCTCGGCCTTGTAGGCCTCGACCACGCCTTTCGCGACCCAGTCGCAGCGGTTGATGCCCGCGAAGATGTTGACAAGGATCACGCTGACATTCGGATCCGACAGCACCGTGCGGAAGGCGGTCATCACCCGTTCGGGGCTGGCGCCGCCGCCGATATCCAGGAAATTCGCAGGCTCGCCGCCCGACAGCTTGATCATGTCCATCGTCGCCATGGCGAGGCCCGCACCGTTGATGATGCAGCCGATATCGCCATCGAGCCCGACATAGGCCAGCCCGTTGTCATGGGCCATCGCCTCGCGCGAATCCTCCTGGCTGGGATCGCGCAGTGCGGCGACCTGCGGGCGGCGATAGAGCGCGTTGGTGTCGAAACTCATCTTGGCATCCAGCGCCACCAGATCGCCCGACCCGGTGATGACCAGCGGGTTGATCTCGACCATGGTGGCGTCAAGGTCGCGATAGGCGCGGTAGCAGGCGCGCACCGCCTTGACCATCTGGCCGATCTGGTCGCCCGTCAGCCCCAGCCGGAACGCCAGTTCTCGGGCCTGGTATTCGACCAGCCCATGCGCGGGATCGACCACCATGCGCACCAGGCTGTCGGGGTCTTCCTCGGCGATCTCCTCGATCTCCATCCCGCCGCTCGACGAGGCGACGAGCATGATGCGCTCGGACTTCCGGTCGAGCACGAAGCCCAGGTAAAGTTCCTTGGCGATATCGGTGGCTTCCTCGACCCAGAGCCGATAGACGCCCTTGCCGTTCTGGTCGGTCTGGCGCGTCACCAGTTGCCGCCCCAACAGACCCTTGGCGAAATCGTAGACCTCATGTTCGGACTTGCAGACCTTGACGCCGCCCGCCTCGCCACGGCCGCCCGCATGGACCTGCGCCTTGACGACCCAGCCGGTCCCGCCCAGTTCACGGGCGCGAAACGCCGCCTGTTCGGGGCTGTAGGCCAGCCCGCCGCGCGGCACCGGCACACCGAAGCCCGCAAGGATTTCCTTGGCCTGATGTTCGTGAATGTCCATCTGTTTCCTCCCGGATGCTGCGAAATCCGCCGCCCTAACCCTTGGCCGCGATCGCGTCGGCCACCGTGATGACGTTCATCGCCATCCGCTCCGACGCCGCGTCGATCATCTTGCCGTCCAATGCTGCGGCCCCCCGCCCCTCGGCCTCGGCCTTGCGCAATTCCTCGATGATGCGCCGGGCACGTGTCACTTCGGTTTCGGGCGGGCTGAAAACCTCGTTCGCCAGCGCGATCTGGCTGGGATGGATTGCCCATTTGCCTTCGCAACCCAGCGCGGCGGCCCGCCGTGCGCCGTCCTTGTAGCCCTCGGGATCCGAGAAATCGCCGAAGGGACCATCGACCGCCCGCAAGCCATAGGCCCGGCAGGCCACCACCATCCGGGTGATCGAGGCATGCCACTGGTCGCCCGGATAGTTCGGGTTCAGCCCGCCGATATTCACCGTGCGCGCCCGCATCGAGGCCGCGTAATCCGCCACCCCGAAATGCAGCGCCTCAAGCCGCCCGCCAAACCGCGCGATGTCCTCGACATTGGCCATGCCCAGCGCCGTCTCGATCAGCGCCTCAAGGCCCACGCGGGTCTGATAGCCCTTGCCCTGCTCGATCTGGTTCACCATCGCCTCGACCATGTACAGATCGGCAGGCACACCCACCTTGGGCACGAGCAGCGTGTGAACCTTGTCGCCCGCCTGCTCCATCACGTCGACGACATCGCGATACATGTAATGCGTATCAAGCCCGTTGATCCGCACCGAAACCGTCTTGCCCTTGGCCGCCCAGTCGATGTCGTTCAGCGCCTGGATCGCGTTCCTGCGGGCCTGTTCCTTCTCGGGCGGGGCCACCGCGTCCTCGAGGTCGAGAAAGACGTAATCCGCCTCGCTGTCGGCGGCCTTCTCGACCATCGTGGGGTTCGAGGCCGGGACCGCGAGTTCGGACCGTTGCAGGCGTTGCCGCCTGAGCGGGTGTAGGGTGTGGCTCATGCCTTGTCTCCGTTCTGGAGGGTTTTGACCTGCCTCATTCGGCGGCGATGTTCATCCGGGCCGCCGGGGCGGTTTCCGCATACCATGCCTGCGCCGCCGCCACGCCCGAACCGAACGCGACCTTGGCACCCGCCCCGGCCAGCGACAATTCCGCCAGCGAAAGCGCGGTCAGGCACATCCCCTCGTTCAGATCGCCCAGATGGCCGATGCGGAACACCTTGCCCGCAAGCTGCGCAAGCCCGCTGCCGAAGGAAATGTTGTAGTGTTCATAGCCGATGCGGATCACCTCGCGCGCATCCACATCCGCGGGCACCCGGATCGCGGACACCGTGTCCGAGTAGAAGACGGGCGCCTCGGCCACCAGGTTCAGCCCCCAGGCCTGCACGCCGCGGCGCACCCCCTCGGCCAGCCGACGATGGCGGGCGATGACATTGTCCAGCCCCTCGGCAAAGATGCGGTCCAGCGACCGGCGCAGCCCGTGGAACAACTGGGTCGGCGGGGTATAGGGGAAATAGCCCGTGGCGTTCAGGGTCACCATGTCGGAAAACTCGAAATAGGCCCGCCGCATGGTGGCGGTCTTCGACGCCGCCATCGCCTTTTCACTGACCGCCAGAACGCCCAGCCCCGCGGGCAGCATCAGCCCCTTCTGGCTGCCGGTCACGGCCAGATCGACACCCCATTCGTCCATCCGGAAGTCGATGGACGCGATCGAGGACACGCCGTCCACGAACAGAAGCGCGTCGTGATAACTCTCGTCCAGCGCCTGGCGCACCCCCGCCACGTCCGAGGTCACGCCGGTCGCGGTCTCGTTATGGGTGACGAAGACCGCCTTGATCTCGCCCTTTCGGTCGGCGCCCAGGCGGCGGGCATATTCCTTGACCGGGCAGCCCGCACCCCAGGGCACGTCGATAACCTCGACATCGAGGCCCAGCCGTTCCGCCATCTCGACCCACAGATGCGAGAACTGGCCAAAGCGCGACATCAGCACCTTGTCGCCGGGGTTCAGCGTGTTCGTGATCGCCGCCTCCCACGCGCCCGTCCCCGACCCCGGGAACAGGAAGACCGTGCCCGTCTCGGTCCGGAACACCCGTTTCAGATCGCGGAACAGCCCCAGCGTCAGATCGCCGAAATCGGGCGCCCGCATGTCCTGCATCGGCACGTTCATGGCCTGCCGGACGGGTTCGGGAATGTTCGTGGGGCCGGGAATGAACAGATGGGTCAATCCGGTCTTCATGTCAGGATCCTCCTCGCGCGCCTGGTTCTTGGCCTGATCTGCGCCGACTTGCCCACATGCCAAGCCAAAGGAGAAACGAATACGGGTCCTGCTGTGAACGCGAGGTTTTACATTTCCAAGAAGTTGTGAAAATGTGAAATCGACGCGCCGGGGAGGGCGCGGAGGGGAGCAATGCAGAAGACGTTCATCGGCCCGCATCTGCGGCGCCTCCGGCTGGAGCGCGGCGAGACCCAGGCGCAGATGGGCAAGGCGCTGGGGATCAGCACCTCTTACGTCAACCTGCTGGAAAAGAACGAACGCAGCGTGTCCGCCGCGGTCATGCTGCGGCTGTTCGAGACCTATGGCGTCGACTGGCGCGATATCGCCGAGGACGAGGACACCACCGTCCTGGCCGACCTGCGCGCGACGGTGCAGGATCCGCTGTTCGACAGCCGCCGCCCCGACCTTGCGCAACTGCGCGCAGCCCAGGTCCACAGCCCGGAACTGGTCGCCTGCTTCCTGCATCTGCACCGCGCCTATCTGGCGACGACCGACCGGCTGCTTTCGGTGACCGATGCGAGGCGCGAGGATGGCGAAGCCCTGCTTGCCTCCTCGCCCGAGGCGGTGGTGCACAACTACTTCCGCCGCAAGCGCAACCATTTCGCCGAGCTTGAATCCGCCGCCGAAACCTTCTGCGAGGGGCTCTGCACCGCGCCCGACGACCTCTATCCCGCGCTCAAGGCCCGGCTGCGCGACCGGCTGGGCCTGATGGTGCGCGTCGTGCCGGTGGACGATCTGCGCCAGGGACTGCGCGAACATGACGAAACCCGGCGGGAAATCCTGCTCTCCGAGGGGCTCGACCATCCCAACCGGGTCTTCCAGCTCGTCCATGTCGCGGGGCTGATGGAACAGCGCGCAACGCTGGATGCGCTGCTCGAACAATCCGGTATCGCCGATCCGCAGGGCCTGTCGCGCTGCCGTGTGGAACTGGCCAACTATTTCGCCGCCGCCGTGCTGATGCCCTATGACCGCTTCCTTGCCGAGGCCCGCGCCAGCAAGTACGATTTCGACCATCTGGCGATCCGCTTCGGCGTCAGCTTCGAACAGGCCTGCCACCGCGCCACGACCCTTCAACGCTCGGGCGCGCAGGGGGTGCCGTTCTTCTTCCTGCGGATCGACAAGGCGGGCAATGTCACCAAGCGGTTCAACGCCACCGATTTCCACCTCGCCGAACATGGCGGCGCCTGCCCGCGGCTCGATGTCCACACCTCGTTCCGCACGCCCGGCCGGATCGTGCCGCAATTCGTCGAGATGCCCGATTCCAGCCAGTTCTTCGTGTTCTCGCGCACCGTGGACCGGCCCACCTTCACCCGCCACAGCCAGGATCTGCGGCTGGCCGTGGCGATGGGCTGCGCGATCGAGCATGCCGCCGAGATCGGCTATTCCGAGGGACTGACCGGCGCCCGCGTCACGCCGATCGGCATCAACTGCCGGATCTGCCCGCGCGCCAGTTGCGACCAGCGCGCCCATCAGGCGGCGATCCTGGCCAATTCCGTAGACGAACGCCGCCGCGGGGCCACGCGCTATGAGAGCTGACCGCCTGCCCGCCCGGCCTGCAGCGCCACCCCGGCCGCCCGCAAGGCGGGTCGGAGACGGCTTGGTAAACATTTTTACTATCCTGGCCCGCCTCGCGGTCAGAGCCTTCACAATTCATCGCGCGCATTCGTATTGCCGCGTTGATTCTTTACAGACTGTGGTAAATGCCAAAAACGTGAGGGCCGGTGACGCTGCGGCGTCTTCCGGTCGGTAGGAGAAGGAGACCGAGACGATGAACGCGACCGCGGCCGGGGAAGATACCGACAAGCTTTACGCGCCTTTGCCTGATTTTGTGCGTTCTGCGCATGTTGACGGGGCGCGGTACGAGGAGATGTATCGCCGGTCGGTGGAGGATC